>CAZYXR010000020.1:13935-23247 GCA_964650845.1 uncultured Chitinophagaceae bacterium
GAGGACTTCACCACCACACTTGGTCGCGAAGGTTCCGATTATACTGCAGCAATTTTCTCTTATGCTTTGAATGCCGAGCGCATGACCGTGTGGAAAGATGTGGAGGGTATTATGAATGCCGACCCTAAGGAATTTCCCGAAGCGCAATTCATCAGTGAATTAAGTTATCACGAAGCTATCGAGATGACCTACTATGGCGCAAGCGTCATTCACCCGAAAACCATCAAGCCTATTCAGAATAAGAACATTCCTCTGGAGGTTCGTTCGTTTGTAAACTCTGCAAAACGCGGTTCTGTAATCAGTGCCAATGCAAATACTAATTTCCTTCCTCCTGTTATCATCAAAAAGAAAACACAGGTGCTGCTTTCTTTTACCGTAAAAGACTTTTCATTCATTGCCGAAGACCATTTGAGTTTACTCTTCACAAAGTTTGCCGAGCATAGGCTTCGCGTAAACATGATGCAAAATCAGGCAATCAGCTTCAGCGTTGTGGTGGACTTCAAACGCGAAAAGATTGACAACGTAATTGAAGAACTCAGCAATGATTTCTCCATTACCAGAATCGAAAATCTTACGCTGCTCACCATTCGTCATTTCAACGACAGCATCGTAAACAAACTCACCAGCGGAAAAGACATACTGCTCAGACAGTTGTCAAGAACAACCTTGCAAGTATTGATGCGCGATTAAAATTTCGCATCACTCTTTCATCAACTTCACTCTCTTTAAACTACCACCGGAGAGCAAGCCAATTTCAGCAACGTAAAACCCATTGGTTAAGGTAGCCGGAACAGAAACAGGCTTATCGTTAACTATATCATAAGTCTCAAACATCACCCTCCCCGAAACATCATAAAGTTTCAGTAAAGCTACATCCGGCACGTCAATATAAATATGCTCACTAAAAGGATTGGGATAGATTTTATACTCAATCTTCAATTCATCAATCCCTGAAAAAACATTCGTGCTGCATCGCTGGCATTGAGTTTCATTTGGAATTGAATTGTAGATGGATTTTCCTTTTGATTGAAAACACTTTAAGCCAATTCTACTCTCTCCAAAATCATTTGTATATGTACCAATCCCGAAATCAGTACCAACGCCCTCAATAAATTGCCTATTATGGGTATAGTATTGAGGCAGAAAAATTCTTTTGTGATATAAGCCATCATTCAACAACACCGAATCCACCGAATCAATAACAAACTTTGGATATCCATTAAACATTCCCGCTATAAGAGTATCACCCTTTTGTTGTTTAAAATCAATCAACTTTATATCTGAACCTTGATGACTATACGTCCGTCCATAGAGAATTCGGTTTGCTGTATCTTGTCTCAGAAACGGAAAGACTAAGAGGGCTATGTCTCCATTTTCATCTTGTCCGCAATAATAATTATCGCAAAATTTAGCTTTTAGATGAGCATATTTCAAGTTATCTATTACCGTATCTCCATAATAGTAAATCATGCCTCTAGTCCTTTCACAATACAATGGAATATGATGAGTTTGGGGCAGATAATACATTTCAACCCTCCAGTAACTTGAAGTATCAAAAGGAATGGGTATATAAGACTGTGCTTTCAGTCCAAAATTAAGCAGCAAGAAAAAGAAGCAGGCAGCGAAGAAATTTTTCATGGAATAAATTTTAAACCCGTGCTGCAAAAATGCAGATAATCAAAAGTACCTAAATTATTTCCAAAACAAGATTGGCTGTTTCCTCCACGTTTTTCCTCGCCTCTGCGAGAGACCTTCGGCTGTTATCACCTACAAATCCAGCAACAACTCCACAGGGTCTGCACCCAGCAAAAGTTTATGCGGATTCTCTAAGTAATCTTTCACGGCAACCAAAAAGCTAACCGACTCTTTACCATCAATGATGCGATGGTCGTAGCTTAAAGCCAGATACATCATCGGGCGAATCACAATCTGTCCGTCAACCACCACAGGGCGGTCTTGCACCTTATGCATTCCCAAAATAGCCGATTGCGGAGGGTTTATAATTGGCGTACTCATCAACGAACCAAACACACCGCCATTAGATATAGTAAATGTACCACCGGTCATTTCATCCATGGTCAACAAACCATCGCGACCTTTTATAGCAAGTTCTTTTACTTTCTTTTCAATACCCGCCAGCGACAACGATTCTGCATTTCTGATTACAGGTACTACCAAACCTTTTGGTGTAGAAACGGCAATCGAAATATCAACGTAATCGTGATATACAAGATTGTTATCTTCAATATAAGCATTCACGGCAGGGAACTTTTCTAAAGCCAGGCAAACGGCTTTTGAAAAGAAACTCATCATACCCAAACCAACTTCATTCTTCTTTTTGAAAACCTCACCGTATTGCGCACGGATTTTGTTGATAGCCGTCATATCCACCTCGTTAAAAGTAGTCAGCATCGCAGTGCTGTTTTTGGCATACACCAAACGTTCGCTGATGGTCTTGCGCACGCGGCTCATTTTCTCCGTTTTCTCAGTACGGCTGAATGCTTCGCGCTGCGGAATATTCGCTTTGTTGCGCACCGCTTGTATGGCATCTTCTTTTGTGATTCTTCCGCCAACGCCACTCGCCTTCACATCAGCAGTTTTCACACCTCCCTCATCCAATATCTTCTTAGCCGCAGGCGATGGATGCCCCGCAGCCGCACCCTCTTGCTTTACTTCTACTTTCTGCTCTGCTTTTTTAGCAACAACCGGAGCCTCAACCGTAGTCTCCTTCTTAGGCGCTTCTTTTTCAGCAGCTTTTGCAGGTGCTTTTGCCGTTTCATCAATCTTGGCAATCAAGCCGCCAACTTTAACATCATCGCCCTCTTTGGCCACAAGCGAAATTACACCGGCAATGGTTGCCGACAATTCTTGCGATGCTTTATCGGTTTCAACTTCACAAATCGGCTGATCTAACACAACATAATCGCCATCTTTAACCATCCACTTACTAAGTGTAACTTCAGAGATACTTTCAGCCACTGAGGGCACTTTTACTTCGGTCATTATTGATATTTAGCCCGCCAAAAATAATCTTTCACCAATATGAATGGAAGGAAGTTTTAAATATTCACACTCATTACAAATCTATATGTAGTATTTGATACAGCACACGAACCCGATTTTAGAAAAGTAATACCGCAATTTTGCCTGCTTTAAGCAAACTTAAAAACCAAATCATTGGCGAAAAAACTTACTTTGCCCACCGAAAACAACAGAACAAACCGTGTGCCTTAAGGTTGACATTCACACACATATTATTCCTAAGAATATGCCCCGCTGGGCCGATAAATTCGGCTATGGCGGTTTTATTCAATTAGACCAACACAAAGCTGGATGCGCTCGTATGATGCGCGATGATGAGTTTTTTCGCGAAATACAGGATAACTGCTGGGATGAAGATGTACGCATTAAAGAATGCGACCTGCATAAGGTAGATGTACAGGTACTTTCTACTATTCCTGTCATGTTCAACTATTGGGCGAAGCCTAAAGATTGTTTGGATGTTTCTCAATTTCTAAACGACCATATTGCAGCAATTGCGCAACGTTATCCTAAACGATTCATTGGTTTGGGAACCATCCCCATGCAAAATGCCGAACTTGCAGTAAAAGAAATAGAACGATGTAAGAAACTTGGTTTGCGAGGTATAGAAATTGGCAGCAATGTAAACGACTTAAACCTTAACGAAACGCAGTTTTTTGAAATCTATGCAGCTGCCGAAGAGCTTGGCATGAGCGTTTTTATTCACCCGTGGAACATGGTTGGCACCAAGCAAATGCAGAAATATTGGCTGCCTTGGTTGGTAGGTATGCCTGCCGAAACTTCGCGCGCTATATGCAGCATGATTTTTGGTGGCGTGTTTGAGAAATTTCCGAAAATGAAAGTTGCCTTTGCACATGGAGGCGGAGCTTTCCCCTCGGGCATTGGACGCATAGAACGCGGTTTCAATGTGCGGCCCGATTTAACGGCAATTGACAACACAGTAAACCCACGCGAGTACATAGGCAAATTTTATATTGACTCGTTGGTACACGATAGTGCATTTCTGAAGTATTTAGTTGAAACCATGGGCGCAGAAACTATCTGCATGGGCAGCGATTACCCTTTTCCGTTAGGCGAGGCTGTTCCAGGCTCTTTAATTGAAAGTATGGAATGGAAAAAAAATGAAAAAGAACTGATGCTTCATCAAAATGCATTCAATTGGTTGGGCGTGAATGCAAAGGATTTTTCGCGCTAAAAAAATTGAAAATAATTATTGAACAGGTAAAGGTTTTTTGCTCCAAAACCAAGCAAGTAAGCCACCGCTTATCAAATGCCACACACCCCACATGGCTGCAATAATTGCCATGCCAAGCATGCCATTAAAGAAGGTAAAAATTAGTATTAAGCCCAAGCCCGAGTTTTGCACACCTGTTTCGAATGTTATTGTACGCACATCTTTTTCGTGCAACCCGGCAAGTTTTGCAATCGCATAACCTGCGAAAAGAGCCACTGCATTATGTACAACAACCAAAAGAAGAACCGCAGGTATATTTTCGATAAACACTTGCTTATTTGCCAATATCGCTGCTACCAAAAAAAAAGCAAATGCCAACAACGCAAAACGTTTGGCATAGGGCACAATCTTGCTGCTAAGTGCCGGACTGTAATACTGTAACAACATACCAGCAAGTAGCGGAATGCCTACCACTATAATTACTGTACTCAAAATTTCACTAACACTTAAATGAATTTCGCGCAGCAATGCTGCAGTGCCCGCATCAAAACTCCCGTATATCGAAAAATTAAGTGGCGTAAAAACAACTGCCAACAAATGCGAAACCGATGTTAAACCTACGGCAAGCACAGTATTACCTTTAGCCATATAAGTAAACATATTGCTCATGTTGCCGCCCGGGCAAGCACCTACCAATATCATACCCAATGCAACTGCCGGTGGCGGATGCAACACTTTAACTAAACCAAATGTGAGCAGGGGTAGCAGAAAAAAATGTACCAGCAATCCTACCGCGGCACTTTTTTTGTTTTTAATCAGGCTTGTAAAATCATCTTTTTTCAACTCAAGCGCCATGCCAAACATTACCAAGCTCAAAATTACATTCAGAATAATCAGATTATTCGGGTTGAAATGCACGGTACTTTCAGCAATGGGCATACGCTTAATTTTTTAGGCAAAAGAATCTTCACCTATGTGCTACTGTTTATTGTTCAGCTTGCTGTGTTTAATGCCATAAAAGAAATAAATCAACAACCCTAAAGCCATCCATATCACTAATCTAATCCATGTATCGCCAGGCAATCCAATCATTTGGGCAAGGCAAATCAACGCACCCAAAATAGGCACCAACGGCACCAACGGAGTTTTGAATGGACGTGGAATTTCCGGCTTTTGCTTGCGCAAAATAATGATGCCGATACATACAATTACAAATGCCAGCAATGTGCCTATAGAAACTAACTCGCCTAACAAACCAATTGGAAACACCCCTGCAAAAAATGCCGCAAAAACACCGGTGATAATTGTGGTTACATAAGGTGTTTTAAACTTAGGGTGGATGGCTGCAAATTTTTCGGGCAGCAAACCATCTTTTGCCATAGAGTAGAAGATGCGTGGCTGCGCCATCAGCATTACTAACACAACAGAACTCAAGCCGGCAATTGCGCCAACTTTTACCGGAAACTTTAGCCAAGCCAAACCCGAGCCGGCACGGTCAATAGCCAATGCTACCGGAGCCGGCACATTAAGATCTTTATAATTTACAATACCAGTCATAACCAGTGCCACCAAAATGTAAAGCACCGTACAAATTGCCAGCGAAAGCAACATACCTTTTGGCATATCCTTTTGAGGGTTGATTGCTTCTTGGGCAGCGGTAGAAACAGCATCGAAACCAATGTAAGCAAAAAAGATAACCCCCGAACCCGCCAAAATACCTATCCAACCATAGCGTCCCACTCCATTCTCGTCAATTATTCTATCTGGAATAAACGGAGACCAGTTTGATGTGTTTACATACTGCCATCCAAAAAAGATGAATAACAAAATCACTATCAGTTTTACAACAACTATGATGTTATTGAATTTTGCACTCTCGCTAATACCAACTACCAACAACAATGTCATCAACCCTACAATCAATATTGCAGGAAGGTTCACAATGCCTGTGGCTTGTTGTAATGTTGCAGGATTTACACCTGCAGCAGTCAATGTTTCAAGCAAGTTGGCAGTTGCGCCCTGCCAGCCATAGCCAATGTTCAATCTGTTTGCAATTTCCAGCGGCACTTCAATCAGTTTGCTGCCCGTAGAAGCAGCCCATTGCACAGGAAAATTCACACCACAATCTCGTAAAAAACTTACTACATAACCGCTCCAACCCACAGCCACAGTAGATGCCCCAAAAAGGTATTCTAAAATCAAATCCCAGCCAATAATCCAAGCAATAAACTCACCTAAAGTAGAGTAGGCATAAGTGTAAGCACTGCCACTTACAGGAATCATAGCTGCATATTCCGCATAGCACAAACCTGCAAACGCACAGCCTAAACCCGACAACACAAATGATAACGCAAGTGCAGGACCCGCATGATTAGCTGCCGCTGTACCTGTAAGTACAAAAATACCGGTACCAATAATTGCACCTATACCTAACGAGATTAAATTATTAGCGGTTAATGTGCGCTTCATCGAATTATCGGGCGCAGAGAGGGGCTTGGTTGCCCACAATTTATTTGTCATTGAACGGTTGTTTTTGCGAAGATGAAAAAATAATGCACAAAATAATTGTGTTCGTCAAAACCATTCAAAAAGAGCACCGCAATGTTGTAATCAATACAAATACTTTACATTCGTTTTAAGAGCATTAGCAATTGCAAATGCAGTATGTTTTAGAAAAAAATAGCATGAAAACTCTTACAGGAAAAGTAGTATGGCTCACTGGTGCATCATCGGGTATTGGCGAGGCGCTGGCAATAGAATTAGCAAAGGAAGGTTGCAAACTTATACTTTCTGCAAGGCGCAAAAACGAATTACAACGAGTGCAAAAATTGGCTGAACTTTCGGACGAAAATTGTTTGCTGCTACCCTTAGACTTAGAGCAATATCATGATTTTGAAAATCTCAAGAATATTGCCCTGCAAAAATTCAACCGAATAGATGTGTTAGTTAATAATGCCGGCATCAGCCAGCGTTCATTAGCCATAGAAACTTCAATTGAAGTAGATAAGCGATTGATGGAGGTAAACTACATTGGCACGGTGGCACTTACAAAAACGCTTTTGCCACATTTCATAAAAAACAAAAGTGGGTTAATTGTAACCGTAACCAGTGCCGTAGGTAAAATACCTTCGCCATGGCGCAGCAGCTATGCAGCAGCAAAGCACGCACTGCATGGATTTTTCGATTCACTGCGCGCAGAATGTTACCAAGATGGTTTAAGAGTATTGTTGGTATGCCCGGGTTTTGTGGCAACCAATGTTTCGGTGAATGCACTTACAGGTAATGGTGAAACCACAGGTAAAATGGATGCTGCCACAGCAAAAGGAATTTCGGCAAAAAAATGTGCCCAAGGAATTGTTGCGGCCATGAAAGCGGAAAAACAAGAAGTTGTAATAGGCGGAATAAAAGAAAAATTCGGTGTGTGGACGAAACGGCATTTTCCACTTTTGTTTTCAGTAATGATTAGAAAAATGGCAGTGCGCTGATTACAGTTCCCTTTCCATCAGGTAGTGCGGAATATTAACTTCGAAAAATTCTGCACCTACAACTTTGTAACCCATGCTTTCATAAAATGGCACAGCCGTTTTGCGGGCATGGCAAAACATTATTTTGTGAGTTTGGCTACGAGCATATTCGTGGCTTGCAGCAACTAATATTTTTCCAAAACCTTGCCCCTGAAAATTAGGGCTAACAGCCACTTGCCGCATTTTCATTCTTTCATCTGCACATTCTGTTAATGTGAGGCATGCAACTAAAATTTCTTCTTGTATTAAACCAAAATGCGTATCGGCCTTATCCTTTTTTAACTCATCAGCCGTAAACTTTAAACCCAACGGAGTACGCAACACATCGGTGCGTAACTGCAATGCTTTACTGTACATATCGTCCGCAGTATTAAAAACAATTATTTGCATACACACTTTATCGTTACAAAAGTAAAATCTATAATCACAGTTCGGATGTATGGAAAAACTATATTTGGTGCGTTGATATGAAGATTGACAATCGAATTACTTCCTATTTTTTATCGGGTTATAACTTCAATAACGATTACGAAAAACAGAAATCTCAGTCGCTGCTTTTTATAGCCGTAACCATGATGGTTTTCTTTTTTGTAATTGGTCTTATGCAACAGAGCGCCAATATGGGCAACCTGATTTTGCTGGGCAACATTGTTGGCATTGCCGGCACTTTTCTCACATTGTTTTTAATAAAACAAGGCAAAATAGTTTGGGCAGGCGATGCACTTGTGGTTACCTGTTTGGTTGTAATTGGCGTTGCAGACTTGTATGAAGATTGGGTATCGCGCAATCAACAAACGCAATACAAGTTGTATGTTTCGCTTGTGGCATTGGTAGGCACCTACATTTTGTGCCTTTCGTTTATTCGCGATAGAGAAAAGATTTTTCTATACTCATTTTTTGGCGCAGTTATCATGAGCATCCACGCAGTGATAGTTTACTATCATCCATTGCACACTCCCGAAATTCGAGCTGCATTGTGGGGTCATTACATTGTAGCATTGGTTGGTATTTTTTTAGTAGGCATTATTTTTAATTTCATTGTAGGCTCGCTTGATAGCCTGTTGGAACAAAATGCAAAAATCACCAACCAAATAAAGATTCAAAATGAAGACTTGGAGCGCACAGTAGCAGCACGCACCAAAGCACTAAAAGTAAGTAATGAAAACCTACAAGAGTTTGCTTATGTAGTGGGCCACGACTTGAAAGAGCCATTGCGAACAATCTCTGGCTTTGTAACCATTATTGAAAGGCGAATGCGGAAAAAAGAACAACTTGACCCCGAGTTGCTCGAGTACATTTCATTAGTAGTAAAAGGCACGAGCCAAATGGATGTTCTTATTCAAGATTTACTTACATACTCGCGCTTAAACATTGCCAACCACAAGTTCGACTTGGTAGATTTGAATTTGGTGATTAGAGATGTAAAAGACAACCTTACTGCATCTATCAGAGATACAAACGCAAAGCTCGAAATCAAAAAATTTTCAACCATTAAATCTGAGCGTTCGCTGGTGTTTCAACTGTTTCAAAACCTAATTTCAAATGCTATTAAGTATCGTAAAATAGGTATTA
>CAZYXR010000020.1:23257-26240 GCA_964650845.1 uncultured Chitinophagaceae bacterium
AGAGGTAGGCTCGTTTCAAAAAAACAACGAAACCGTTTATTATGTAAATGATAATGGTTTAGGCATTCCTCACGAATATTTCGACACGGTGTTTCTGGCATTTAAAAGATTGCACAACAAAAGCGACTATGAAGGTACTGGTGTAGGTCTTGCTATCTGCAAAAAGATAGTTGAATTGCATAACGGCAAAATATGGATTGAGTCGGAAGTTGGAAAAGGAAGTACTTTTTTATTCACTTTACCACAGCCATAATCAGTTGTTTTGATTTTTCAAAAACATATATCGGGTAACGTAGCAGCACGGCTGCTTTCTACACTTTTTAATTTTCTTATTGTGTTGATGGTAAGCCGCTCGCTGGGGCCGGCACTAAAGGGCGAAATAACCTTGATTATCACTGCCATTTTCATCATTACATTTTGCGCCAACTTGGTTGGTGGTTATGCTTTAGTAAATGTAATTCACAGAAACAAAGCAGACACCGTTTTAGCTCCTTCGTATTTGTGGAGCATTGCAGTTTTTGCATTCTCATTCATTGCAATAAAATTTATCAGGTCTGAAATTCAAGAATATGCACTTCATGTTTCACTACTTGCGCTAATTAACAGCATTACAGGAGCGCATCAGGTGGTTTTGATGAGCCGGAGCAAGTATCATAAACATAACATATTAGTGTTTGCCCCGGTGATACTGAACTTTATCTTTTTGGCATCTTCATTCTATATTTTCAATCAAAAAAACATTCACTCATTTTTTGCATCAATGTATTTTGCATCATCGCTCACCCTGTTATTAAGCTTGTATTTTATCCGCAACTTACCCGATGCTAAACGCTTCAATTTTTCGATACAGAATTTTAAAACAGTTATTAGCTCTGGCATTAGATATCAAGCCGCAGAGCTACTGCAACTATTGCATTTGCGGTTGTACTTTTTTTTACTTACATCACACTCCGAAAACGGACTTTACAACTTAGGAGTTTACTCAGTGGGCATTTCTATTTTAGAAGCAATATGGATTGTAAGCCGAGGTGTGGCAACTATGAATTATGCCGCCACTGTAAAATCGCCATCTGCAAGTTTTATATTAAAGTATTTACGCATCACATTACTTATTTCTGCCGTAGGGCTGTTAGCCATCTTTGCCATCCCAACATCATGGTATGCATACATTTTTGGCAGCGGATTTACGTATGTAAAATACAGTGTAAAATATCTTTTCCCCGGTATTGGCTTGTACTGTTTTGTGTTGGTATTGGGCAGCTATATGTTGGGAATAGAAAAATACAGTACAATGATTGCAATACACATTGTTGGCATTGCCGTTTCATCGGGTTTATGTATTGCATGGATACCTGAATACGAAATGAGTGGCGCGGGTCTTGCAGCAACAGTTTCGTTTGCAATTGCAGCCTTGTTAAGCATTATTGCATTTATAAGCGAAACGAAAGTTGGAGTAGCAGAGATAATTGGACTGAAAAGCGCTGTATAGTGGTTTGAACAAAGCCGTAAACACCTATTTTACAAAATTCTCATGTTGCGAAATTTAGTTTAAGTTTGTTAAAACAAATTTTCGCGACTATGATATCAATTCTACGCAACGCTCTCTTGCTGCTAATGATTGTTCCTTATGCAGCCAAAGCACAATACTTTTTAGGACTTAGAACAAGCCAATATGGTGGTGTTACAAATGTTGGCTTTAATCCGGCAATTGCTGGCGATAGGCACAGAGTAGATGTAAATATTTTGGGCTTAGGGGTCGGTGTGAAAAACAATTACATTGGTGTAGATAGAAGTATTATGCTCAAGCCTTCTTCCATAAACAGCGATGTTGATTTTCAAAACACCTACTTACGCGAACGCTTAGATGGAAAAAACAAAAAAGCATACGTTGGTTTACAGGTTCAAGGACCACTTTCGTTTATGTTCACTTTTGGAAAAAAATATGAAGAGCACAAAAATGCTATTGCTGTTACTTGGAACATCAACACTGTTACCAATATCAATAATGTAAGCCAAAAATTAGCGCGCATTGCATACTATGGCGCGGGTTTTACTGCCGACTCTATTGATAAATTTGACTACATAAGACTGAAAGAAAAAGATGCCGGTCTGCAACACATGACTTGGATGGATTATGGCATTACTTATTCCCGTGCCGTGTATGAAAAAGGCGACCATTATGTAAAAGTTGGTGGAACATTGAAAATAGTTCAGGGTCTTTTCAATGTTAACGCATACATCCGCAATGCCGAATTTCGCTACCAAAATTACGACACCATTTCAATCTACAACTCATCGGGAATTTTAGATGTAAACTCAATGGCACCAACAACTTTAGAGTTTAACAATGCCAATTTGGGAGGCGATATAAAAAACTACATATTAAAGGATTTGTTTAGCGTAAAAGATGGTGGCATAAGTGCCGCTGCCGACATTGCAGCAGTATATGAATGGCGGCTAAACAAAGACAAACATCAATATGAAATGGACGGAAGAAAATGGTACCATGTTGATAGGAGTATTTATACACTTCAGGCAGGATTTTCAATGACCGACTTAGGTGCAGTTCGATTTAAACGCTCGGAATACAGCTATGAGTTTGCTGCCGATAAACAAGATTGGTACATTAAAGAATTTAAAATAAGCGATGGATTGCAAAGCTTGGGCGATACTATTCGCAACACACCCGGCTTCACAATTCGCCCCACTAAAGGTAGCTACACAATTTTTCTTCCCACCCGAATCAACCTTTGGGTAGATTACAACCCTTTTCATTTTTTTGGGGTAAGTGCATTGGCTACTATTGCACCGCGCATGAACAAAGAGCGTAGTGTTCATCACGTTTCTACATTCACGCTTACACCGCATTTAGATTGGAAATATTTTGGATTGTACCTGCCACTTTCGTACGATGTGATGAACAATTTCAACTTTGGTGCAACAGCCCGCATTGGACCCATTATTATTGGCACACAAGATCTAC
>CAZYXR010000020.1:26250-41336 GCA_964650845.1 uncultured Chitinophagaceae bacterium
TTTTTGGCAAAAGACATATTTACAATGCCGATTTGCATGTAGCAGTAAAGATTCCAATCTTGGCGCGTAAACAAAAAGACCGCGACCGCGACTTTGTTTCAAACAAAGAAGATAAATGCAAAAAAGAAAAAGGAAGTTGGGTTGCAAAAGGTTGCCCAGATCGCGATGGTGATGGCGTATTGGATACAGAGGATAAATGCCCAGATATACCCGGCCCGCGCGAAACGCAAGGTTGCCCCGACCGCGATGGCGATGGCGTGTTAGACATGAATGATTCGTGTGTTGATGTTAAAGGTCTAGTGGAACTTTTTGGCTGCCCCGATGCTGATGGTGATGGTGTGGCAGATAAAAATGACGAGTGTCCAGAACAAGCAGGACCAAAAGAATTGAATGGCTGCCCCGACCGCGATGGCGATGGCGTGGCAGATAAAAATGACGAGTGCGTAGATGTGCCTGGAGATAAAGCACACAAAGGCTGTCCAGATAGCGATGGCGATGGATTGTATGACAATGAAGATGCCTGCCCACGCGAAGCCGGTCCTATTGAAAACAAAGGTTGCCCATACAAAGATACCGATGGCGATGGCGTGTTGGATAAAGACGATGACTGCCCAAATACCTTTGGTGCAAAAGACAACAGAGGCTGCCCGAAACTGGCCAAAAAAGAACTTGAAGTTGTAAAGTATGCTTTTGAAAACTTAGAGTTTGAAACAGGCAAAGACGTAATTAAAAAAGTAAGCTTTATCTCGCTGAACGGGCTTGCAAAATTACTTGCAGAAAAAGCATCGTATGGCTTAAAAATCGAGGGCCACACAGACGATGTTGGAAATGATAACAACAACATGATTTTATCGCAAAAAAGAGCAGATGCAGTTAAGCGATACTTGATTGGCAAAGGTGTGGATGGCAGTAAACTTGAAACAGCCGGCTTTGGCGAAAGCAAACCAATTGCCGATAATAAAACACCAGCAGGTCGTCAAAAAAATCGCAGAGTAGAAATGGCAATTACTTTTAGATAAAATAAATTACTCGCTGCACTAAATTAAAAAAGCCGCTGCAACAAATGATGTTACAGCGGCTTTTCTCGTTTTTTTAAAAAATTACTTAGAATCTAAATTCAGCAAAACCTCTCTGCCACCAACTATAGCGCGAATAACTCCTCCTTTTTCTACTCGAATAACTTCGTACTTGTTTTCAACCAATACCTTTCCTTGTTTATTTATCATTCCTGCCAATCCATTTTTGCGAGTGATAGCCCATGGTCCGTTAAAACCACTGATATCGCCATAGATATTATCAACAATGATTTTCCCCGTCATATCAACCAAACCTTTCAAACCTTTTTTAGTTGTGTATGCCAAGCCATCTCTACCAAAGCGACCAATGTGGTCAAACTGAGGTTTGATAAGTTCTTTTCCAGATTGTGTTACCAAGCCCGCTTTGCCGTTTTCCCAAGCCACCGCTACTCCTTGATTGAATTTTTCAATCTTATCGTACTGTTTGGTAACCTCTTGTGCATACATTACCACCGACACTGCCAGTAGTAAAATGGTGAATAATTTTTTCATATCGTAAGTTTTTATGTTTCGCAAAGCTAAAAATGTAGCGGTAGAAATGAAAGTATAATGCTTACCGATAAAAAGAAGCCGTATCAAATATGCTTTGATACGGCTTCTATGATTGATATTAATTGCTGAAAATCTATGCCACTGGCACAATAGTTTTTTTGCCTGTAATTTTTTCTTTAATGATATCTACCACCAAATACATTGCAGGCACCACAAGCATCGTAAGCAACATTGAGCTTGTTAAACCACCAATAAGCACCCATGCCAAACCGTTTTTCCATTCGGAGCCGGCACCTTTTGCAAGTGCAACCGGAAGCATGGCTACAACCATGGCAATGGTAGTCATAAGTATCGGGCGAAAACGCTCCATTGTGCCATTGCGAATAGCTGTAAGCAATTCTGTACCGCTCTCTTTTAACTGATTGATTCTATCTACAATAAGTATGGCATTTTTCACCACCAAACCAATAAGCATTATCAAACCAAGCATAGAGAATATACTCATATTGCTCATTGTTAATGCCAATGCAAGAAACGCTCCAACTATGGCAACAGGAATAGAAAACATTACCACAAAAGGATAAACATAGTTATCGTAAAGCGCTACCATAATTAAATATACAAGCACTAAACTCATCAACAATGCAATTCCTAAACTGGAAAACGACTTCTTTTGATTTTCTAAATCACCACCCATTTTTACTGTTACACCACGTGGTGGAGTAAGCTCTTTAATCTTTGCTTCTACTTCGTTACCCACTGTACCCGTTGCGCGACCAACAACATAAGCACTAACAACAAGCGATGAAATTTTATCGGTACGCTCAAGTTTAGTTGGACCAAACGATTGAGTTACCGAGGCAAATTGACTTAACTTAATCAACTGCCCACGACTATTAACGAAAGAAATGTTCAATAAATCATCAGCACTTTTTCGGTTAAAATCATCTAATCTAATATTGATGTCATACTCACTATCGCCTTGGCGGAATTGATTGCTTGTGTTTCCTGCCAAAGCATTTTGCAATGTTGCACCAATAATTTGCATAGATAAATTCAGGTCGGCCATGCGCTGGCGATCTATGTTTACTACCAATTCCGGGTTTCCGTCTTCTACAGATATTTCAATTTCGGAAGTTCCGGGAATGGATTTTACCAATGCTTCTACTTTTTGGCTGTACGAAATAATGCTATCGAGCTGCGTACCTTGCACAATAACTTGCACCGGTGCGGTTGTTCCGCCTGTAAGCCTTACTGCTTTTGCCTTTATTTCCACACCCGGAAATTCATTAAATAATTCTCTTTTTATCTGTGTAGAAAAATCGGTAGAACTAATTGTGCGCTCTTCTAATGGAACCATTTTTACATTGCACAACAAAGCATTGGGAGCCGATTGTGTTGTATTGTTTCCCGCTGTTGCACC
The DNA here is from genome assembly GCA_964650845.1 of uncultured Chitinophagaceae bacterium. Taxonomy (GTDB): domain Bacteria; phylum Bacteroidota; class Bacteroidia; order Chitinophagales; family LD1; genus UBA7692. The sequence goes on from CAZYXR010000020.1 coordinate 29,242, forward strand.
TACTGTTGTAAATACATTTTGTACTTCGGGATGTTTGCGAATTAGGTTCTCAATTTTTATTGCTGTAAGGTTGGTTTGTTCAATGGTGGCATCTTTATTCAACTTAGCTTCAATAGTAAATTCTCCATTATCACCGTTGCTCACAAACTCTGAACCAATAATACCGGTTGTAAGCAATGCGAACGAAGCAACTATAAGTATGAAAACACCGCTCATTAAAATGCGTTTGTGTTTTAACGACCAATCCAACATGCCTTCGTATAATTTGCTGAACCATTCTTCGGCAGCATCGAACCATTTGAAAGGCAAGTTGATAAGTTTTGTTTTATCAATATGAACCACTTTTGTAAAGCGCGAAGCCAACAGCGGTGTAACGGTGAAAGACACCACCAAACTTACCAAAGTGGCAACTATAATAACTACCGAAAACTGACGAAGCAAGTCGGCAATAGTGCCTTCAACAAACAATATGGGAAGAAACACAACCACAATTACCAATGTGATACTGGCAACCGAAAGTCCTAATTCTTTTGAGGTTGCAATTGATGCATCCCAAGCAGACATTCCGTTTTCCATGTGGTGAAATATGTTCTCAAGCACCACAATGCTATCATCTACCAATATACCTACTACCAACGAAAGTGCAAGCAACGACATCAAATTCAAGCTATAATCTAAAGCATACATTACTATAAAAGTTGTAACAATAGAAAGCGGAATACTCACCATTACTATGATTGCATTGCGCGGGCTATGCAAAAAGAAAAACATGATAAATGCTACCAACACAACTGCAATAAGCAAGTCTTCAATTACATGGTTTGCAGCGTCAAGTGTAAACACCGAGGTGTCTTGCGAAAGCTGAAATTTTAAATCAATGTCTTTGTATTGCTCTGTAAGTTTTGCAATTTTTTCTTTTACCTCCGCTGCAATTGTTACGGCATTTCCATCGCTTTGCTTTACTATCGAAAGCCCCACAGCATTATCACCATTAAGCCTCGAAAGTGTTTTTATATCAGCAGTTCCATCTTGAATTTCGCACACATCGCGTATGTAAATTGGATTACCAGCTTGCGAATTTGTAATAACAAGGTTTCTTAAATCATCAATTGTTTGCAACTTGCCCGAGAGCCTCACTTGCAATTGCGAGCCATCGCTTTTTACCTTTCCTGTTGGAAAATCGAGGTTGGCATTTGCTATGGCTTGCGTAACTTGAAGAACCGAAAGGTTGTAAGTTTCAAGTTTTGCACGATTTACATTTACTCTAATTTCTCTTTTTGAATCGCCTGTAACATCTATTTGTGCCACTCCTTCCAAACGCGCAATTTCCGGCACAATGGTTTTGTCGAGCAAGTCTGAAAACTCGGTAGGGCTAAGATTTGAAGTAGCTCCAAGCTGCATTACCGGCAACTCATCGAGCGAAAGTTTATTTACTGTTGGCTGCTTTACACCATCGGGCAAATCGGGCAATACAGAGTTTACTTTTCGCTGCCCGTCTTGTACCGACTGGTCTATATCTGCATTATACTTCAGCGTAACAACTACTATCGAAACACCTTCCAGAGATGTAGAGTTTACTTTATCAACTTTAGCAATTGAGGCTACCTCGGCTTCAATTTTTTTAGTAACCGAATTCTCCACTTCGGTGGGTGATGCACCAGGGTAAATTGTGGTTACCGTAATTACCGGATTGGTAATTTTGGGCAACAATTCATAGTTTAAACTTGAATAACTAAAAAGACCAAGTATTGCAAGTATTGTAAAAACAACCACAACTAATGTGGGTCGTTTTACTGATATTTCTGTGATATTCATATTGTAATTTTTAAAGTGTGATTGGTTACTTTTTCACCAAAACTTTACTTCCTTCTTCTAAGTTTACCTGCCCGGCAGTAACAACAAATTCGTGCTCTTTAAGACCGTTGAGCACTTCTACATTATTACCAATGCTTTTGCCTACACTAATGGTTTTAAGCGAAACAGTGCTATCGGGCTGCAATACAAAAACTTCTGCGTTTTGCACAGAGCCTACAACAGCCTCGCGTGGTATTGTAATCGAGTTTTTAACTTGTTGTGTTGCATTGTCACTATCAAATGTTGCAGTACCGTACATGCCATGTAAAACCTGATACTTTGGATTGTTTTGAATGGCCACTCCTACTTCAATTTTTTGCGACACATCTGCTTTTACATTGATTGTTTCTACTTTTCCTTGTAGTTGAACTCCTGGATATGGCTCGGCAGTAACGCTAACTTTCTGTCCGGTTTTTATGTTTGGAAAAACTTTTGGATCAATACGAACAATGAGATTCAGTGTGGTAATATCCACTATTTCTAAAAGTTGAGTGCCAGGCGCAACAAAACTTCCTTGCTCAATAAAAATATCGTTCACAGTTCCGCTTATTGGCGCTACAATCCTGAAATTTTTAGATTGCTGTTTCAACTGTTCCAAGGAACTCCTTGAATTTTTCACTTGCAGTTGTGCATTCTCAAATTGTTGCTGACTTACACCTCCAGATTTTAGTGCATTGCCGGTGCGTTCTTCATCGGCAATTGCTTTGTTTAAAGCCGACTGAGCCGTTTCTATCTGGCTCGAAAGCGATGTATTATCAACCACTGCAAGCAAAGTGCCTTTAGTAACAAACTGCGATTTTTTTACAAGCAACTGTGTTATTTGCCCTTGCGATTGTGCCGATAATTTTAAATCCTGTACAGCCGAAAATGTGCCGCTTTCCGAAATACTATTGGATATTTCTTGATACTTTACTTCGGCAACTTTCACCGGAATTTCATCAAAAATATTATCGGCAATTGCTTTTGCAGCTTTGTCATCAATCGTGTTTTTGTTATCGATAAGTTTTATTCCCACTAATGCAACCAAGGCTACTGCGGCAATGGTGTAAATGATATTTTTCTTTTTCATCTTTTGTTGTTTTAATTTTTATTGAATTGGATTAGTAATTATTATTTAGTGAGTGAATTGAGATTGCCATTTGCCTTCATCACATCTAATGCCGAAACTTTTTGTTGAAGCAATGCTGTGAGGTAAAGTGTTTGTGCGCTTTTCATTCCGCTATCGGCATTTATTAAATCTGAAAGCGAAGCCAAACCGTTATTGTAGTTTACTTGAACTGCATCGTAAACACTTTTTGCTAACTCATAAGTGTTTTTTTGGTTGTTTACCGTCTTTTGACTTTGCAAGTATTTGTTTACCGAATTTTGATATTGAAAATTAAGTTGCGTTTGTGTATATTTTTGTTCTAACTGCAATGAATTCAACTCTACTTTTTTCTGTTGCGCTTGTCTTAATTTTCTTAATCCATCAAAAATTGGAACGTTTAACGAAAGCCCAATTGCCGCGCTACCAAATGACCTAAGTTCGCCCTTACCAAAGCCATTGCCTTGTGATTGATAACCGTACTGTGCAAATCCGGCAAGTGTTGGCGCATACCCGCTGTTTATACCTTTAATTTCAAGTTCTTTAAGTTTTAGCTGCCCATCGTACAACTTCATTAAAGGACTGCTTGCGGTTGTGTTTTCAGGCAAGGTCAAGTCGCTACTTTCTGCCTCTTGAATTAGTGATAACGAATCGCCAAGCGGAAAGCCAATCAACACTTTCAAATAATCTATGGACTGTGCATAGCTGATAGCGGCATTAGTATAATCTGCTTGTGTGTTTGCCAAGTTTACTTTCAATTGGTCAAGGTCAATTTTGCGGCTCATTTTATTGTCGTACTGCACCTGCGCCACCACCACACTTTGTTCAAGTTTTTTAAGATTGGCTTCAATAACATTAAGTTGTTCGCTGGCAATAATTGCTTGGTAAAATGCAACCGAGGAGTTGTAGATAATATCTTGTTTTACTTTTTCGGCCTGCACTTGACTAAGGTTTTTTGCAGCAGAAGTTGTTTTAATGGCATTGATATACGACTGGCTATAAATCAACTGCTCAAGTTTTAAAGCAATTGGAATAGAATATTGTGTTCCAAACTTCACCGGAATAAAACTGCCCGGTGCGCCACCAAAAATTTCGCCCGGCAAAAGTTGTTGTTGAATCTGAAGATTATCAACAAGCTGTACCGAGCCGTTAATTTGAGGCAACCCTTGGCTAATGGCTTCTTGCCTTCTGTACTTGCTTTGTAAAATTGCTAAGTTTTGTTTCTTAATATCTGTGTTCTCCTCCAGCGCGTATTTTAATACATCCGAAAGTGTTTTGCTGTTTGCTACCGACTGAGCAAATACTGTTTCACCAAACAATAGTGCTGCTATTAAACATATAGCACTTGCGAATTTGATTGAGTTAAGTTTCATTTATTTAGTTTTTAACGTTTTGAATAATTAGTTAGTTCTGTAAAAAAGAACTATTTGGGCAAAAAAAATTTACTTGGCTTTCCACTTGCTTAAAGTAGCAGCAAGCTCTTTCGACATAAACTCTACAAAGTTGATATGCGTTTTTAAATGGCTGTTAAACTCTTTGCTGCTTTTGGGCCGCGCCTCAAGAATTTCTATTAGAATTTTATTCATGTTTGGAATATCTTTCACTCTATCAATTATCAAGTTTTGCCATTGTTCAAGATTGCACCTAAAGTAACGCTTTCTATCGCCATGCCTGGTGATGTACTCAATTTGACCAATCAATAGCAACTTATTGAGCGCGTTACTGGTGGCACTTTTACTAATACTCAATGTGCTTTGAATTTGATCGAAAGTAAGCTCGGTTTCATCAGCTACGAGCAACAAGCCTAATATGCGAGCTTCTACTGGCGCGAATCCCGATTGTTCGTGTCTTATTCCAAAACGCTCAATTAAAAGTTTTTGTTTTTCGTTTAGCTTTATAGTGTTGTTATCCATATCGCAAAAATTTTACATTTCAATTACACTGCAAATGTACATAGTTTTTTTAGTTCTCAAAATGCAAAACTAAACAATATTGCAAAAAATACTTAACGAAATAGCTTTCACAGCACTCACAATTTGACTTATTCGCAATAAAGTGAGTAGCTGCCAACAATAAATGCAAAGTATTTGCTACAATATAGCACAACAATAAACATTCTCCTGTTCGCACTCAATACAACAAAATCAACTGAATTATGAACTTTGTGTAAGAAAATGAAAAAGGGCTTTCTATCTTTTTGGTTTATGATTCCTGCTTGGTTGCGCAATCCATTTGTGATAACTATTTCAATCTTTGCAGTATGGATGTTGTTTTTTGATGAAAACAACCTAAGTGTGCAATGGAAAAGAAAATGCGAAGTAGCAGAGCTATCTGCAAAAATTGATTTTTACGAAAAGGGCATCAAAGAAACTCGCCACGAACTGAAAGAGCTAACTACAAATCCTGAAACTCAAGAAAAATTTGCACGCGAACATTACTATATGAAGCACGACAATGAAGATGTATTTGTGTTTCGCAAATTTGAAACCAAACAAGAAAAACCAAAATACTGGTGGCAGAAAATATTCAGTTAACCTCCTCGCAAATACTATCATTTGCTCCAACACATTTTAGTGGCTACGAGTTGCTAGATAGTGGTAATGGCTTAAAACTCGAACGCTTTGGCGACTACATCACCATTCGCCCCGAGCCTCAGGCGGTGTGGAATGCCTCGCAATCAATAAATACTTGGGAACAACAAGCCCACGTTCGGTTTATACCATCGGGCAGTAATGCAGGCACTTGGCGCAAACTTCGCTCGATGCCCGACAACTGGAAATTGACTTACAACAACGGTTTTCAATTTACATTAAAGTTGGCTTTAACCGGCTTTAAGCACGTTGGTGTTTTTCCTGAGCAGGCTGTAAACTGGGATTTTATAACCGAGTCTGTTACTTTGCTAAAGCAAAAAACTCCGCAGCCAAAATTCTTGAATTTGTTTGCCTATACGGGTGGCGCAACCTTAGCTGCAAAAGCCGCAGGAGCAGACGCAACACATGTAGATTCGATAAAGCAAGTTGTTTCGTGGGCAAATGAAAACATGCAATTAAGTGGATTGAAAGATATTCGTTGGGTAGTAGAAGATGCCATGAAATTTGCAAAGCGCGAAGTAAAAAGAGGCAACTTTTACAACGGTATTATTCTCGACCCTCCGGCTTTTGGACATGGACCATCGGGCGAAAAATGGAAATTGGAAGATAACATATTAGAGTTGATGGAAACAGTACAACAACTACTACATCCGCAACACCATTTTCTTGTTTTAAACGCTTACTCACTTGGTTTTTCCTCACTAATTCTTGAAAATCTTATTCAAGAAAACTTTAAGAAAAATTACTTTGCAATAGGCGAGTTGTATAATGTTGATGCATTTGGTAAAAAACTGCCACTCGGAGCTTTTGCAAGGTTAAGGAGTGAATAGACAAACCTATTGTACAGGTATTTTCAAAATAAATGAAACGCCTCTATCGCTATTATTTTCAACAACTATAACACCACAGTGCGATTGAATAATATCATTGGCAATACTTAGCCCTAAGCCAACTCCCTCACCGGTTGGTTTGGTTGTAAAAAACGGTTCAAATATTTGATGCAGATTTTCGGCTGGTATGCCGCCACCATTATCTGCAATTACAACTTCAACCTCTGTATCGTTTGACGATGTGCTTACTTTTATAAGTGGTATAAAAGTAACATCGCAAAGTTTTATCTTTTGCAATTCATAAAGAGCATTATTAAAAACGTTTAATAATACTTTTCCTATTTCGGATGGCGCAACAATCAAATCTGGAATGGTGCTATCAAAATTCGTTTCAACAAAACTATCAAAACCATCGTTTTGCGCTTTAAAACCCGATTGCGCAAATTGTAGATGTTCTTTCACAAGATGGTTGATGTCGGTAAGCACTCTTTCGCTTTTGCCTGCATTGCTATGTTCTAACATACTTTTTACAATACCGCTGACTCTGCTTCCATTCTTGTGAATTGAAACCAAATTGTTTTTCAGCAATTCAATAACATTCTTGCGCTCGGCATCATCTTCAAGTTCGTTTAGCTCATCCAGCAGTTCAACCGAAATGTCTGCGTAATTGTTTACAAAATTTAATGGGTTTTGAATCTCATGAGCAACACCGGCTGTCAACTGCCCAAGCGAAGCCAGTTTTTCTTGTTGTATTAGTCGTTTTTGCGCTGCCTTTAGTTGCTCATAAGCCTGCTTTAACTCCACATTTCGCAAGCGTTCAATTTCAATTTCTTTCTCTTTGTTTTCAATAGCCATTTGTGTTTGCAATGCTTCTGCTTCGCGTATCTTGGTAGCATTAAGCAGCACTTCCTTTTGCGCAGAATACATTTCAAACAACGATAATGCTTCAGCAAAACGCTTTTGTTGTTTGCGCACTCCTGAAAGTAACTTGAGGGTATCTTTCTCTTCGTTGGCAAGGTTTGATTCGCGTGTTACATCTATGGCTTGCAAAAGAAATGGCTCGGCTTGGTCTGTTTCTCCGGCAAATATTAATGCGTTGGCAATTCCATTAAGAGTGAGTGCCAGGTTGCGCTTATCATCGGTAGCTGTGTTAATTGCTTTCGCTTTGTAATAATTCTCTAATGCTGCTTGGGTGTTGTGTTCTTCAAAATAAACATTCCCTAAATAGAAGTAGGTATAACCAAGAATATTGGGAGCGTTTACCTTTGCCGCAAGTTCTATTGCTTCATACAAATGATTTTTTGCTACTTGATACTTTCTTTGCTGTAACTGAACCGCTGCAAGATTTGCCAACTGATGAATGACTTCAAAAGTATTTTTGACCCCACGATATTGAGTTAACGAAAGTTGATGATACTCTTCTGCTCTGTTACAATCTGCCTGAAAAGCATAAACGTTGCCGATGTTTCTATAAAGTGTTGCATTGGCTAAAGCATTGTTGGTTTTTTCGGTAAAGGGTAATGCTTTAAAAAAATGCTTTAGCGCAAGGGTAAAATTACCTTGATTAAAATATACATTGCCCAAACTGTTATGAGCATGCGATATTCTAAGCTCATTAGCCATTGCCTCGGCAATAACCAATGCCTGAGAAATGTCTGCGAGTGCCTCCTGAGATTTGCCAAGTTCATTATTGGTGGCACCCAAGCGTATTAAAGATTTTGCCAAGCCATCACGATGCTGTGTTCTTCTATATGCAGCCACAGCATTTTCAAAAGCAGCAATGGCAGCACGATTTTCATTTACTTTCTTCTTTATCAAACCGAGTGTAAAGTGTGTTTCGCCAAGCAGCACATTCACCGATTCAGACTCTTGCATTTCTATCAGCAAATCCATTGCTTGATTCAATAAAACTATTGAATCAGATTGCTGCCCTTTTGCATCGCAATACTGAGCTTGCAATACAAAAACCTGTGCTAATATCAACTCATTAGCTAAACTACTTGCTAATGCTTTGGCTGCATTAAAATACTTTACAACTTCATCTCCCAAAACATTATGATGAGAACATAATTCCACCAACACATCCAGCTTGTCTGCCCCGTTCAATTGCTGAACTTGATGTAACAAAGAATCTATTGTAGCTTGAGACACGCGAGTGCGTTTTGCTCTAAAAAAATCAACGTAAAAAATTAGCTACACCCACCACTTTACTTCTACGTATAAGCAATAGTTTGTAACTACCCGATGCAAGATGAGCAACCGATATGCTTTTTTGAAACGAGCCTGTTATCACTTTTTCACCTTCAACATTTATCACTTCTATTTCATCACTTTCTTCACCATCAAAATCAATATTTAAAACCGCAGCAGTTGGATTGGGAAATAATTTTACCTCTTGTAAAAAAGAGGCGTTTTGTATAGAAGCAATTGCGGTTGCATTCACTTTTAAAAAATTCTTGACACTGCTTTGTGCGCTATCGCCTTTTACCCAAAAAGTGCAGGTGCAATTGCCCGAACCTACTTGTGTATATGGCGTTACCTCCCAAACCAATTGAACGCTATCGCCTGCGGCTAAAGGCACTTCAGGAAAAACTGCCGGTGGTGGAAAGTTGAAACAACTATCGGTAGCGCATACTGTATAATCCCAACCCGACTCACCGTTGTAGCCTGCAATGTTCCATTTTACAATTATATCTCCACCCGAAACATTCTTTACCCATTGTGTTACAACAATAGAGCCGTTGCCACCTGGTAGTTGCGCTGTTGTACTTAACGAATCGGAAGGCGAAAAAGCAAGTTTCACCGCGCCTTCGGCATTACAATTTATTGCTAAAAGAAAAACAAAAAACGAAAGTAAGGATGTGCGCATAATCAATAGTTTATTCAAATGTATAAAAACAATCGTTCGCGTCAGTGAAAATATCTGTGATATTGGGAGGTGTGCACCAGTAAAGATGGCTAAAGTGTCGAGTTGTTTGTGTATTCTTCTTGGTCAGTTGAATTGCTACTCTGCAAGAATAAGTAACCAGATAATCTTCAAATAATAAAGACTCGGGGGTAACTGAATGGTTGATTCGAGTTTAGATATAACAATCTCAAATTTTATTTACAACTTAACCAACAATATGATAACAAAGCAACTGATTGACTCTACGGAGGCAAAAATTTATCTTGATTTATACTTGCGAAACATTAGTTTTGGTTCATTTATTGCTTATGTGGAAGATTTAGAGAGTATTCTTACTCTACATACAGGTAAATAATTGGCGAGGTAGTTTGGGGTAACCTTTTCAGTAGCAAGACATAGTGCTGCACTTTGGTTTGGAATGCATGGGTAAAAATTAACTAATTTAAAAAACAAACATTATGAAGAATACAATAATGTCTTATTTTTCAAACCCAATTACAAAAATAACTACTTTGATACTTACGTGCGCGTGGTTTTCTTATAATTGGAATACCTATTGGGTTTTTGAAGATGGCGTTACATCTAAAAACATTAGTAAAGTTCTATCTGTGGTAATTATTGGATTTGCTAATCTTCAAATAATTTACCAACTGTTTTTTAAAAAGGAAAAAAGCAGTTCTGGAGTTTAGCACATGTACAACGTTTAAGTTAAGAGACTAACATAATTGATATGAAGATTACAAAAAAACATATTGATGATTTCTACAAAAATCCTATAGCAAAAATTGAGATACTCATTATTTGTTTCGTTTTTTCCCTAAATATCGGAGGCAAGTTATTTGACAGTGGATTTGAAGTTTCTTTCAAAAACCTGATAAGAGTATTAGCCATACTTTTAATGGTTGCTTGTATCACTCAGATAATTTATGAATCACTTCGTGGCAGAAGTGTTAAATGATTCATTTTCTTCGCAGGGTTCAGCCTTGTTTTCAGCCGTGCTTGGTGTTGTTTCCAACCACGGTTGAAAATATCAGTAACAAATACTTATCACTAAATTACAAATGAATCACCTCGCCAAAAGCTGCGGCAGTTGCTTCCATAATGGCTTCGCTCATGGTAGGATGAGGGTGAATGCTTTTAATGATTTCGTGTCCTGTAGTTTCAAGTTTACGCGCCACTACAACTTCGGCTATCATTTCTGTTACGTTTGAACCTACCATGTGTGTACCCAACCACTCGCCATATTTGGCATCGTATATTACTTTCACGAATCCTTCTTTTGCACCGGCAGCGCTTGCCTTGCCCGATGCAGAAAATGGAAATTTACCTACCTTGAGTGTATATCCTTTTGCTTTTGCTTCTTCTTCTGTCAAACCCACACTTGCTACTTCGGGAATGCAATACGTGCAACTTGGAATATTCTCGTAGTTAATGGGTTCGGGATTGTGGCCTGCAATTTTTTCAACACATACAATTCCTTCGGCACTTGCTACGTGTGCTAAAGCAGGGCCTTTAACAATATCGCCAATTGCATACACTCCTTCCACATTGGTGCGGTAAAAATCATCTGTTATCACTATTCCTTTTTCGGTTTTTATGCCACATTCTTCTAATCCTAAACATTCTAAATTTGTGCTGATGCCGGCTGCCGAAAGCACAACATCTGCCTCTATTTTTTCAACAGTTCCGTCTTTACCTTTTGCGCTTACTACGCAAGTTTTTCCTTTTGTATCTACCGTTTCTACAGAGGTTGCTGTTTTTATTACAATTCCTTTTTTCTTCAACACTTTTTCAATCTCCTTACTTACATCGGCATCTTCGCGTGGCAACACTCTGTCTAAAAATTCAACAACTGTTACTTTAGTACCAAGTGTGTTGTAAAAGTATGCAAACTCCAAACCTATGGCTCCACTACCCACCACTACCATCGAGCTCGGTTGCTGTGCCAAATTCATTGCTTCGCGATAACCAATTACTTTCTTTCCATCTTGTTTAAGGTTAGGTAGTTCGCGGCTTCTGCCTCCCGTTGCAAGTATTATATGCTTGGCTGCATAATCAGTTTTCTTTCCCGATGCATCGGTTACTTCTACCTTTTTGCCGGGCTTCAGTTTTCCCACTCCCATCAGTGTATCAATTTTGTTCTTTTTAAACAAAAACTGAATACCCTTGCTCATTCCTTCTGCCACTCCACGGCTACGTTTCACTACTGCTGTAAAATCTGCTTTTGCATCGCTTACTGTAATGCCATAATCCGCAGCGTGGTGGAGGTATTCAAAAACTTGCGCACTTTTCAATAACGCTTTGGTTGGAATACATCCCCAATTCAGGCAAACTCCACCTAAATTCTCTTTTTCTACTACCGCCACTTTCAAACCTAATTGCGATGCCCGAATGGCAGCTACATATCCTCCGGGTCCGCTACCTATTACTATTAAATCGTAGTTCATATTCTATATTTTGCGGGTGCAAGTTAGGGGCTTGAAAATACTTTGCAAGATTTTTTGAGTGCGTAACTATCTAAATACAAACTTTAGTTAAGCAATGAAAGCAGCCATTATTAGCATTTCTTGCCGATTCTGCTATTTTTGCACGCCTTTTTGAAAAAAGGGCTTATTCATTCACGTTTATATTAAGCGTTTTAAAACACAATTTCATTTCTATCATGGAACAATTGATTTACGTTCTTCCTCTGTTTGGCGTTATCGCCCTTGCCTACATGGCTTATTTATCTTCATGGGTTACCAAGCAAGATGCAGGTGATGCCAAAATGAGCGGCATCGCTCAAAACATTGCGGAAGGAGCAATGGCATTTTTGAAAGCCGAATATA
>CAZYXR010000020.1:41346-41649 GCA_964650845.1 uncultured Chitinophagaceae bacterium
GGCAGGTGCAGCGTTAGGAGTGCTTTCACAAGTTCCAAAAGTAGCGATTCATTCAAGTTTCTTGATAGTAGTAGCTTTCGTTATAGGCTGTTTCTTTTCTGCATTGGCTGGTTTTTTGGGTATGCGCATTGCTACTAAAGCAAACGTTCGCACTACACAAGCTGCCAAAACATCACTATCAAAAGCATTAAAAGTTTCGTTTGGTGGCGGAACGGTAATGGGCTTAGGCGTTGCAGGCTTGGCAGTGTTGGGCTTGAGTGCCTTGTTTGTACTGTTCTTTTTGCAGTTCATGGGTGGCGACTT
>CAZYXR010000021.1:0-19691 GCA_964650845.1 uncultured Chitinophagaceae bacterium
CTCTTTCTATGGTAAGATTCACTTTACTCAACACCTCTTTATCATCAAAATTGTTGTAAGCAAAACTCACCTCTTTAAACTCGATATTTTTCTTAAACTCTTTAATCTGAATCGCATCGGGCTTTTCTTGAATATCAATTGGTGCATCTAAAATTTCGTAAATGCGTTGCGAGGATGCCAAACCTTTTTGAATGTTGTAAAAAGCGTTTGAGAAACTTTTTGCAGGTGGAATCAACTGCGAAAAAATAACCATAAACCCAATAAAAGTTTCGGCAGTAATCATTTCACTTTCAAGCACCAAACGTCCACCAAACCACAACACTGTACACACCACACAAATTGCCAAAAACTCGGTAAGTGGCGAAGACAACTCTCTGCGCGATGTCATTTGGTGTGCCAGTTTGTAATGCTCTTCATTCGCTTTTTCAAACTGTTGTGTTTTAAACTTTTCGGCACCAAAGGCATGGATAATTCGTAACCCACCAAGTGTTTCATCTATAATTGAAATAAGAAAACCAAGTTTTTCTTGTCCCTGTGCCGATGCTCGCTTCAATTGCTTACCGATTCTGCCTATTAGCAAACCCGTTACCAGCAGCATAGCAAATACAAAAATAGTGAGTTGAAAACTCATTAAAACCATTGCGCCCAAAAACACAATAATATTGATGGGTTCGCGAAAAAACACTTCAAGCATATTCATAATGCTTACTTCTACTTCTTTCACATCATCAGTCATCCGCGCAATTAAATCGCCTTTCTTTTCTTTACTATAAAACGAAAGTGGCAACGCAAGAATTTTCTTAAACACATCGTTGCGAATGTCGCGCACCACGCCATTTCGCACCGGGCTCATAGCATACACAGCCAAAAAGCGAAACAGGTTTTTCAAGAAAAAAATAACGGCTACAGCTATGCAGATAAACATCAAACCCGAAGTTGCTCCTTGCTCGCGAATAATTGTGCTTAAATGAAATTCAAAATAGGCAATAAAGAAACTATGGTTGAGCGCAAACTTTGGCGCACTTAGCACCAAAGGCGTTTTACCGAAAAGCAACTGCAAAAACGGAATCAGCATAACAATGCTGATTAACGAAAACAACACACTCAACAAGTTGAACAGCACATTAAAAAATGCGTGGAACTTATACTTGCCTACATAAGAGAGTAAACGGAAAAATTGCTTCACAAAAAAATTATTGATGCAAGGTTAGCAAAACGCTGTATTATATCTCTTATTGTTTATGGCAGAATTTACTAAAGCCAAACGCTGCCGATTGCTTGACTTAAAAACAAAGATGTGGAAAAGCAGAACTCAACAAATCTGTAACGCATTGCAAAACAACACATTTAGCAAAAACATCATCTGTGTTGAAAAGAAAACTTGCTATAACAACAATAGTGAAGTATAACAAGTACCTTTAAAACAAAAAAACAAACAGTTATGGAAACACTTGCAAACAAACAATGGAGGCGACTGGATGGCACTCGAATTGAAAAAATTTGGGATGCAGTGGAATGTTCACTAACTAAAGAAAAAGAACTAAACAATCCCATCAAAGTATGCATTGGTACCGATAGCCAAGTGCGCGGCTTAGAAACCGAATTTGCCACCGTGATAATAATTATTCGCAAAGGTCGCGGTGGTTATATGTTTATTCAAAATGAAAAAAGCACAAAAAAAATGTCGCTTAAAGAAAGGCTTTTGATAGAGGTTTCGCGCTCTATTGATATTGCTTACAAGCTATGCCCGCTATTTGATAAATACAAAACCGAGCTTGAAGTTCATGCCGACATCAACACCAATCCACGCTTCAACAGCAATGTTGCGCTCAGCGAGGCAATGGGCTACATTTTATCAATGGGTTTCACCTTCAAAGCAAAACCCGATGCAGTAGCCGCAAGCTGTTGTGCAAACAAAGTGGTGTAAACTCACGAAGCCAAAAGACTTTTCACCCTTTCAAAAAAACTCTTCGGTTTGTTTGGTTTTGGCAAGTTCAGTTTTGGCTTTGCATCCTCTATTAGTTGGCGAGCATTGGTTTTGGAGAAACGACTGTCTAAAAATGCTTTATCAATAGATGGAAAATTGTATTCTACCAAACCGAGTGATTTACCTACCTTTGGTCTATCGCGAATATTATCGCCAAACTGCTCAAAGTTTGTCATAAAATCATCGCCTTGCGCAAATGCTTCTAACTGATTATCGCCATGCAACTCTTTGTTCCAATAATAAGTTCGATACTCGGTAGTTTGGTGTGTGAAATAGGTGTTGGTTACAATCCTTATTTTATCGGAAAAATTGGGTGGCGAAAAATGAATAATACTTTGATCGAAAAAAACTGCTTCGCCCGCTTTTACCAAAACCGGCTGCAAGTAATCAATCATGTCATCCATTACCGGAGCAAAAAACTCGGGTATGCTGCTGCCCCGATATGTAGGAAAAATTCTGTGGCTGCCCGGTAGCGCAAACAGCGCGCCATTTTCGATGGTTAAATCTACTAATGGCACCCAAATATTGATTCCTGTGAAACGGCTTTCATCAATCAAACTCATATCTTGATGAACACACATACCGCTTTCGGGGCTGGGGCTTTTTACAATAAACGAACCGCACACTACTTTTATATCGGTACAATACTTTTCGATACTTCGGTTGCCTATGCGTTTTATTTCGGCATCGGCTTCGTTGCGATAGTTTTTATCTTTTGAAAATGTACTTGGAAAAAAACCTTTCTCATCCTGCGGGTGAAGACGATAATACAAAGCCTCTAATTCCTTTATCTCTTCTTCGGTATAAAACGGAAGAATCACAAAGCCGTTCTTTTCAAAATCACTTTGATGTTTTTCGTTGCGAAACACTTGCAACATTTTATCGGGAAAGTTGAACATATCAATCTAAAACTTTTCTGTTGAAACATTTATTAAAAACTCCTTAATTTCCTCATCAGAAACTTTAAATCCAGATAGAAAATCAACCTGCTCACTATAACTCACATCGGCAAAATACGAAAGTTGTTGTTTAAACAACTTTCGGCTAAAAGCACCTGTACCAAACAACACTTCCGCCTCATTACTAACTTCTTCAAAGTTAAAGTGATACTTCAATATAAAGTATAAATCCACATAGTCTTTCCATTTTGCTCTACCGCCAAGCGCAAAAGCTTTCATGGCAGCAAGCGTTAACAAGGTAGGCAACTTAATTTCATCTTGAAAATGTTGTGTAGCAGGCACATCGAAGGGATACTCAAAGAATGTAATCTTGACACCCTTAACATTAAAATGAATTTGGTCACTTGCCTTATACAATACAGTTGCATTGGGATATTGCCCTTCAATTTCTTTTAATAAATGATTTATTGAAAATGGCTTTTTTGAGAATAAATCAAAATCAATTGAGTAGCGATGACCTATGTGTAAAGCAATTGCAGTGCCACCAACTAAATAAAATTTTTTACTGTACTTTTTGACCAAGGGAAGCAGAGCCAACTGTTCTGTGCTTAAAATTTCCTGATGCATGACGTTTAAAATAAAGGTCGAAAAAATGAATAACAGGTTGAAAGTAATTAACCCTTCTACCAGGCGCAACGTTGTTATAAAAAACTTCTGCAACACTATTGACACCCATAATAACCAGTAAATCTTTTACTGCTTTGTAGTTCCCATAATTTAAAACAAACTCAACAATAACATCATCTGACAAAGTGCTAAGTTTTGTTTTATCGGTGTACCAAAACAAATGTTTATTTTCCTCTAAAAATGCTTTCAATTTTTCTTCGCGAGTTTGCATAATCATGCTCCTACCAATCGTTTTTTTATTTCTCGGGCAATATTAAGTGGCGTGTATTTGGCAAAGAAAGTTCTATCATCTACCCATTGCCACTCCTCTTGCGTTGCTACGGCTTGCGGCTCTTCCTTCACCTCGGGCTTCGGCTCTTCCTTTTTTTGTTCTGCGTTAAGATAGCCAAAGAGTTTAGCAAGTCTCTCCGTCATCGGAATATTGTACTCGTTGCCCGCTGCTTTTATCAATTCTATTAGTTCATCGGTGGTGTACTTGGTAAACTCATAAGGCACTTCAACCGGTGCGCCATAGCCTTCAATCACTTTGCCTTCGTCATACATTTTTGCCAATGTGGCATTCTCGTATTTCAAATAAAAATCTTCATCTACATTGTAACGCAGCATGGTGTTGAGTTTGCCATCGGGTTTTAGATAGTAATGTACCAACTGCGCATCTTTTTGTGTTACACCCACTCCTGCTGCCAATCGCAAAAAGTTTGAAGTGTTTGGTGGCGATGCGTGAAAAGTTCGATTATCGAACATTAGCACTTCGCCTGCTTTTACATCAATGGTGTGCAGGTATGGAAAAATACTAAACATGTGCTCGCTTAACGGCACAGGGCATTGTGGCGATGGCGATGGCCGATGGTTTTGCATAAACTTATGACTGCCACGAATTACGCCCATGCCTCCATTATCCATGTTAGTATCAACAAGAGCAATCCAACAGGTAATTGATGAGTAACCTTCATCTTCTCTATCTACAAAACTCCAGTCTTGATGAGCCGGAACCACACCTTTCGGATTCACTTCTTTTACAACAAAACTCGACACAAATGGTTTGAAATCTTTTAAATGCTCGGCTAAACGAGGCACCGCAACACCCCAAACTTTTTCTCTTACACTGCGGCACAATTCTTTATCGCCATTATCCATACTTACGTGAAAACCAAAACCCTTTTCATCTTTCAGATTCAGCGTTTCGTAGTAGGATTTTAGATCTGCCACTTCGCTTTCATTTAGCAATGGAAAAACAGCATAGCCTTCTTTTTCAAAAAACTGCTGGCGGCTGTCGTCTTTAAAAATCGGAATCATTTTATACATCTGTTCTGCTTTATGGTGCTGAAAATCTTGTTTCATTTTTCTGTATTCATCAACCGAAACAAAATGCTGTTGATAGTCGAATATTTTTTGCAATCGCCCAAAACTTGGTCGTTGCCCAATTTGTGTATTGTACTGCTGAAAGAAGTTCTCTTCTACAAAATATTGCTCTACTTTTCCTTCTTCGTTTTGGTGATAGAACATCAACTGCGCGGCCTCATCAATAAGCCCGTAGGTAACTGCAATGCGCGGCTCGTTGCTTAAATTAGGTGGCGAAGCATGTAGCAATGCTTGCGAAAAAATAAAAGCCTGCCCGGCTTTCATTGGCAGCAACTTTAGATCGTTGCGCAATTCTTTTTCTACATTATTAAATGGATCTTGCAGCGATGGCGAGCGCAGCGCGTTGCTAAACCGATGGCTGCCATCAATTACCTGAATTGCTCCATTACTTTCATTTACATCCTGCAAGGGAATCCAAATCGTAACGCTGTCGAAATTTGGTTCATCAACAACTGTCCAATCTTGATGAATGGGCATTTGGCTTTGAGCACCGGGTTGCTTATTTAAAAAACAACTGCCCAATTTTTTTACAGCATTAAAGTTTGCCGCAACACTGCCGCCCAATACATTTTCTATTTGTTGATTCACACTTTGCTTGTGCGCCTCATCAGCATTGAAACTGCTACTGTAAAAACCTTCGGGGATGTTGGGGTGTTTTTCAAAGAAAAAATCGCGCAAACTTTCAACCTCGGTATTATTCAAAAACGGAATTACCACATAACCATTCAGGTTAAACTGTTGCTGTAATTTTTCGTCTTTAAAAAGCATGATTTTTATAGCATTGAATTAAGCAAATACCTCTTTCAATTTTGAGATCAATCCTTTCTTTTCTTGCACTTCGTCAAATCGTGGGGCTTTTAGCCTGTCAATAAATTCTTGTTCATCAATAGGGCGATAGTTGAACGGAATGGTTTTAAGCCGTTTTACATTGCCAGGGTTTTTCCACGGGTTGAACTGCATGTAGAAATCAACATCTACTTCCAACACTTCCACCTGCTCCATACTTACCGAAGGGTTCATGTGATAATGAATAGAAGGCAATTCGGCAGGAATACAAATCAATTGAATTGCCAAGCGCAAATCGCCTGTTTTATTGATGGCGGAATAATGAACAATGCTATCATCTAATATTACACAATCGCCTGCTTTAGTTTCGAGCGGCACAAGATGATTGTTGATGATTTCATGTTTTATATTATCCAACTCCCACGGCACCATTGGACCACGTACTTCGCCAAAACGTTTGTGGCTGCCGGGCACAACTTGCAATGTGCCATTTTCTATAGTAGAATCTACCAGCGGACACCAAATAGAAACCGTAAAACATTTGCGCTCATCGGCAAATGCCCAGTTTTCGTGCAGGGGCACTTCGCCAGTTTCGGATTGCTTGCGGATATAGTTGGCAATAATAGGTTTGTAGCTATCCAGCAACCTATTCATGTGTGGTTTAAAAAAATCGGTGATGATGTCGAACACCATCTTTTTATACTCTGGATTTTTATCAATAAAGGTGAAATCGTAAGTAACCAATCGGCTATTTTCCACCCCTGTTTCTTCGGCTGAAATTTGCCCGCCACTGGCAGGCAGTGTGTCGAAAAATTTTTGCTTTAGCTGCGCCACTTCCTCGGGCGAAATAAACGGCACTCTTACATATCCGTTTTTTACAAACTCTTCATTCAGCTTTTCATCGTTCAAAACCTTACGCATACTTTACAATTGTGGGGTGAAGATAGCAAAAGTATGGTGGCAAAATTTGATGATTTAGGTCAGCGCTTATGCGTAATCTACAATTTCATCTTCTACACGGGTTAAATACCAAGCTCCGGTAAAAAACAAAAGCATCATCACCGAAATAGAAACAAAATACCAGTAATGCGGAAACGCTTCGCCTAACAATGCAAAACGGTAGCCTTCTATAATACCCGCCATTGGATTGAAATAAACCAAAAAATGATACTGCGGAGGAATAATTGTGGTAGGAAAAAACACTGGTGTAAACCAAATGCCGATACCAATTATTGGTGCCACAATTTGATTCAAATCGCGGTAGCGAATGTTAAGCGCGTTCATCCAAAATGCTACTGCCAAACCACAACAAATATTTAACAGGAAAAAAAGAGGAAAAAAAACAAAGTTGATAGAAAGCGGAAGCCATTCAAACAGCATCATGGCAAAAATTATTGCGAGCGATACCAATGCTTCTACGCTTGCAACTATCACTTTTGAAATCGGCAGAATCATTCTGGGGAAATACATTTTCTGAATCAAATTCTGCTTTGCAAGAATGGCCGAGGATGCACTGTTGGCAATGTTTTGAAAGAAATTCCATGCAATCATTCCTGAAAATGCGAAGAGATAATATGGAGATGCCGTTTGGATTTTAAGCAAGTAATTAAACAGCACCGTAAAAATTGAAAGAATCATCAACGGGCGCAACACCACCCAAGCCAAACCAAAATAAGTTTGCGCATAAGTTGTTTTAATTTCTTGCAAAGCGAAAACCCATATCAAGTTTCGATACTTTACCATCTCGCGCCAATATTCACCTATAGTGAGTGGCTCGGGAGTAATAATTTTTACAGATTTTTGCTCGCTCATAGCTTAAAATTCCCAGCCAATATCTTTTCGAAAATACTTGCCCTCAAAATTTATTTTCTCAATAGCAGCTATGGAGGTTTTTACAGCTTCTTTAATGTTGCTTCCGTAAGAAGTAACCACCAAAACTCTTCCGCCATTTGTTTTAATGTCTGTGCCTTCTTGCTTTGTACCGGCATGAAACGCAATTGAATTTTCAACTTCATTTAACCCTGAAATACTTTTCCCTTTCTCGAAACTACCAGGGTAGCCGCCCGATGCTACCACTACTGTGGCAGCAGCTTTGGTATCAAATACTATATCTTGTTCATGCAAGTTCTCATTTTTTACAGCATTCAACAGCACAACCAAATCGTTCTTCAGTCGCGGCATTACCACTTCGGTTTCGGGGTCGCCCATGCGGCAGTTATATTCAATTACAAAAACTTCATCTTCTACTAAAATCAAGCCTATGTAGATGAATCCTTTGTAGATTATGTTTTCTGTTTGCAAACCTTTAACGGTGGGAACAATCACCTGGCTTTTCACTTTTTCCATCAGCGCATCATTCACAAACGGCACGGGCGAAATAGCCCCCATTCCTCCGGTGTTTAAACCTGTATCGCCTTCGCCAATGCGTTTATAATCTTTGGCCTCGGGCAAAATTTTATAGTTCGTACCATCGGTTAATACAAATACAGAAAATTCAATTCCTTTCAAAAACTGCTCAATAACAACACGGGCACTTGCTTTGCCAAATCGAGCATTGGCTATCATGTCTTTTAACTCGGTTTTTGCCTCTGCTTTATCGTTGCAAATCACCACGCCTTTACCCGCAGCCAAGCCATCAGCTTTTAGCACAATTGGCAATTGTTGGTTATCAATGAAATCGAAACCGGCTTCCAAATTAGAGGCGTTGAATTCTTTGTACGCAGCAGTTGGAATATTATGGCGCATCATAAATTCTTTGGCAAAAGCCTTGCTGCCTTCTAACAGCGCACCCGTTGCCGATGGACCGATTACGGAAATTTTTCCATCGGGATATTTATTAGCAAAGTAATCGTACACGCCATTTACCAATGGTTCTTCGGGACCAGCAAGAATTAGTGTAATGTTATTTTCTAAACAGAATTTTTCTTGTGCCTCAAAATCGTTGATGCCCAAAGCCACATTTGTGCCATGTAGCGCAGTGCCGGGGTTGCCGGGTGCAATAAACAACTGCTCGCACATTGTGCTTTGTGCAATCTTCCACGCAAAGGCGTGTTCGCGCCCACCCGAACCAAGCAATAAAATATTCATGTAAAAATTATTGAGCCGCGAAGCTAAAAGAAATGTACTGTTATTGAGGATGAATTAAAAACAAAAAGACCGCTCTTGCAGAGCAGCCTTTCGCCATTACTATTAACTATGGGTTTATCGCTTAATGTTCACTTTTTGGCTCACAGCAAAATCTACACCTGCTACACGAACAAAATATAAACCATTTGCAAAATTGCTTACATCAAATGTTGCAATGTTTTCGCCAGTTATCAATTTATTGTTGCGGGCAATTACTACACAGCCGTTCATATCCAAAACTTCAACCATTATATCTAAATCTTCTTTTGAAGCAATGGCGATATTCAAGTTTGAGTTTGCAGGGTTTGGATAAACAGCAACACTATTCAAATATGCCTTAGCATCTACCAAACCTGTTGTGTAATTTTCAAATTGAGGATAGAAATTTGACCAACCTGCCAACCAGTTGTTAGTACCATCAAAAGCACCCACATAAGATGTTGAAGTTAATGCCGCCAGTTTTGAAGAGGCGAAAGAAGCACCAGTTAATGCAGGTGAATTTTGTGTAGGTTGAAAATCGAAATTCGGGAAGCTGAATGGTGCTGCAAGTTTTGTGTAATCGTTTGCATCACCTGCATCTACTCTGTTATTGTATGCCGGATTTGCCAACATAGTAGAATCAAATGTACTGTTGAAGTTTTTAGTTTTAGAACCTTCTACAATATTGTTTTTAAACTCTATGGTATCGCCATTGAATTTTCCTTGAGTGCCGGCTCCTTCAAAACGTACTCCTTCTTTCCATCCCATAAAAATTGAATTGAAAATACTTTGTGCACTATTTCTGCGAATACGCGCTCCCCAGCCGGCAGTGCTTGCAATGGTTGCTGTTTTTGATTTTGCAAAACCTACTACCGTAAAGTTTGAAATGGCGCCACTTGTTTTAGGTGTTTTGTATGATGATTGATCGTCATTATCCGATTCAAAACCGTTGCCTACATCGCCTTCGTCAGAAACAGAATCAACACGAACAATCAAACCAAATTGTGCACTACCGCTCCATCCGTTGTCGGTATCAAAATCGTCATCGCGGGTATTGTAAGCAACTATGTGATGAAGATTTACATTTCCACCCCACAACTCAAAAGCATCGTCTAAAGAATTGGAAATAAAAATGTGGTCGAGTTTTGTTTTGCGACCCACACCGCCCAACGAAAGTGAATTCAATTCGGTATTTGTGCCACACGAGTAACCGGCATATTCAATACGCACATAGCTCAACACACCCGAGCTGTCATCGGGGTTGTTTCCACCATAAGCATAATCGGGCGCAGTGCCACACTCAAATACTTTTTGTATTGGATTGTTGCCAGCATCAACTGTATTTAATGGTGCATTACCTGCAATAGAAATACCCCCCCAGTCGCCACGATTGCGATTGCCCGCTGCTTGATTTGAAGTGAAAATGATAGGTTCTTGTGCAGTGCCTTGAGCATAAATCTTTCCGGTTGTGGTAATTACCAATCTGCTTATTGTATTTTTATCTGCCTTAACAATTGTACCCGGTTGAATTGTCAAGGTTGCGCCTTTTACCAATATCTCGCCAATCAACAGATAGGTGTTGTTTTTAGTCCAGGTGGTATTAGCTGTAATGTTTGTAGTTACCGGAACTACTGCTGCCGATGCCGATGTAGCAAGTACAACACCGAGCAAAAAGTTTAGTACAAATTTCTTCATAACGTTGTTTTGTTTATGCGGCAAAAGTGCGCGGCAGTTTTTGCGCGGGGGTTATTAGAATGTTATGAAATTGTTGCTTAACAATAGTTGCAGAAAACAGTTGTTTATGCCAACTCAATAACTAAAATTCTGAGGAACTTGCTACATAGTTTTTGTAATGACTAAGTAATGTGTTTTTTTGCTGCCAGTGATGAACAACGAAACCATAGCAGCCATTGCAACTCCACAAGGAAAGGGAGCACTTGGCATTATTCGTTTATCGGGCAAAAACGCCATTGCATTGTGTAGCAAAGTTTTTAAAGGTAAAAATCTTAATATACAGCAAAGCCATACAGTACATTATGGTTTTATTGCCGATGGCGATAAAATATTGGACGAAGTAATGGTGAGCATTTTTCGCGCGCCAAAAAGTTTCACTACCGAAGATGTTGTAGAAATTTCTTGTCATGGCTCGCCATTTGTGTTGGAGCAGGTGCTGCATTTGTTGCTACAACATGGCGCACGGCTTGCGCAGCCCGGTGAGTTTAGCCAGCGGGCATTTATGAATGGCAGAATAAGTCTTGCACAGGCCGAAGCAGTTGCCGATATTATTGCCAGCGAGAACGAAATGCAACGTAAGGTTGCGTTGCAACAAATGCGTGGAGGCTATGCAAAAGACTTGCAACAGCTGCGCCAGCAATTGATTGATTATGCAGCATTGATAGAGTTAGAATTAGATTTTGGGGAGGAAGATGTAGAGTTTGCCCAACGCGAACAGCTTATTGATTTTATCAACCACCTGCAAACGCATATTGCTCAACTCATTGATTCCTTTAAAACCGGCAATGCTATTAAAGAAGGCATACCCGTTGCAATTATTGGCAAACCAAATGCAGGTAAATCTACGCTGCTAAATGCCTTGTTGAACGAGGAGCGCGCAATTGTAAGTGAAATAGCAGGAACTACCAGAGATTCAATAGAAGATGTAATGCACTACAAAGGTTTTTCATTTCGTTTTATTGATACTGCCGGCATTCGCGAAACTACCGATGCCATTGAAAGTATAGGAGTGGAACGCGCCTTGAACAAAGCGCGCAATGCTAGTGTTGTGTTGTATCTTTTTGATGTTGGCGCTACATCAGTTCAAGAGTTGTTAGCCGAGATAAAATCTTTGAATGTGGTTGACGCAATTGTTATTCCTGTTGCCAATAAAATAGATAAAACTACATGGAAAACAACGGCAGCATTCGCACACATTTCAAACATTCAGTTTATTGCTGCTGCTCAAAACTTTAATGTAGAACTGCTAAAAGAAAGCCTGTATAACTTAACAACAAAAAATACTTCGCTATCCGGCAACTCAGCTATAGTTTCAAACACTCGCCATTACGCAGCATTGGTAAATGCAAACAAAGCATTAGCAAAAGCAACAGCCGGATTAACAAACAAAATAAGCGGAGAATTAGTTGCCTTCGATTTGCGCGATGCACTTGAACATTTAGGCAGCATAACTGGCGAAGTAAGCAACGAAGAGGTGCTTGGGTCTATCTTTTCGCGCTTTTGCATCGGCAAATAATACACGTCACTTCCACACAAAAAATAGCAACTAAAACAGAATGAAAACTGCCTTAGTTGCTATCTACTAAAAACAAGTATTAATCTACTTTAATAACTTGCTCGAATGCGCTGTTTTTACCTTCGGTAATACGCAAAATATATCTACCATTTGCCATTCCTGCCGATGTTGCATCTAAAGTAATGCTATGCTTTCCTTCGGTTTGCGTGCCCGAGAAAATTGTTTGTACCAATTTGCCATCTAAGCTGAAAACATCAACTGTAATTTTCGACTCTTTTTTCAACTTGAATAGAATCTGTGTAACCTTTGAAAATGGATTTGGAGCAATTTGCACATCCGATACATTTTCAAAAAAGTTTGCTGCTTCTTTTACTCCTAACGATGATTGTTTCAAAATAGTAAATTGATCTTTAATGATTCCATCGGAAGTAAGATACTTACCTGTAAGTTTATTGCCATCAACATCCATAATAAACGAGCCATAAACATTGCTTCCCCCATCGTTGAAGTACATTACTTTATGCGAAGTAGAAGCAAAAGGCGGATTAGAAGTGCTGCTTCCCGCATTACCCGAAACTACATACACAGTACCTTTGTTTGGTGTAGTGCCATCTGTATATTTTACATACGACTCACCCAAAGTTTCGTTGCCGCTGGTACCATTTACTAAGTGCGTTGCGGCATCGTACGTATTCGACAAGCCATAATGCCCATTTATTAAATATGAACGCTCATAAACGTGGCTATGCCCATTCACTACAACATCTACACCGTGTTGCTCCAAAATAGGTAGAATATTTTGGCGCATAGCTTTCATGTATAGTTCCCAGGCATTATCAGAATTGTGTGAACCTCTTGAGTATGGCGGCTGATGCCAATAAGCGACAATCCATGGCTGGGTATTGTTTTGCAAATCTTGAACAAGCCATTGGTGCAAAG
This sequence comes from uncultured Chitinophagaceae bacterium, assembly GCA_964650845.1. Taxonomy (GTDB): domain Bacteria; phylum Bacteroidota; class Bacteroidia; order Chitinophagales; family LD1; genus UBA7692. The sequence goes on from CAZYXR010000021.1 coordinate 13,016, forward strand.
GCGAGTTTTGAAAACCATTGGTAAATGCGCCATTCCAATCAAATGCCTCGGTCGGTGATGAAAGTTCCGAATTCAAAGAGATAAAATGAATATTGCCATAATCGAAAGAGTAGAAATGTTCTCTATCTGATCTTACCCCACCGGCTTCGGCAAATTTTGAAACTGTGATAATATCGTAATAAGGCCCTGTTGTGCTATCGGGATGTTTTTGGCATGGAATTGGGCACACACTTCCATAATCGTGATTGCCGGGATTTGGATAGAAGTGCATGTACTTAAATACATTTCCAAAAGCATTTGTTGTGTCGAACACTTTGTTTTGATACTCTTGATCTGTACCGTTATCGTACGCATTATCGCCTAACCACAACCACACATCTGTGTGTGTGTTTCCGGCATATTGCAAATATGAGTTACGAGTTTCTCTTTCGCCAGTATTGCCTTTTCCAAAATCACCAATAGCCCACACTCTAATTGGCTGAACTGTGCCCGGCACAGGAGCAGTTTTAAAGTGATGATTGTTATCGGGACCACTCAAAACAACATTATCAGATTCAATTTTGTAATAGTATTTAGTAAATGGCTGCAAGCCGCTGATATGCACATCGTGGTCTGCTACATTCACCGTGTCGGTAGCTGTAAGGTTAAGGTTATTCATATCGGTGCCGTAATACACTTTGCCCGAAGTCATTGTGGCAGTGCGCCATTTCACATTCATGCTCGTAGATGTTTGCTTTTGCAGGTATGGCCCGCGCAACAATTGAGCAGAAAGAACTGTTGAAAATAATAAAGAGAAACAGAGTAAGTATAAATGCTTGTTCATTACCGTTTTGTTTAAATTTGGAGGGTAAATGTAATGCTAAGTACATGTAATAGTGTAAATAAATACTTAGTAAATTGTTAAAGGTGTAGATGCTGCGCAAAATCAGTCTTCATACTTTCGTCCGTCAAAATTTTTTTAGAAAAATATTTAGGTTTGAATGAATGAAACACAAACTCGCCAAAGTTTTTTTACTCGCAGTTCTATTTCCATCCATTGTATTCGCTCAAAAGTTTTTTCGCGAAAGCATTGAGCAGAATATACAGGCAGTTAAGTTTTCAAAGTCTGCTGTTCATGATGAAGTATCAACATTTACTTCAAAAAGAATAAAGCATACACTTGAAGGCACTGCGCCCTTTATTGCTGTTTCGGCTGTGTTGTATGGTGAAGATTTCAGCCATGATGCTGTTGAACTTTTTGTTTTTGGCACACCCGATGGCGAAACAAAAAATCGCTGGATACCTTTGGAACACGATCATCACAATGAACACGCAGAAGACAAAATCTCTTTCCCACCAATTTATTTAAGCAGCGAAACAAAATATTTTCGATACAAAATTATTCGCCACAACCACGAAGTTGAGTTGAGTAAAATAGATTTCCAATTGTTCGTGCCGGCAGCTGTTCATCCCTCAGAAAACGATGTGATTGATGTGAACGAAGCAAACGCGGGTCGCGCTTGTAGTTGCAGCCAACCAAGTTCTGTTGGGCGCAGCAGCTGGGGTAGCAGCTACGGTCTTACAGCAAATTCATCTTGCAGTAGCCCAAGCTACACAACCGTTTCGCATTTAATAGTGCATCACGCAGCAGGCACAAACACAAGTACAAATTGGGCAGGCGTGGTAGCATCTATTTGGAATTACCACGTAAATAGCAACGGCTGGTGCGATGTTGGCTACAACTGGCTGATTGACCCGAATGGTGTGCTGTATGTAGGCAGAGGAGGTGGCAACAATGTGGTGGGCGCGCACATGTGTGGCTACAATCAAAAAACAATGGCGGTGTGTATGCTGGGCAACTACAATACAGCAACACCATCTATGGCTGCCATGAATAAACTTGCAGAAATTTTTGCGTGGAAATGCTGCAACTCCAACATTGACCCTTTAGGAAGCAGTGCTATCACTTCTTATCCAGGAACGATGAACAACATCAGCGGTCACAGACAGGGTTGCAGCCCCGGCTACACCGATTGCCCTGGTACAAACTTGTTCAGTCAATTAAGTAATTTGAGAACCTCCGTAAATAATTACATCAATAACGGTTGTACCAATACCACACCCACCAACCCTGTAAACGACTATTGTTCGGGGGCAATCAACTTGACATCAGCTACAGTATGCAACTATCAAACATTTTCTAATACAAATGCCAGCGGAAGCATGGCTGCCACATCGCCCTGCAATAGTTTTACAAATGGCAATGCCGATGATGATGTGTGGTTTAAATTTACGGCAGTAGCCACCGAACACAGCGTACGTTTATTAAATGGCTCTTCTTTTGATGGTGTGGTGGATGTGCGCAGCGGCACTTGCAATTCAAGCACAAGTATTGGCTGCGATGACCAAACCGGAAGCACTGGAGTGCTAAACACAGTTGCGCTTACAAATCTCACTATAGGTTCTACCTATTTTGTGCGTGTGTATCATTATGGCACAGGCAGTGGCGGTGGAAGTTTTCAGGTGTGTGTTACGCATCCGCAAGCTACGTGCGCACAACCAAGCGGTAGAAACACAATAAACACTACACCCACCACTGCAACAGTTTCGTGGTCGGCAGTTTCGGGCGTTAGCAATTATGAAATTTGGTATAAAGTTGCGGGAACTTCAACCTATACAAAACAAACTACCACTGCTACATCGCTTGCGCTTTCAAATCTTACCTGCAATACAACTTACGAATGGAGCGTGATGGCATATTGCAGCAATGGACTTAACAGCGGCACGCCATCTACTTTTACAACGTTTACTACAAACAATGATTTGCCAAACGCAATTATCAGTCATTCTGCAAATGGATATGCGGTTTCATTCACAGCAACTACAACAGGAAATCCAACAGCTTATAGTTGGAATTTTGGCGATGGCTCGCAAAATTCTTCGCAGCAAAATCCTTCGCATACTTACCCTTCAACAGGTGTGCTTACAAGCTACACGGTTACACTTTCGCTTGCCAATTATTGCGGCACAAAAAATGCAACTTATACTTTCACGCTTACGCCAAATTGTGTATTCAATCTTTCAAGTAACAGCGCAACAATTGACAGTGCACAACAATCCGTAACAATAAATCTTACCAATACAGCCAACTGCCCGTGGACATCTTCAAGCAATTGCAATTTCGTTTCAGTTGCGCCATTAAGCGGAAGTGGCAATACAAGTATTTCAATTGCTATTGCCGAAAATATTGACACCACTTCAAGAACATGTACTATCACCATTGCAGACAAAACTTTTACTATCACTCAAGGCGGAAAAATTGCTCCTGTAAATTGTGCGTTCAGCCTTTCGTCAAACAACGCAAGTATTGACAGCAACCAACAATCTGTAAACGTCAATCTTACCAACTCCGCAAGTTGCACATGGACATCTTTTGCCAATTGCAACTTTGTTTCTGTTTCGCCTTCAAGCGGCAGTGGCAACGCAAATATTTCAATTGCGGTTGAAGAAAATCTGGATACTGTTTCAAGAACCTGCACCGTAACTATTGCGGGAAAAACTTTCACAATTTCACAAGGCGGAAAAATTCCTCCGGTAATTTGTGTGTTTGAAATTTCTACCGATAGCATTTTGGTGGACAGTAACCAACAAATTGTTTCTGTTCAGTTAAACAATGCTGCGAATTGCAGTTGGGGTGTTTTTTCTACTTGTAATTTTATTGCATTAAATCCGCAAAGCGGAAACACAACACAAACAATAGATATTGCTGTGAATGCCAACAACGATACCCTTGCCCGCCACTGCAATTTTCAAATTGCCAACAACAATGTTGTACTTATTCAATCGGGTAAAAAACCACCACAAATACCACCTTGCACACCACCATTGCCTGCTCCGCCAATTGCTGCTAATGGATGCAATTTGACTTCATCGCCCGCCATTACAAACGTTGTGTACAGTTGGTATAAAAATGGCGATTCTATACAAGGTGTAAACGGCAGGTTTTTTACAGTAGAAGACGATAGAGGATATTACACAGTAATGATTACAGACAATAGTAATTGCACCGCCACCTCCACAGATTTGTATGTAGATTGTACCATGCCACCTCAAAGCATCAATGATTTTAATAACACAAAAGGCATTTCGATTGTTCCAAATCCGGCTGCACAAATTGTGGTTGTAAATGTTGAAAGTGCTACAAGTGCTTACAAGCAAATTATGCTGCACAATACGCTCGGGCAATTGGTCGCAACAGCATCAACCTTTGGTAGCTCAACCCACCTTAATGTAAGTTTGCTTGCTGAGGGAATTTATTATCTATCGGTACAATTGCAAGGCGAAGTAACTGTAAAAAAATTAGTAATTGAAAGACAATAACAACTTACAATGACAGTAAAAATTTACGGCATAAAAAATTGCAACACCATGCAGAAAGCCTTTAAAGCTTTAGATGAAAAAGGAATTTCTTATACCTTTCACGACTATAAGAAATTGGGTATAGATGCCGAAACACTGCACAAATGGTGTGCCGAATGGGGTTTTGAAAAACTCATCAACAAAAGCGGACTTACATGGAAAAAGCTGGATGATGCAACTAAGCTATCTGTAAAAGATGAACCTTCAGCTATGACATTGATGATGCAACATACCAGCATGATAAAGCGGCCTATTATTGATACTGGAAAAACCCTGATACTTGGTCTGGATGAGGTTGCCATACAAAAGTTGTAAGCCTCATCATTCGCATTCAATATGATTCTTAAAAATCATACCCGAAAGTAAAATACACTATCGGTCGTTTGGTTACTTCGCCAGTATCGTAACCCCAAGCCATGTCCAACTTCATAAAGTAGCCTAACAATGATGTGCGCAAGCCGCCGCCAAAACCCATGATGATAGGCGTTTTATAGCGCTTGATGCGCACGGTGGAAACAGAGTTTTGGTACGTTTCGGTAAAGAGCGGATTGTTGTCGCTAAAAGGCGAAACACCTTCCCAAGCTGTGCCGGCATCTACAAAACCAACAATGGTAAAGTTGCGCAAAATTTCGCTGCGCACACGCGCCTTGCGCGTAGCTGCAAAAATTGGGATGCGCAACTCGGAATTCAACACCACATAGCTATTGCCGTTACGAGCATTTTGCAAAAAACCGCGCAATGGTGTTGCCAATGTTTGAAAAGCATAGTTGTTACTAGTGTTTATTGGTGTTCCCCTATCAAACCTTTCTCCTCTGGCATTGATGAACCAATTATCTACTGCTCCCAAATAGTAAATCAATTTTCTATTGCCCACTGATGAAGCCCAACTAAGGCGGTTCGCCCAAATAATTTGCCTAAACACTTTCAGGTAATATCGCGCATCAATACCGAATGTAGAGAACCAAGCGTTATTCATTTGCGGCACCGAAAAATCATATTCACCTCCGGCTGTTTTTGTGGTAAATGGAAATTCTTTGTGTATTTCCACAAATGCTTTTGCACGAAAACCATAGCGGATATTTTCTTGCACCACCATAGTATTGTCAAACACATATTCGCCTTTTAAATACAACCAACTGCTTGAAACATTTGGCGCAAAAAGCGAAGCACTATCCACCGCTTTAAAAACGGTTTTATCGTGCCGATAAGCCACGCCAAACCCCAATCGCTGCAACACATCGAGCGGATAACGAAAGTCGGCTTCTACATAATTTGTTTTTACAGCAACATTGTTCTGCGTAATAGATTGCCGATAGTATGTAAACTTTTTATCTAACCGCTTTTTAAGATTTTCGTAAGTGATAAAATATTCGCTGTTGCCGCTGATGCCCGAAAACGGCAAACGCATTCCACCATAAATTTTGTGGTTTTCGAGCAAATCGGTAATACCCAATTTTATTGCAAAACTAATTGGTGGTGTAAAGAAATTCGGATTGCTTGGATTGAAAGGTTGATAGCGCGTAAGAATTAAATTATTATCCAACTGCGTTACAATATCATCTAACGAAAAGCGCACAAAATGGCCGCACTTTGGTTTGCAAAAACTGAAAGCCGGTTTCTACTTGCGCCAAAAAGCTTGCATTGTTGCGCGAACTGTTCAGAGAATCCCAATCGAACAAAATAATATCGTAATCAAACTCGCTTTGAAAATCGTATGGCTTGGGGTCGCGGGCGGGTTTTGCGGCAGTTGCTCCGGGTGCTTTGCTTTGTTGCGATGCAATGGTCGAATCACTGTTCAAGGCTGCTACTTTTGTACTGAATCTTTTGCTTTTACCCCAATTTGTAACAAAGGGCATTGATGCCTGCGCATCCGAAAAATCAACCGGAATTTTGTAAAAAAGTGTTTTGTTGTTTTGCTTTACCAACTCAACGCCCAAGCCTTTGGCAGGCAGCAATTGTTGCTCGCGAATGTTGTAAAAATAATTGCTGTGTTGCTGCGTAATACCTTTTAGTTTATGAATGGGTTTGCGCTCGGAATTTGTAATGGTAACAAGAGTTTCATCCAAATACTCCAACACATCATCGGTGTCGCTAATCGAAATAGAATCTTCATCACCGGTTTCTTTGTCTTTGTAGTAAAAAGTTCTTTCCCAATGGTCGAAAACATTTTCCATGATGCCAGTGTGGCGATTGTTGATTCCGTTTGCATCGCTTAAAAAACTGTACGTGTTTTCAGAAAACTGCTGCGGGTAAGTTTCGTTGGCATAAGGAGTATTGG
>CAZYXR010000021.1:19701-32399 GCA_964650845.1 uncultured Chitinophagaceae bacterium
TGATACAAACTTTCAGTTTCATTCAAATTGATGAAATACAAATCCAACTGTTTGTTGGCAAAATTTTGGTTCAAAAATCGCTCTTCCTTTTTTACATCATTTGCTCTGTTGCTTGCAAACAATATTCCTCTCATTCCATTTACTTCAATGTAGCATGGCTGAAAATCATCAAAGTAATCGTTGGTTAAGCGCGTAACGGTGGTAGAGGCAATGCGATAGAGAAAAATATCTGATTGACCATTTTGCACCGCGCTAATCACTAAATTTTTATCATCATCCATGAAATTGATGTGCAACACTTTTTGGAATTTATCCATACGTTTTACATCCATTTTCTTGGTGCTTGTATCATAAATCCCTAAATATATTACCGCTCTTTTTTCAAACACAACAGCCAACTGCTTACCACTTGGCGACCAGGCCAATAGTGGTTGCTTATCATCGGTAAAAATTGTATTGGTGCGCCATCCACCTTTTACAACTGTTTTCTTTTTATTGGTCTCTGTGTTCAGTAATTTCACTTTATATCTGCCCAAATCATTTTGCGCAAAGGCTATTGTTTTCCCATCGTTGCTCATGCGCAACTGGTAATAATCGAAGCCGTATTTGCTCTTGCGCTTGATGATGTTTGTGCTGCTGCGTTTTTGTGTAACTGCACTTTCGGCCTTAAATCTTTCTAAATAAAAGTTGAACCAATCGGTGAGAGTTTCATCTAAACCTTGCCCTACTACAAACTGAAAACCATTATCTACGCTACGATTTATTCGCGCTAAATACATCAAATTACCCACCGCTTGTTTGCCGTACTTTTCTTCTACATAATGCCAGATTGAATGTCCCACAAACACGGCCTCCTTTGGGTCAAGTTTATTTAGCTTGGCATACCGCCCGCTCATTATTCCATCGCGCAGATGATCTTCGCAATTGCTATTCCATCCTTTTGCATAATGTTGAATAAACCCTTGCCTAAACCAATCGGGCATGTTGAGTGCTACTGCGTTTTGTACATACTCCAGCACAGAGCTGCCCGTAAGCAATTTATCTAAATACAACTTGCCTAATCGCTCGCGCAATTGCACATCTAAATCTTCGTGGCTACCATTGAAATACAGAAAAATTTTGTTGTCGGGCAGATTGGTAGTACCGCCTTCGTTGTTACCGGCTGCGTAGATTCCAATATTGGTTTGGTTTAGTTCGTTTATTGAATTGTAAACTATAACGTCAATTTTTCTGCGATATTTAAAATCGAGCAAGCGTTGTAAATCTTCGTTGATGCCTTCTGCTTGCTTAGTTACATATTTTCCTACATCCTGCCCGCCTTGATAGAAATAAACCGTAAAGTGGTCGGTATCGTAGTAAGAAAAGATAAAATCTTTGTACTGCACCCGGTTTTGCCCGTATTGAATATTGGTTGCCTGCCCAAATACAGGAGAAGCAAAAAGCATAACAATGGCAAATACTACAAGGCACAACTTATTTGTTTTACCAATTAATTGCCATTGGCTAACGGGTGTAGCTCTGCTATTTTGGGTCTCTGATTTTTTACTTCCGGTTTCTCTCAACAACATCATTTCGCTTGCTTACTTAAAAGCATGAACTAAAGTAGAGAAATATTTGAGATTGGTTGCCAAGCACAAAGCAATAAGGGAAATAAAATGTTGTAGAATATCTCTACAATCTGAGTTCTGGTTAAAATAATACTGGCGATTGACTTATGGATGCGAAAGCGAAAAAATGACGCAATTGAGCTTGCCTGCTCACCAAGTTTTTGAGGTGATAACAGATTTTTAGGCTTCGGCCTTAAACTGTTGGAAACTTCCGAGCAATAAATGTTATGCAAAAGCGGTTAAAACAAACTAACCATGAACATCAAGCAGTACAGTTTCGTTGCGAAGTTGATCATTGCCATTCAAGTGAATGGGTAACTTCCATATAATGACAGTGATTACTATTTAGCAGTTGTGCTACTGTGCGCAGATTAAACTCCCTTTAGTAAAAGCTCCTATTCTTACACCTCAGCCACACTTCTTTGAATAAAATCTGTAAGCGCTTTGCCTTTTAGCATACCTTGAGCAAGCAGCGCAAGGTCATAAAGCTGGCGGGCAACTTTTGTATTGGTTTCGTTGGCTAATATCTTTTTTACAGATGCGTGATTACTGTTTACTACTACCGCAATTTGCTCGGGCATTTCGCCCATAAATGCAAACTGACCGCCACCGTATTTGCTCATGTCTGCCATTCTGCGCATAAATTCACTTTTGGTGATTTGCACCGGAGCATCATCGGGTGAAAGTGCTTTTAGTTCCACCTGCGCTTTGCTGTCGTTGATTACACCCGTAAAAATTTGCTTCACTTTTTCTTCTTCCTCTTTTGATAGAACCGAAGCCGCTTCCTCTTCTTTTTCAATCAACTTATTGATGGTATCTGCATCCACTCTTTTAAAGGTTACATCGCTGTGTTTACCTTCTAAAAATTGAATAAAGTGCTGGTCAATCAACGCGTCAAATTGCAACACTTCGTAGCTGTGGCGATTAGCACTTTGAATGTAGCTATCCTGTGTTTCTTTATCGGTTGTATAAAGCAAAACCAGTTTCCCGTTTTTGTCTTTTTGCAACGTTTGTGTTTTTTCTTTCAGTTCGTCAAAAGTAAAAAACGCGCCAGCCGTATTTTCATACAAGGCGAACTTCTGCGCAGTATCATAGAACTTTTCATCGCTCAACATGCCGTATTTGGCAAACACGCCAAGGCTCTCCCATTTTTGTTGAAAGGCAGTTCTATCTTGCTTGAAAATTTCATGCAGCTTATCGGCAACCTTTTTCACAATGTGTTGCGAAATTTTCTTCACGTTCGGATCGCCTTGTAGGTAGCTGCGCGAGACGTTCAATGGAATATCGGGTGAGTCAATTACACCTTGCAGCAACATCAAAAACTCGGGCACCACTTGCTCTACCGAATCGGTTACAAAAACCTGATTGCTGTATAAATGAATTTTATTGCGATTAAGTTCGGCATTGGGCTTGAACTTAGGAAAATACAAAATGCCTTTTAAGTTGAATGGAAAGTCGGTGTTGATGTGAATCCAAAACAATGGCGGCTCGGTGAAAGGATACAACTCGTTGTAAAAGCGCGTGTAGTCTTCATCTTTTAGTTCCGATGGCGATTTAATATAGGCGGGTTGCGGATTGTTGATGATGTGCGGCACAGAAACTTTCACTGGTTTGTCTTCGGCATCTTTTTCGGTTTCGCTGTCCACATCTTCGGTTCCAAAACGAATGTTTACAGGCAAAAACTTGCAATACTTTTCGAGCATTTGGCGCACTTTGTAATCGTCCAAATATTCTTTTGCATCTTCGGTAATGTGCAACACTATGTCAGTTCCTCTGTCGGTTTTATCATGCTGAGCCAACGAAAACTCGGTAGTGCCATCGCAGGTCCAGTGCGCAGCAGGTTCATCTTTATAGCTTTTGGTGATAATTTCTACGGTGTCGGCCACCATAAATGCAGAGTAGAAACCCAAACCAAAATGCCCTATAATACTTGCCTTGTCGGTGTCTTCAAATTTTTTGATAAACTCTTCGGCACTTGAAAGTGCAATGGTATTGATGTAGCGTTTTACCTCATCGGCCGTCATGCCTATGCCACGATCGCTGATGGTAAGTGTTTTTGCCTCTTTGTTGATGCTCACTTCAATAAACAACTCGCCTAAATCGCCTTTTACTTCGCCCATGCCCGACAGTTTGCGCACTTTGGTAGTAGCATCTACGGCATTGCTTACCAACTCGCGAAGAAAAATTTCTTGCTCGCTGTAAAGGAATTTTTTGATGATGGGGAAAATGTTTTCGGTTGAAACAGAGATATTGCCTTTTTCCATTAGATATGTTTTTAGATAATGCCCAATTCTCAAATTGCGTGCCAACGGCAGAGAACCGACAAGATGGCAGAAAAGAGAAACGAGTAATTGACAAATTATGTAGGCATATCAAAAAAACAACCTTTTTTACCTACCTCATCAATTGCAAGGCAAGCAACATTTATTCCACAATTAGCTTCCCTTTCAGCAAGTTTTTATCGTTCATTTCAATTTGATAAAAATAAACACCCGATGACATGTTTGCTATGTCAATGCGGGTGTTCTCTTCGAGTTGATTGGTTTGTATCTTTTCACCCAAGATATTGAATATGTGAATGCGAAGGGCGTTAGCATTTTCTATAAAAAAGTAATTGTGTGCTGGATTTGGATATAGTTTTATGTACTGGTGCTGCAAATTAGAAATAGAGGTAGAGATTGGCGTAGGATCGAAACGAGCAATGTTGTTAACAGCATTAGTGCCTGCATAGCTAAATTTACCGCCTACATACAAATTGCCGTTATGAATGGTAGAAGCATTTACATCTATTGCATCAGTAGATGTGTTGTAAAAGTGCAGGCTGTTGAAAGGTGGCGAAGCAATAGTGTTTAGTGTTACACAACCGCCTTCGAGGTTGCCGTTGTTAGTGTAAGCAAACTCCCCCATTGCATAAAGCGTATCGTTGATAGATTGCAAACTCAGCACCGTTGCGCCAATGTTTTGGTCAAAGCGGTATGCTGTCCATGAAGTGTCGTTCCATGAAACTAAAGGAGGTGTTATTGTGTCGCCCGCGTTCTGTACAAAGTTATTGACGATACCGCCCAAAAACAGTTTATCGTTATGCTCTTTTATGGCATAGCCTCTGCCCGCTAAACCAATTACCGAAGGCGTAAATTGTTCTCTACCCGAAACAGGAAGGTTCAGGCTTTTCCAAACGGTATCGTTCCATAATGCCACACGATGAGCTGCAACACTCCCCACCGAATCGAACACTCCGGCCACCACAAGGTTGCCTTTGTATTCGCCTATTGCATATAGGTAAGCATAATGAAGTGGTCCCTTAAACTCGTCCGGCAAATCTACCCAACTGCTTCCGTCAAAAACTGAAATTACAGGACGAACCGAGGCGATGTTTTGATCGTAGCGCATATTGGTTACATGCAATTTATTTTTGAAAACATACATTGCGCGAATGTCTGTGTTGTCTGCATCAGCACCAGCAACTACCACCCATGCCGAGCCATTCCATTTTGCAATATTACCTGTGTAACTGATGCTGCCCGATGAGTCTTTATCGAAATTGCCACCGGCATACAACTCGTTGTTGAAGACTGCAAATGCACGTACCTCGCCATTAAAACCAGCCCCCATGTTTTGCCATTCTGTGCCATTCCATTGAGCAACACGCTTGGTTTTTGTGTTTGCGCCCATGGCGCGAAAATCACCTCCGGCAATCAAGTTGCCGTTGTAACTTATTAGTGCTTTTATCTCTCGCGTGTCGCCCACACCGCTACCAACCGGCAACCAGTTTTGTGCAGATAATTGAAGTAAATAACTTGCTGTAAAAATGAATGCGAATAACTTTTTCATACAATAGTTTTTTGTTGATGACAAATGTATAGTTCATGTTGCCTGCTTAAAAATTTGAGGTAAGAATGCAATCATTTTTGCCACAGACAATCACCTTAAGCTTATCTTTTGATGGTTAAAACGGAAAAGAAACACCTTGTTGTGTTCTTGTTTTGTATAACATACTAGTTTTTATTTTTGAACAACAATCACATCTACTGAAATGAAAGTTACTATCACATCTATCGAACTGAAAGGTCCTTTAAAATTCTTCGCGCTTTCGCTAAGTGCATTAAAAATTTTGCAACAAATGAAAGCCACCAATTGTGTAGCAATGAAAAAGCGCGGAATTTGGACAAAGCATTACACCATGACACTTTGGAACAGCGAGCAGGAGCTAAAAGACTTTGCCCGCAGCGGAGCGCACTTAGCAGCTATGAAAGAAGGCGGCAAAATTGCAAAGGAAATTCGCACTTATACCTATGATGCCGACACACTGCCCGATTGGAAAACAGCTTTTGACTTGCTAAAAACAGCAAAGGTTGTGAAGTATCAATAGGCTGTAATAATGATATGGTGTTGCAGCTATAAAAGCAAAAAAGCCTCTGCAGTTTTTAAAACATACAAAGGCTTTTACTTTATAAATCAGCTTTGCTTACACGTAAGCGTTGGCTCCTTTCTTTTTGTTGCTTGCTCTTTCGTGCTCTTTCAAAAACACTTTGCGCAGGCGGATAGAAAGCGGTGTTACTTCTACATATTCATCTTCCTGAATGTACTCCATGGCTTCTTCCAAACTCATAATTATTGGTGGAGCCAGCGATGATTTATCATCGGTACCCGATGCGCGGAAGTTGGTGAGTTTTTTAGCCTCGGTGATGTTTAACACCAAGTCGTTGTCTTTGTTGTTTTCACCCACTATCTGACCTTCATAAACCTCCACACCATCTTCGATAAAGAACTTACCACGGTCGGCAAATTTATCCATAGAGTAAGCTGTGGCTCTGCCGCCTTCTTTAGAAATCAAAGTTCCGTTGATACGAGAAGCTAACTGGCCTTTCCACGGCTGGAACTCTTTAAAGCGGTGCGCCATAATGGCTTCGCCTGCGCTCACATTCAAAATCAATGTGCGCAAGCCGATAATACCGCGCGAAGGAATTTCAAACTCCATGTGCATTACATCGCCTTTCGGTTCCATAATCAATAGTGCGCCCTTGCGCATGGTAATCAATTCTATACATTTTCCGCTGGTAGTTTCGGGGCAGTCAATTGTCAATATCTCTATCGGTTCACATTTTTGCCCGTCAATTTCTTTTACAATTACACGCGGGTTGCCTATGCACATTTCAAAGCCTTCGCGTCTCATGGTTTCTATCAATACCCCAAGGTGAAGAATACCTCTACCGAATACGATGAAGGCATCGCCATTTTCGTTATTTTCTACACGAAGTGCAAGGTTTTTTTCCAATTCTTTTTCTAAGCGCTCGCGAATTTTTTGCGAAGTAACGTGCTTACCTTCTTTACCAAAAAATGGTGAGCTGTTTACCGTGAATATCATGCTCATGGTAGGCTCATCAATACTAATAGGTGGCATAGCTTCGGGTTTTTCAAAATCGGCAATAGTATCGCCAATATCGAAACCTTCTACACCTACTACTGCGCAAAGGTCGCCACAGTTTACGGTATCGGCTTTCATTTTTCCTAAGCCGCTAAAAACATATAGTTCTTTAATGCGCGATTTTACCATGTTGCCATCGCGCTTTATCAGCATAATTGGAGTGCCGCTTTTTAGCGTTCCACGCGATACGCGCCCTACGGCAATACGCCCAATGTAGCTCGAATAATCTAATGAAGTAACTTGCAACTGCACAGGACCTTCTTTAATTTCGGGCGAAGGAACGTGTTCTATAATAGTATCGAGTAGATACGAAACATCGGTTGCCGGGTTTTTCCAGTCTCCGCTCATCCAGCCATTTTTTGCCGAGCCGTAAGCCGTTGGAAAATCTAATTGGTCTTGAGTGCCACCTAAGTGAAACATCAAATCGAAAACAGATTCGTGTACTTCATCGGGGCGGCAATTTTCTTTATCTACTTTATTGATAACCAAAATTGGTTTTTTGCCCAATGCAATTGCTTTACTTAACACGTAACGTGTTTGTGGCATTGGTCCCTCAAAGGCATCTACCAGCAGCAACACGCCATCGGCCATGTTCAACACGCGCTCTACCTCTCCGCCAAAGTCTGCGTGGCCTGGAGTGTCAATGATGTTAATTTTTACGCCCTTATATTCTACTGCAACGTTTTTTGCAAGAATAGTGATACCGCGCTCGCGCTCCAGTTCGTTGTTGTCGAGAATCAACTCGCCAGTTTGTTGGTTTTCGCGAAAAAGCTGGCAGTGATGCAAAAGCTTATCTACTAATGTTGTTTTGCCGTGGTCAACGTGGGCAATAATTGCTATATTTCTAATATTCATATACAAACTTAAATAGGTGGAAATTTATTTTCCACTTTGAAAACGGGCGCGAAGGTAAGCATTTAAACCGAGAGCGACTATGTACTGAGTATTATCATTTTGTGGTGAACTCAAAGTTTTCATCTTTACCGCGTATAAATCAATAAGATGGAAAACGGAGTTTACTACAGCGATTACCTTCAATTAGATAAAATTCTTGGTGCACAAGAGCTTGAAAGCGACAAAGCTAACGACCACGCACACGATGAAATGTTGTTCATTATCATTCATCAATCGTATGAATTGTGGTTTAAGCAAATATTGTTTGAAGTAGGCTCGGTGATAGATATAATGTCTAAATCGAATATTGAAGATAATTCGCCCGATTTGTTTGTGGTGAACCATAGGCTTAAACGAGTGGTAACTATTTTACAAACGCTGATTGGCAAAATAGATATTTTGGAAACCATGACTCCGCTCGATTTCTTGGATTTCAGGAATCGTTTGCGCCCGGCCTCGGGTTTCCAAAGCATTCAGTTTAAAGTGTTGGAAGCCAAATTGGGGTTGAAAATGCAAAACCGCCACGGCAAAGAGTATTACACCAGCCAGTTGCGCCTGGCCGATAAAAAAATTATTGAAGATGTAGAAACTACCAAACCGCTTATTGATTCGATAAACGAATGGTTGGAGCGTATGCCGTTTTTTGATAAAGCTGAGTTTTGGCAAGGCTTTGAAGCTTCGAACGGATTGCATCCATACTGGAAAAGCTACCGCGATGCGTATGATGGCAGTTTGCTTGCAGCCGAAAAATTCAACCTTACCCGATTTGATGAGTTGCTTTTTAGTGCCGAAAAGAATGAAAGCTGGAATCTTTCGCCCAAGGCAAGACGCGCTGCTTTGTTTATTATGATGTATAGAGATTATCCTTTGCTGCAAATGCCTTTTACTTTAATAAATGTGTTGTTGAAAATTGACGAAGGCATTGCCACTTGGCGCTATCGCCACATGAACATGGTTCATCGCATGATAGGCACGCGCGTGGGCACAGGAGGCAGCACCGGCAAAGAGTATTTGCGCGGCACGGTTGATAAACACTACATTTTTGCCGAGTTTGCCGAACTTACTTCGTTTATGATTGAACGCAAAAAATTGCCTAAGCTAACTACAGAGCTAAGGCAAAAGCTGGGGTTTGATGTGTAGTAACTACCACTTCACCACCTTTTTCCTCACTACGTTGCCGCCTGCTGCTACCGAAACAAAGTAAACACCCGAAGGCAAGCCACTCAATGATATTGATTGATGAGTAGCTGTAAGTTGTTGTTGTAAACACACTGCGCCATTCATGTTAAAGAGCGTAACCTCGGCAGAGGTGTTGGAGGCGTAGCTGATATACACCACATCATTAGTCGGGTTCGGGAACACGCTGATGTCTGACATCTGTTCTCTACTTTCTTTCACAGCATTTGGTTGCTCAACTGTATTCGTTACTGTATTTGTTACCACAGGTGCATTGAAATCAAAGTAGATGCTTGCTGTGTTTTTGATTTGAGTACCTAAAGCCAAGTTGCTGTTCTTTTTGATTTTGTATTGCAGCCAGCCTTTGCTTTCGGGTTCGTTGGTGGCGCTATCAATTAAGTTGATGTTAGGAAAGTTAAAGCGAGCGATATTTCCTTTTATCTCTGTAAGCATACGGTGGCTGCTGCCGAGTATTTGTATGCTGCTTTCATCTACGTTGTTATCCAAAGTATCCATTACATAGATATGTATGGCGGGGGCGTTGCCCATGTTTTGAAAGTGGATGGTGTAGGTAAGCCAATCTTCATCTGGTGCAATTGTATTTACAGGGCTTACTTCTTTCATGTTGGGGTCCATGCTGTTTACTATGCGGGAGCAAACTCGCAAAGTATTATTAGTGATATTGATGTCGCCCGCAACATCGGGAATAACCGTGATGGTTAAACAAAAAAGGGCACCAATCTGCGCAAATGTGTCAGTGCGAAATCCTAATTCAAAACCATTGTTGTTGATGTTAAGTGCACTGAAATCGACAATGTTATAAGTAAGCGTATTGCCAGTAACCGTTGGCGTTAAAACTGCCGAGCTCGAATAGGTTGCAGGGCCTGAGTAAGTAACTACCATTTGGCCTCCAATACCAGATATGCAATTCAATCCATATAATTTACCAATATCACCTGCTTTAATGCGAAAAGTTGCTATTTGTGCAGGAAAAAGAACACCCCTGACTCTTACTGCGCTAAACACTCCTAAATCGAAGCCCGGCTTACAACGCAGACCAAAGTCATTATCAGTGTCAAAAGAATCTTGCGGAGTTAGAACAGAGGTGTGAGAGAAATATGAAGGACAGGCAATTGTATATGGTAATCCTGCAGTGTCAATACGAACTTCAAAGGTATCGAGGTCGGTATCGAAAGTATATGAGCCCAAAGTAAATGTGGACGACTGTTGCTCCAGTTCTCCTTTTTTGTACAGCATCACTTTGACATTTCCGTTCATTTCTGAAACATCTTTCACGCAATTTTGAATTGAATCAAAAAACACATTGCCCGAGATATTGTGAAACACATCACAACTGTTTGGATTAAAAGGGTTACACAGCGGTATTGTATCCAAAAGGGGCTGGCTGTATGCGTTCTGTTGAGGGTAGTTGGGCAAGCAAATGATTTTAGTTCCAGAAAAAACCAAGGATTTCACAATGCCTAATTTAGGCAAGCACGATAACAAGGGATTGTGTGAGCATCTTAACTCTGTAAGAGAGTCGGGTAATGAGGGCAATGAAGTAAGTTTGTTATTTCCACATCTTAACTCAGTTAAAACATTTGGTAATGCTGGCAGCGATTCAAGTTGATTTCCATCGCACCACAAAAGAGTTAAAGAATTTGGTAGAACAGGTAAGGATGTTAAATGATTAGTAAAACAATACAAATGAGTAAGAGAGTTTGGCAATGGCGGTAATGAGGCAAGCTGATTGTCTGAACATCTCAAATAGGTTAAAAAATTAGGTAGGGCAAGCGTAGTTAGATAATTGGAAAAGCAATCCAAGTGAATTAGAGAAACAGGTAGGTTTGGTAATAATGTAAGCTCATTTATTGAACAATCCAGATAAGTTAAAGAACTAGGTAGAGCGGGTAGCGATTCAAGTTTGTTGTTTGAACAATTTAAATGAACTAAAGTAGCGGGTAATACTGGTAGCGAACTAAGGTTGTTTAGATTGCAACGAAGTTTTTTAAGACTATCGAAATATTGAATCCCATCAATGTTACTGATAGCGATGTTACTACAGTCTAAAGTTGTATCACTCACCAACTCATTGCAAGTGGTGTCCATCTGCCACCCACTTATACTGTTGCCTTGCAGGCACATATTGTAGCCATTTGTATTCAGCCACTTACCAAAATTTGTATCGGGAATACTGACCCACTGCGCTTGCGCACTAAAGGCTGCAATTGTTGCACAAAAAACAAGCAGCGACTTTTTTACGGAGGAGAAAAAATCTTTCATCTGTATGTGTTTAGTGCTATAAATATAAACGTATTTTTTTGGGCTTTGAAGTTGTTTCTTCAAAAGGCTATTCAGCTTTTTGGAACTTGGAACTGTTCTACCCAAAACCACACACATAGGTGGAAATCTTTATGCAAGGCATAAATGATACAGATATAAAAATGACGTACGTTTGCATTCGGCAAAATAAGTTGCCAGTCAAGTTTTCATTATTTGAAGATTTTCCAAACAACACCAAATGGCTTTTAGCAACAAGGAGCATCGGCTGAGCGCAGCAGGCGCACTAATTACACTTGGAATTATTTTTGGTGATATAGGAACTTCGCCCATTTACGTATTGAATGCCATTGTGAGCGAGCATTTGGTAACCAAAGAGTTGGTGCTGGGCGGCATGAGTTGTGTGGTGTGGACTTTGATACTGCTTACTACCATAAAATATGTGTGGCTTGCGCTTAATGCCGATAACAAAGGCGAAGGTGGAATTTTTGCGCTTTATGCATTGGTGCGCAGATACAAAGTAAAGTGGACCATCATTCCGGCAATTATTGGCTGCGCCACTTTGATAGCCGATGGTTTTATTACTCCGCCCATTTCTATTTCCTCGGCCGTAGAAGGTTTGCGCATCATCAATCCCGATATTCCTACTGTGCCGATAGTAATTATTATTCTAATCGGCTTGTTTACTTTCCAGCAGTTTGGCACAAAAGTGGTGGGCGGAATTTTTGGTCCAATTATGCTGATATGGTTTTCCATGATTGGGGTATTGGGCTTGATACAAATTTTGAAGTATCCGCAGATACTTGCTGCCTTTAATCCTGTTTATGGATTCAATTTGTTGGTGAATTACCCCGGGGGGTTTTGGTTTTTGGGGGCGGTATTTCTGTGCACTACCGGGGGCGAAGCTTTGTACAGCGATTTAGGTCATTGCGGCAAAGAGAATATAAGAGTGTCTTGGGCATATGTGCTCACTGGTTTATTGCTTAATTATTTTGGACAATGCGCATATCTGCTCACAACTCACGAGGGTAAAATTTACGAAGGCGCCAGTCCATTTTATGCCATTATGCCCGAATGGTTTATTCCCATTGGCATTACCGTAGCTACACTTGCTACTATCATTGCAAGCCAAGCCTTGATTTCGGGTTCTTTTACATTGGTAAACGAAGCGATGAAATTAAAACTGTGGCCGAATATGAAAGTGTTGTACCCAACGGCTCATCAAGGGCAGATGTACATTCCGTTCATGAATTGGTTTTTGTTGGGCGGTTGCATTACAGTGGTTTTAATTTTTCGTGAATCGGCAAATATGGAAG
>CAZYXR010000021.1:32409-41531 GCA_964650845.1 uncultured Chitinophagaceae bacterium
TTGGCAATAACCATTGATATGTTGATGACCACGGCTTTGCTTACTTATTTAATGACTGTGCAGCGAAGGGGTTTGTGGTTGGTGTTGGGTATTCCGTTAGTTTTTCTTCCACTCGAGGGTGCTTTTTTTGCATCGAACCTTATAAAGTTTACACATGGCGGTTGGTTTACATTCTTGCTTTCATCGCTGCTATTTTTGGCAATGTGGATTTTGTACAAAGCACGACAGTTGCGTAAAAAACATACAGAGTTTGTGCCCATAAAAGATTACATACCCATGCTGAAAGACTTAATGCAAGACGATAGCATTCAAAAAGAAGCCAACAACTTGGTGTATTTGGCTATGGCAAACGATAAAAGCCATATTGATTCAAATATTATCTATTCCATTTTTCGCAAGCGGCCAAAACGAGCCGATATTTATTGGTTTGTGCATGTAGATATAACCAATGAGCCTTATGGCGCATCCTATTTGGTAGATACGGTTATTCCGCGCAGATGCTTTTTTGTGCGATTAAAGTTTGGCTTTAAAGTAGAACACAAAGTGAATCTTATGTTTTCGCAAATTGTAAACGAAATGGTAAAAAACGGTGAAGTAGATGAGATAAGTCACTACCCAAGTTTGCGCAAATACAACATGCCTGCCGATTTCAAATTTATTTTGTTGAATTCGCGGGTGGCAATTGACGATAACATTTCGCCTTACGACCAGTTTATTATTAAAGGGTATCGTTTCTTAAAAGCAATTTCGCTTTCTACTGCCGAAGATTTTGGGTTGGAACTTACCAACGTGGAAGAGGAAACAGTACCAATAAAAGTTGCACCGTCATCGGTAATTCAGTTAGAAAGAATAAAGTAAAACTACACCGCCACTTCGGCACTGATGTGCGGATGCGGATTATAATCTACCAATGAAAAATCTTCGTACTGAAAACCGAAAATATCTTTCACCGATTCATTGATTTTTATTTGCGGCAAAGCACGAACCTCGCGCGATAGCTGCAGTTTTGTTTGCTCAATGTGATTAGAATATAAATGCGCATCACCAAAAGTATGTACAAAATCGCCAGGTGCTAAATGGCATACTTGGGCAATCATTATAGTAAGCAACGCATACGAAGCAATATTAAAAGGCACGCCCAAGAATACATCTGCACTGCGTTGATAAAGCTGGCAACTCAGTTTTCCATTGGCTACATAAAATTGAAACATGGTGTGGCAAGGCGGCAAAGCCATTTCGTTTATCTGCGGCACATTCCATGCGCTTACAATCAACCTGCGCGAATCGGGGTTAGTTTTTATCTGTTGAATAAGTTGTGCTATTTGATCAACGCTTGTGCCGCTACCGCCTTGCCAGCTGCGCCATTGCACACCATATACAGGACCTAAATTACCCCATTGTTTTGCAAAGGCATCATCATTTGCAATGCGCACACCAAAGGCCTTTAAATCTTCGCCTTGATACTCGCTGCTTGCTTTGTATTTAGCAAAGGGCCAGTCGTCCCAAATCCGCACACCGTTTTTACATAAATATTGAATGTTGCTATCGCCTTTTAAAAACCAAAGCAACTCATGCACAATTGATTTTAAGTGCAATTTTTTTGTTGTTACCAGCGGAAAGCCCTCGCTCAAATTGAAGCGCATTTGATAACCAAACACACTGTAAGTGCCAGTGCCGGTGCGGTCGCTTTTATAAGTGCCGTTATCAAGGATATGTTGAAGTAACTCGTGATATTGCTGCATAGAGCAAAAGTAATGCAGCAGCGCAGAAACTATCGTTTACTATGCTAAATAAACTCAACAAGGTGTTGATACACTACGGCAATGTTCTGTTTGAGGCAACAATGTGCGCTTTTGCGGCACTTTGTACATGTGTAGATGGTTTCACAAAACTCGAAAGCAGAGCCAGTACAAAGGCAATAATTAGGGGGGTAAAAATTTTTCTCATAGCAGGTTGTGTTGATGTTGGTTTAATAAAGTTTCACCACAAAACTTTCATAATCGTACTTGCTGCGAGAGATTTTATTGCGTGTACGACAAAGAGAAATGAATGTTTCAAACAAGGATAGAATTGCAGAAACAACACTTTAAAAATTCGCAACAAGAATTAACCTTTCATATTTTGGAAATATCGAAAATGTTCTTCCATTTGCCAGTAACAAAACGAAACAAAAAAACAACAGTATGGCATTATCTAAAAAGCAATTGCAAGAATTATCTTTCTCGCAAAGCGTATCGCATTACTTCGATAAAGCAGCACCATTTACCAACTGCCCCGAAGGTTTATTGGAACAAATAAAAGTTTGCAACAGTATTTATCGCGTAAACTTTCCGGTGAAGTGGGGTAAAGAAGTAAGAGTTATTGAAGCGTATCGTGTGCAACACAGTCATCACCGCATGCCCACCAAAGGCGGTATTCGTTACAGTATGCATGTAGATCAAGACGAGGTGATGGCACTTGCCGCATTGATGACCTATAAGTGCGCTATTGTGGATGTTCCATTTGGCGGTGCTAAAGGCGGAATCAAAATAAGCCCGCGCAATACCCCCGAAGAAGTGTTGGAGTCCATCACACGCAGATACACTTATGAATTGGTAAAGAAAAATATGATTGGTCCGGGCTTGGATGTGCCGGCTCCAGATTACGGTACAGGCGAGCGCGAAATGGGATGGATAGTAGATACTTTTGCTTCTCTCAACCAACAAGAAGTGGATGCTTATGCTTGTGTAACCGGCAAGCCCGTTCACCTAAACGGTATAAAAGGCAGAACCGAAGCTACCGGACGCGGTGTGGTATATGCATTGAATGAAATTTGCAGCTATAAAGATGACATGAAAAAACTTGGTTTAGAGCCAGGTTTGGAGGGTAAAACTGTAATTGTTCAAGGCTTGGGCAATGTGGGCTATCACACAGCACGTATTATTCAAAAATATGGTGCAAAAATTATTGCTATTGCTGAAAGCGATGGCGCGATTTATGACCCTAAAGGGCTCGACCCCGACAAGGTATTGCTGCACAGAAAAGTTAGCGGTAAAATCACCGACTACCCGGGTGCTAAGAACTTGAAGAAAAATGTAGATGCACTGGAAATGGAGTGCGATATTTTGATTCCTGCTGCATTGGAAAAACAAATAACAGGAGCAAATGCTGCAAAGGTAAAAGCAAAAATTATTTGCGAAGCAGCCAACGGCCCCATCACGCCTGAGGCAGAAGAAATTCTGTTGAAAAAGGGAATAATGATTGTGCCGGATATTTATGCCAATGCGGGCGGGGTAACGGTAAGTTATTTTGAATGGCTGAAAAACCTTTCGCATGTACGCTTTGGCAGAATGCAAAGGCGTTTTGAAGAAGAAACTCAACAAAATATTGTGAAGCTGATTGAAGACCTTTCGGGTAAAAAAGCAACACCTACACAGGTGAAAAGTGTAATTCACGGAGCAGGAGAAATTGACCTCGTAAATTCAGGTTTGCAAGACACGATGATTTCGGCCTATCGCGACATCCGCGAGTTTAAGCGCAGCAATAAAAAAATTCCAGATTTGCGCACAGCGGCTTTTGGTCTTTCTATCAACAAAATCAAAAACGCTTACTCGGCATTGGGTATTTTCCCATAGAGCATACTTTTCTGCTTTGCAGATAATATCAAACAGCCCGTGCAGCTAAGAGTTGCGCGGGCTGTTTTGTGTTTTGATTATCCATTTCTCTAATGCTACTTCCTATGCGAGAGAAGGTGCGAAGGGCTATATTTTACTCCCCCGTTTTGTTTAGCATCATCCAGTAAAATCCAAGTTCGGAAACTACTTTTGAGAATACATCAAACTCAACCGGTTTTACGATGTAGCTGTTTACGCCAAAAGCATAACATTTATCTATATCGAAATTTTCGTTTGAAGAAGTAAGCACCACCACCGGAATGTTTTTGGTGCGCTCGTCATTTTTTATTTTCTCTAAAACTTCTAAGCCGTTGATGCGCGGCATTTTTAAATCGAGCAAAATGAGTTTTAGCCCCTTGCCGGGTTCTCTACCTTGGTATTTGCCTTCTCCAAAAATAAAATCGAGTGCTTCCACACCATCTACAACATGATGGATTTTATTGACTAAATTCCGAGAGCGCAATGCCATTAATGTAAGTTCGGCATCGTAGGGACTGTCTTCTGCAAGCAGGATGTCAATATTTAAGTGATTCATGGGCGAAATTTACATGAGTGAATATAATTATATGTCTATAACATTAGCAACTTTTGGAAGCGAAAAATAGAAAGTAGCACCGTTGTTCACTTCACCTTCGGCCCACACTCTGCCGCTGTGTCTTTTTACAATGCGGTGTACAATGGCAAGCCCAACCCCGGTGCCTTCAAAATCGTTGTTGGAGTGCAGCCGTTGAAAAATTCCAAACAACTTATCGTAGTAGCGCATATCGAAACCAGCACCATTATCTTTGATGTAATAAACAACTTCATTGTTGTTTTTGCGGCTGCCTATTTCTATGTTTTGCACTTCTTTTTGAGCCGAATATTTAAGTGCATTAGAAATTAAATTCACCCACACTTGTTTTATCAGCGAGGGGTCGCAGGTAATGGGCTCTACGCCTTTTATGTTCAATGAAATTTTTTGCAGCGGATAATCAATGGTAAGTTGCTGCAACACCATATCGGCAAGTTCGCGCATGTCTGTTTCTTCCAGCTTAGGTTTGTATCGGCCAATGCGCGAAAAAGCTAAAAGGTCATCAATCAACTGCCCCATTTGTTGCGAGCTATCTTTGATGATGTTTACAATGCGAAGTATTTCTTCATCGCCTTTTGTAGTAGTTTTATTTCCAAGCAATGCAGCAAATCCGTTTATGGCGCGCAAAGGGGCACGTAAATCGTGCGATACAGAATAGGTAAAAGCCTCTAACTCTCGATTGATATTGTTGAGTCTAAAAACATTTGCCTCCAGCGTGGTGTTTAGCTCCAGTATTTTTTCTTCGGCTTTTTTGCGCTCGGTAATATCTGCACTCATGCCGCAAAGCGCATATATTTTTCCGTTTTCGTCATACAACGGAAACTTTATGGCAAGGTAAGTTGCTTCTTTTCCTTGCATAGTGGCAGTTTCAACGGCTTCAACGGTTTCGCCATTTTTAAACACTTTGTTGTCGGCTATGCGATATTGTTCTATTGCATCGGCCGGGTAAAAATCGCTATCTTTTTTTCCTACAATTTCCGAAGCCGGCAAGCCCATTATTTTTTCAAATTGTTTGTTCACCATCAAAAATTTGCCGTTTTCATCTTTGGTGAAAATGACTGTGGTGGTATTGTCAATAATGCTTTGCAGCACTTGTTTGCTTTCGGCCAAATCTCTTTCGGCTATTTTTCTGAAGCGGAAATTGTTGAATATGTTGTAGGCGGAGGTGACCAGAATAACAAACATAAAGAACAATGATATCACCATTGCCCAATTGAAAAGCCGAAGCCATTGTATGTGAGATAGTTCTCGATTTGCAAGCAATTCCATTTCTTCTTTTTGCAGCTTCTCCATCGATTGTTTTATAACTTCCATAACATTGTTGGCTGCCTTTATTTCGGTAGCCAGCGAGGGTGTCCAATTGTTTGTTCTGCGCAATTCTATAATGCGTTCCGAAAGTTGAATTTTTGCAGCAATCTCTTTTTCAATCTTTGCGTAATCATTTTTGCGCTTGGCATTTTCGGCAGCGAGCCGATTTACATATTTAAGATGCTTATCGAGTTCCTTTTTGGCTTTATAAAATGGAGCTAAAAATTCTTCGCTGCCGGTAAGCGCAAACCCCCGCGAAGCAGTTTCGATGTTCAACACCTCGGTTATTACCTGCTCATTAAAGTACATTACTTTATTGGCGTGGCTAACCCAGTTGGCGGTTGTTTCAAACTTTGTGTAACTAAAATAGGTAAGTACAAATAAACACAACGACATTACCGCCATAACGCCAAACGCTATGTTGAGCTTGCGCTCAAATGGTATATTGTATAACTTGTGTATCCTCTTCATGACTTATGGTAATAAATCTATGAGAGAACAATTTTGAATGCACAGCGAATATGACGAATTAAAACAACAATGCAAAAGTTAATTGCACAGTAAATAAATTGCTGTTCAATATTTTGGATCGGCTACGATTTTGTGGTGGTTTTAAAGATGGATGGTTTTAGAAAACGTTCAATTTTATTGTAGGGAATCTCCAGCTTGTATTCGCCCATTTGCGCAGGCACCGCCTCATTGATGTTATAATGAAACTCCAAACCATCTTCGGTAAAGTGAAAGTTCTCATTTAGTTTGAATTTGCCTTTCGGAAAAAGATAACCGGCTTCTGCCAAATCTTCATCGGCAGCAAGTTCTGCTTTGTCGCGAAAAATAGCTTCGGCAATGGCAGCTACCAGCAAAGTATCATCAGGCGAACTCAAAAAATCGGCAAGCCAAAAAGTTTTGTATGGCGCAATTTGAAAATGACTGTAAAAAGTAAAAGAAATAGAAGAGCCGCCAGTTACACTGCTTTCGTCATAGCGCAATGAAACGATGTTTTCTAAAAGTGTGTCGGTGCGAATTTGTCGGTCGAGCTTCCATTTTATGGTGTCTGATGGAAATTGCAGTTTGTTGTTTTCAAATGCTGTAATGAAGTTTTCGGCAGAAGTTTTTGGTGTGGCTATTACCAATGAATCGCCAATAAATGACGAACCCATTATTTCTTCAATTTGTTTGTTCAGCGAATCGGCACCGATACCACTAAAAACTACATACCGAAAATCGGCAAATGCGCAATCAACTGCTTTGCAGTTTTTTTCATTTACAACAATGTTTTTTTCGGCCCAGGTAAGTTTTGTTTCGCTGGTGCTTTTGTTTAGTACTTGGTTGCAAGCATTACAAGCAAGTGTGGTAACCAACAAGATAAAATGCAGTTTGCTCATAAAGTAATTATTGAAAAACTCCGAAGCGTTTCCCTTCCTTTTTTGACTGTAAAAATGCTTTGGCGGTATCTTCGATGGTATCGTTTATTGAACGAAACTTTATGCCAAAGTTGTTTGTTATTTTTTGATTGGAATAACGAAATTCTTTATTGGCAACAAAAGCCATTTCGGGAGTAAGCCTTTGGCGTTTGCCGGTTAGTTTGGCCTTTGACCATTCAAATACTACTGCAAGTTTTGCCAGCGAACCCGACACGGCAAACGAAGGTTTTTTCTTGCCTAAAGCTTCGGCTATTTTTGTCAGTAAATCTTTGAGAGAAGCATTCTCGGAATAAATGATGTATTGTTCGCCACTTGCCCCTTTTTCCATCAACAGTATCAAACAATCTACCACATCGCGCACATCTACGAAGCAATTAGTTCCTCGTGTGTAAAACGGCAACCCGGCATACACATCGCGAAACAAACTGTTAGGCTCCACACTCCATTTGCCGGCTCCAATAATTGTGCCCGGGTTTGCAATTACAACATTCAATCCTTCGGCATGGGCGCGCCACGATTCGCGCTCGGCAAGCTGCTTGCTGCGATAATAGTTAGGTATGGTTTTATGCTCTATGTAAGTTGTTTTTTCATCAATTACTTTTTCGGGTTTGTGAATGCCGAAGGCCGCAATGGAGCTTACATGTACCACTTTTTTTACGCCCGCTTCTAATGCAGCATTCATTACATTCGCTGTGCCTTCAATATTTGCTTTTAGCATATATGCTGCCTCGTGCGATGCAAACGAAATTACGGCCGCGCAATGGTAAACTTCCTCAACGTTATTCATAGCTTGCTCCAACGATGTAACATCAAGAATATCGCCAGTTATCCAATCAATTTGCTGGACATATTCGCCCAGCAAAGAAAGGTCGGAAGTAACGCGTTTTAAGCCACGTACTTTTTTGCCTTGTTGCAACAATTTTTTTGCGAGGTATGAACCTAATAAGCCGTTGGTTCCGGTAATAAAAATCATTGTGGCAAACCTAATCAGAGGTTTTTAAATAAGAATAATTATTTCTGCATGCGCAATACAAATTCAATTCTTGAAGCAACTTTTTGCGCCCAAGCTGCATACATTTTTGCCGAAGGATGCAAGCCGTCTTCGGCTATTAGCGCTTTGTTGTACTTGGCATTTCTCGATTCGGTAGTGATGTCGATAAAATGAATGCCGGCCGCTTTGCAAATTTTTTCTTGAGCTGTGTTGAAGCGATCAACTTCTTCGGCAATTGTTTCTGGATTGCGCTTATGCGCATCTTGTGCCACGAATGGAGTAACGCCCCAATTGGGAATAGAAACTACCAATACTCTTTCTTTTTTATTTTTTGCAAAAGCCAAAGCAGTTTGCAACAGTGCTGTAAACTCTGCTTTGTAGTTTTCAAAGTCTCGTTGGCGATATTGATTGTTTACCCCAATAAGCAATGTAACAAAATCGTAATTGTGTTGCAAATCTCGATCTTCAATAGCCGTTGCGAGTTCATCTGTTGTCCATCCGGTTTTGGCAATTGTTTCAGGTTCTGTAAAAAAAATACCTTCTTTTTTTAAAAGTTCCACTGCTTGAAAACTGAATCTTTCAGCTGGCAAAACAGCTTCGCCAATTGTGTATGAGTCGCCAAGACAAAGTAGTGTGAGTGGTAGTGCAGATAATGTCATGTTATTCTTTTATCCAAAAATTTTCGGGTAGCAAGGTAAGTCCCAAAACTAACAGTTCAGCAGAAACTATATTCATTACAATGTAGTTTGATACAACAAATACACACAACAGTAGCAACAAAACACAGTCGAATCTTTGTGTAAAAAAGCCAACAAAGAAACTAAGCTGAGTAAGCACTGCCGTAAGCAATAGTGCAAAACACACTGATGGGTGCAGCAACAGCCAACGAATAAAGTTTGCGTGCCAACCATCGGCATTGTCAAAGAGCAACTGCGCGTGTTGATGCTGAAGTATATTGTGCAGTTGATTAAAATCAAAAGTTGTTCCGCGCGAAATTTTCCACATTGCAGCAGAAGCGAAAATAAAAAGCAGATAGTAGCGAATTGCTTTCCAAAGCAGGATAAATCTGTTTGCACTTTTTGTGGCAAAAGGCAGCGACATAAGAATCAGACCCACCAAGCTATGAAAGTGGTGTCCTGCATAAAGATTAAAAATCAAAAAATACAGCGTGATAA
>CAZYXR010000022.1:0-30847 GCA_964650845.1 uncultured Chitinophagaceae bacterium
TACTGGCAGTATCTAACAGCAAGCTCCCTGCACCCGCTATCTGTCTCGTTACGGTTGACACCGCCAGCACACACAACATTGTTATATGGGAAAAACAACCAACCAATCTTATTGACAGCTTCTGTATTTATCGCGAAACCTCATCCAATGTTTATACCAAAATAGCATCCGTACCTTACGATTCTTTAAGCGAGTATCATGACTATGCAGCCAACCCGAATGTTACTTCTTATCGTTACAAACTTTCAACTATAGATAGCTGTGGTGTGGAGTCAGACCTCAGTCTTTATCACTCCACCATTCACCTGCAGAATCTTTCTAACGGCAACTTTCAATGGACGTTCTATCAGATAGAAGGTCAGTTGAACCCTATCCTTTCTTTCAACTTCTATCGTGATGCTATTAATAACAATAACTTCTTCCCCATAGGCAACATACCCGGTACAAACTCAACCTACACCGACCTTACCTACAATTCATTTCCTGATGCCAATTATGTAGTGGATGCCAACTGGGGTATAACTTGTACACCATCGCGCGCAGCCATCAATACTACACGTTCAAATATCAAGAAGGATAAAACATCCATTTTTATAGGAATAGATGAAATCGTATTGAAAGATGATATGCTTGTTTATCCCAACCCTGCAAACGGTTGGTTGAATATTACCACAAAAAGCAGTCAGCTTACTTACATTGTACTGGTAAATCCACTTGGTCAAACTGTTTGGTTTGAAAAGGAAAACAAAAGCACATTTCAGGTTAATACCCAATCGCTTCCCAAAGGTGTGTATGCTGTGATTGCCGAAACCGTTAAAGGAAAAGTAACCATAAGAATAGTATTGAACTAAAAGTTAATTAGCCTTCTTCAGAAATTCATCCAATTCTCTCCCTTAGAAGGAGATGTAGATGGTATAAAATTTAAACCGAAGAAGTCTAATAAATAAAAGCTACCCAAGTTCCTCAACAACATACTTAACACTATTGATAATCACTTCGCCTCCTACTGCTAAACCATTTAGTTTATTGCCTAATGGTGATTGTGGCGAAAGCGAAAATACCTGCGTTTCATCCACTTCTATTTTGCCCAAAGCGATGCTCATAAAAAAGTAGCCTTTATTGGTTTTCACCAAACTGCCTTTTGCCACCACGATGGGTTTGACCTGAATATCAATTGAATCTAAAATTGCCTTTTGCGAGAAGGTATCTGTAAGCTGCAGATTTACCTGCGCCTGCCGCGTTTGCATGATGGCTCGGGCAGTTTCGTATTTATCGCCAACAGAACTTTTAGTTTCGTTTTCTATGCTTGCCTTTAGTTCTGCCAAATCGCTTTGTAACACGGCTACTTTCTCATTCAACAGCGCAACAAAACCATCGTAAACTTTTTGTTTAAAAGACATCCGTTATCGTTTTCTACCACTTGCCTTTTGAAGTTTTAGGCTTGCCATACCATTTCTTTTTCTTTTTATCTCCCGCAGGCTTTTGTGCGGCAGTATTGGGTTTGGCTTGCTGTTGATGGTTATCTTTTGGTGGCGAAGATGATTTGGGGGGATTGCTCCTACCCTGCTGCTTTGGCATCTTTGCAGGATTATTGTCCATCAAAGGAAATGGATGATTCTCTATTACAGGAATTTTTTTATTTATCAGCTTTTCAATATCGCGCAAGTATGCTTTTTCCTCGGCATCGCAAAAAGAAATAGCTGTGCCTTTAGCTCCTGCCCTACCCGTTCTACCAATGCGGTGCACATAAGTTTCGGGCACATTGGGCATATCAAAATTCACTACAAATTCCAGTTCATCTACATCAATACCTCGTGCGGCAATATCAGTAGCTACCAACACACGGGTGGTTTGATCTTTAAAATTGTTTAATGCCCGCTGTCTTGCATTTTGCGCTTTGTTTCCGTGAATGGCTTCGGCTTTAATGTTTGCTTTGTGCAAGATCTTCACCACTTTATCGGCACCGTGCTTGGTGCGAGTAAATACCAATGCAGTTTTAATTTCTTTATCTTTTAATACTTCTAACAACAAAGCTGTTTTTTGCCCCTTATCTACAAAGAATATATGTTGCTTAATAATCTCTGCGGTGGAAGAAACAGGTGTTACCGAAACCTTTTCGGGCTTATGCAAAATACTGCCCGAAAGTTTTACTATTTCGGGTGGCATGGTGGCCGAAAAGAAAAGCGTTTGCTTCTTTTTGGGCAACACAGCCAGTAGCCTTTTTATATCGTGTATAAAACCCATGTCCAACATTCTGTCGGCTTCATCCAACACAAATATTTCTACATCGCGTAAAGAAACATGTCCTTGCTGCATCAGGTCGAGCAGCCTGCCGGGGGTTGCAATCAAAACGTCAATACCACTGCGAATTGCAGCTACCTGCGGGCTTTGCCCTACGCCACCAAACACAACAGCGTTTTTTATTCCCGTGTGTCTGCCATAAGCAGTAAAACTTTCGGCTATTTGAATGGCTAACTCGCGTGTGGGCGTTACAACCAGCGAGCGTATTTTCCTCTTATTGCCATATACTTTTTCGGCACTCAGCAATTGCAAAACCGGAATGGCAAATGCAGCAGTTTTTCCGGTACCTGTTTGCGCACAGCCCAATAAATCGCTGCCTTGCAATACTATTGGTATAGCTTGAGCTTGAATGGGTGTAGGTGTGGTGTAGCCTTCTTCTTTCAAGGCTTGTAAAATTGGCTCTATTATATCTAACGACTCAAACTGCATAATTGGTTTTAATATGTATAACAAACAAAATACACCCAAAAATCAGCGTGTAGTTTTCATGTTTAATTCAAACAAAAAATAAGGAAAAGCAGCGCTCAACTACTACTTGCGTTCTAATTCTTTCAAACGCTTTTCTACAAAAAAGAGAAAAGCAATAATGCCAACTAAGATAATAGCCAACACACCGGTTACTACATAAATTTTTTGGTTGCTGCGCATAAAAGCATCTACATTTTGCGCAAACAATCCATTGCACAAAACAAGCATCAACAAAAGCGAAAAATACTTTCTCATAAGTTCTTTATTTCAATGTTTTTTATTCTTACAATAATTGATGTAAACCATAAGCCCAAAAGAATCCAAGCTATTACTGCCGGATAAAATACCATGCGCAAAATGCTATCTAAATCGTATTTGCTAAATGCCGGATTGCCCGATTGCCCGGGGTGCAAAGAATCGGTGTCGGGCAGGCGAGGAATGATAAAAATGAACAGGATAAAAATTACCACTGCAAAAATGTTGTACACTGCCGAAACTCTACCGCGTTTAATTTCATCGGTAATAGAACCGCGCAAAATAATATAAGCCACATATATCATTACACCCACGGCAGCACCATTCAGCTTAGGGTCGTTGGGCCAAGGGTCGCCCCAAGTAAAAGTAGCCCACATCATTCCGGTAAACAGCCCCATAGCACCAAAAAACAATGCCACTATCACAAATGCAGAAGCAATTGTATCGTGTACCACATTGCCCGATTTTAAGTGCATAACACTAAACACGCTCGAAAGAATCACCATCATCAACATGGCAAACCACATGGGTACGTGGTAAAATGTATTGCGGATACTTTCGTACAAAATTTCGCGAAATGGAAATGCAAACACATTGGCTTGATTGCGGTTTACTTCTACTTTACAGCCTGTAACTTTTGCTTCGAGTGTAGAGTCAATTTCTATTGCGCTGCCTTTTAAAAGCGTAAGCGCTTCGCGCAGCGATATAGTGCCATCATCGTCATTATTCAACACTACATCATAGTTGTTATCACTTATTCTACTTGCAACGGCCGATGGAATACCAAAAGAAACCTGCACCTCATCGGTAGAAATTACTTTGGAGCTTACACTACAAAAATACTCTTGCCCTGCTTTGAACCACACTTGAGTGTTATTGTTGGCGCTAAAATTTGTGTTGTATCCTTTTATACTAAAAGTATAAACCGAATCGGTCTTGAACACAAAAGGCTGAATAGAAGTTATGCCCGGCCCCAGCGGAATCAACATACCGGCAAGTAAAATATAAAGTAGCAAGCCGGCACAGAGCCATTTCCACCATTGTTGTTTGAAGAAGTTTATCATCGTTTAAATAGAAATCAATCGCGCCAAAGATATGGGAACAACACCAATGCAAGGGCAGCAATTATTACATCAAATGCGAGTAGAAGAAAAAGGTTTTGAATTGCCTGCTCCGAAGCAGCAGTTTCAATACTTGCTACCGATAGTTTTGAAATGAATATCAGTAACGGAATTACCAGTGGCATACCTAATATTGCAAGCAACGAAGCATTGTTTTTAGACCCCGAAGCCACAGCACCAACCGTTGTAAACACAAAGGCATAACCGCAACTACCGGCAATGGCGGTGGTAACAAACAATAAATAATCGGATAGTTGAAAACCAACCAACACACCAAAGGTTACAAAAGCTACCAGCGTTAAGAAAATGGACAGCAAAAAGTTGTAAATCAACTTGGCGGTTATAACATCTGTTGGCGCGGCAAGCCACATGTAATAGTACTTTCGCCCCTCGGGTTCTTGATGCAACGCATTGGCAATAGCATTTACAGCACTAAAAAGTAATATCAACCAAAACAGCGCAATGGCACTTTCGGCCGATATGTTTTTTGCGCCAGAATACTGCACCATAAACTTCACTACCAAAATGCACGAAAGTTCATATACCAACAAACCCGCCAATGCATATTTGTTGCGCCATTCGCGCAGTAGCTCTAATCGTAAAAGCGATAAAATCTTGTTGCTCAATTATTTTTCGATTGACGCGCCAAAGGTGTTTTACATATTCGGTAAAAAGAAATTTTTTGTTAGTGTAAAAATTTAAACATCTCTTTCCATAACAATTGTTCTGCTTCCAAAAATTCCGCCATTCTTACCCAAACCGCATTTTACACAAAAGCATAACACACATTTGCAGCACATCAAAAAACATAAACAAATGAAAAAGAAAGTACTAATTGTTGCGGCATTTGTTGCCACCCTTGCAACTGTTTCTTCGTGCAAAAAAACTACTACAACACCAACCCCACCCAACAATGCGGCTCCAACAGTAACCGCTCCAAGCGATGCCGATGGCGCATTTGTGTTGGTCAACACCATCACTTACAACATTACAACGGCTCCAATAATTGGCACAATAGTATCAAAAATAGAACTGGGCACAGCCGCTGCATGGCTTGGTGCACCCAATGCTTTTGTAGATGCCGGAGCAATAAAATGTCAAGACTCGCTACTAACCAAGCAAGCTAACAATGCTTATGTATTTGTACCAAACTCATTGACAGGTATAAACAAAAGCAGCAACACTAAATGGGATGTTGCTGGAGCCGGCTCCGTTACTGGTTTTTCTTTCACACACTCAGCATCATTTCCATCGGTTGATAGCATTGAAAACGCTGTTGATGTAAACACAGCAAACGATTTCACACTTTCATCTAAAGGCTTTGTAAGCAATAGCGACTCAGTTATTTTTGTAGTATCGGGGCCAAACGGTTCGGTGCAAAAAATAAAACCATCAAATACTAAATCATGCACATTTACCGCCAGCGAAATGAGCACAGTTGGCACGGGCAATAACTCGGGCTTATTGCAAATTGCACCATATCGCTTAACCTCCAGCACACTAAACGGCAAGAAATACTACTTTGTAAAAGAAACATGCGTTTCAAAATTTGTGAATTTGAAGTAACATCTGTAAGCACATACGCACACCCCTAACGCGAAGCAACTGCTTCGCGTTTTTTATTTGGCAAATGTTTGCGGTGTTTTACCTTTGGCTATCTAAAGAGTGATGAAAAAGAAAAAGAAAAACAATCAGCAAAACGGTGTAGATGCTAATGTTTTGCGAATGTACTTGATGGGGGCAGCTAATCCGGCACACAGCAACAAGCAGTTTTCGCAAGCTGCCGATGTAGTAGATTTACATCTTGAAAAAGAGATAATTTCGAAACAAAATATTGATGCCACCAACGCACTTTTTCTGCAATTGGAACAAGTAGAAAGAAGTATTGACGCTGCCGTTGCCTCGCATAAAATGGAGCTTCGCGTGATACACGGAATTGGCACGGGAAAATTAAAATCTGAA
The DNA here is from genome assembly GCA_964650845.1 of uncultured Chitinophagaceae bacterium. GTDB lineage: Bacteria > Bacteroidota > Bacteroidia > Chitinophagales > LD1 > UBA7692. The sequence goes on from CAZYXR010000022.1 coordinate 6,108, forward strand.
ATTCATAAAATGCTTGCCAAACACCCGCAGGTGGTAAGTTTTGAAAACGACCACCACATCCGTTATGGTTGGGGCAGCACTTTAATAAAGTTGTTTTAAAAAAGCGAAACGAAAAACGACAATTCAATTCAAATAGAAATAACGGTTTATGCCATTGCTTCTATTAAATCAAACTCTGTGATAATACTCCAATCGCCAGTGTTTGTTTTTACCATTACCGCGTTGTTTGCTTTAGATATTAACTTCGATACTTCCACTGCCGATGCATTTAACGAAACTATTGGAAATGCTTTACCCATCACGCTTTTCACTTCACTATCGCGGAAATATGGATTTTCCATCAGTAAATGTAGTATCATGTTTTCGGTAATGCTGCCTACCACTTCTCCATTTTCTACTACTGGCAATTGCGTTAAACTCAATTCTTTCATTTTTTGAAAAGCCTGCGCTACAGTTTCGGTGGTAGTGGCAAATACCAATTCCTTTATCTGCTTTCTATCTACAATTGATTTTGCTGTAACTGGTTCATCTTTTAAAAATCCTCTATCGCGCATCCAATCGTCATTATAAACTTTATTGATGTAACGACTGCCGTGGTCGTGCAATATCACCACTACAACATCGCCATCTTTAAACTCATCGGCTAACTGTAAAACGCCTTGAACGGCAGCACCTGCGCTGTATCCACCCAAAATACCTTCTTCGCGGGCCAATCTGCGGCACATCAATGCAGCATCTTTATCGCTTACTTGTTCTACTTGGTCTATTACATTAAAATCGAAGTTTCCCGGTACAATATCCTGCCCTATTCCTTCTATTAAATAAGGATAAGCCTCGTTCAAGTCCTTTTCGCCAGTTTCTTTATACTTTTTAAGAATAGAACCGTAAGCATCAATTCCTATCACCTTTACATTCGGGTTCTTCTCTTTTAAAAACTGTGCGGTGCCGGTAACAGTTCCACCGGTGCCAATGGTGGTAATGTAATGCGTGATTTTACCATCTGTTTGTTCCCAAATTTCGGGTCCCGTTGTTTTGTAATGCGCATTGCGATTATCTAAATTCTCATATTGGTTCACGAAATACGAGTTGGGAATTTCCTCGGCCAACCGTTCGGCAACCATGTGGTAATTGCGCGAATCGTGGTGATCGACATTGGTGGGGCATACAATTACTTCGGCTCCCACTGCGCGAAGCATATCTATCTTTTCTTTCGATTGCTTATCGGTGGTTGTAAAAATACATTTGTAACCTTTTACTGCTGCTGCAAGTGCCAACCCCATTCCGGTGTTGCCCGATGTGCATTCAATAATGGTACCGCCTTTTTTCAGCTGCCCTTGCTTTTCGGCTTCTTCTACCATATTTATTCCAATACGATCTTTAATGCTATTGCCAGGGTTGAAGTATTCTACCTTTAATAATACATTGCCTTTTAGTAATCCTTTGCCTATTTTGTTCATACGCACCAATGGCGTGTTGCCAATGGTATCTAAAATACTATCGAATATTTGCATGGCACGAAACTAATATTTTGGTACACTTAGTATTTCAAAAATTTACTATTTAGGTTTACACTCAATTCATTATTGACGTTTTATGAAAAAACTTTTCGCTTCCACATTCTCCGAATCGCGCAAATCTAAAATGATGCGCTATGCCTTTAACTTTTGGCCATGTATTTGGTGTACCGGCAGTAAAGTAACGTTTGTGGCAGGTAATTTTAGAGAACTGCACGTTCAGCTATCGCTAAATTGGCGCACACGCAATCGGGTTGGAACTGTTTATGGCGGCAGCATTTACAGCAGTGTTGACCCGTACTTCATGTTGTTGTTGATGGAAATTCTTGGAAAAAACTATGTGGTGTGGGATAAGGCGGCTTCTTTTAAATTCATCCGCCCCATTAGCGGTAAAGTAAAATGTCGATTTCTCATTGCCGATGATGACCTTGAAAAAATAGTGGCTACTGTAGCAGAAAAAAACGAATTCACTTTTGAATTTCCATTGCAATACGAAGATGAAAATGGACAAGTGTTTGCAGTTTTCAATAAATCTATTTACGTAGCTGATAAAGCGTTTTACAAATCAAAACTTGCTAATCGCGCACAATAAAAAAAGGCAGCCCTTTTAGGAACTGCCTTAATCTGAACAAGTCTGAAAAACTTTAGAGAGGTTATTTGATTGGTGTTACTTTTTCAATAGTAATACCATTCGCAGATACAGACAGGAAACCGCTTGCTGAAGGCAGTTGATTAAAAAAGTCTTTATAAGTATTGCCCAAAATAGTGTAACCACCGGTAGTTAAATCGTAAAACAAATTGTTTGTAAGATTCACGTTAGTGCCGGTAGATGCATTTTTGTAATACGCTTGATTATCGGTTTGCTTGCTATCTATTGTCAATTTTACACGATTGAAGTTAATCAATTGGTTATCGGTAGCACCATTCAAATAAACGCCATATAAAGCATCTTTGCCACCAACCGAAATCGAATTGCCATTGATGTTAGAAAAACTGCTCGCGCTTCCAGAACAATCATTTAAGAAAATACCGTAACGACCATTGGCAGCATTGATAATATTATTGGTAATAACAGCTGTGCTGTTACACTTATCTAAATCCATTGCTTTGTATTCGTTAAAGTTCGACATGGTGCTTATTACATTGCTTGCCAATACTGGCGATGTTTCGTTAGATAGTTTGATACCGCCTTCGTGTTGATTAAAAAATAATGATGCAGAAACCATGGTACGCACCGCAGATGCTGCCGAAGATTTATACAAACCATAACTACCGTTATTAAATTCGGTGTCATCAAATGTGTAAGAATTTTTCGCGCCTGTAGGGTTGCAATAAACCACAGCATTGTTAGCACCTGTGCGAGCGCCCTCAACACCATTTAGTTTAGCTCCTTTAAAAGAAATCCCGTTGGCATCGCCTTCAATACGCACAACGTTTCCGTAGGTAGAAGCACTATTTTCGAGCGTAATATTTTCGAATGCAATAAATGAAGCCGCATTAAGCAATACTATGTAATCGGCACCATCGGCAGGTGTTTCAATAACCACATCATCCGAATTGCCAGTTTTCGACTCAAAAGTTACAACGTTCATCGCGTTTGTACCTTTAATATTGCCTATGGCAAGCTTTTCTTTATAGTTTCCTTTTTCCAGCATCAGCCAAACCGGACCCGAAACTCCATTTTCCTGTAAGGTTTTCACCGCAGCGTTTACCGATTTAAAATCTCCATTATTGCCAATGGTGTATTCTCCATTTAGCGGGTCGGCAACAATTGCTCCTGTAGAAAGTAAAACTGAGGCAAGGGTAGTAGAAAGTAGGTGAGTTAAACGCATAAAAAATATTTTTCTTGTTTTTTGAAACCTTTTTTTGATTTGGTTCGTATATGATTACAGCCTGCAAAATACGTGTGTCTAATTGATTTGTCAATAGTATTCTCCAATTTTATTTTCCCGCACTTATTATTTTAGTATGTTTTTGACAATTTGTATTGTTTTTGTATGTTCGCGCTCCAAATTTTTTTAAAAAGGAATAGTTATGAAAGAAGGAATTCATCCAACAAGTTATCGCACAGTAGTATTTAAAGATATTTCTATTGATAAATCATGGTTAGGCAAAAGCTGCGCCAACTCAAAAGAAAACACCACTTGGGAAGACGGCAACGAATACCCGTTAATCAAGTTAGAGATTTCTAGCGAAAGTCATCCATTTTACACCGGCAAAATGAAATTTGTGGATTCTGCAGGTCGTATCGATCGTTTCAAAAAGAAATACGCGAAATAATTCGCTGTTTTCTTATTGGCTTAACCGTTGCAACAATTCATTGCCTTGGTTTTCCAATATTGTATCAGATGAAAATCTAATGCCTTTCAATTTTTGGAAGGCATTTTTGTTTTCTGCAATTACCTCTGCAATCAAACCATCTTTTATCACAACATCCATTCCTTCCAGCTTCAAAATACTTTCGGGCGAGCGCCCGAATCTCCATTCATAAGTTGCGTATTTACTTTGCGCAAGGTGTAACACTTCCTTCCAATCTACCTCCGAAAGCGCATACTCATTTTCACATAAAGCATTGATTAAAAATAATTTAAGTGTATCTATATCAACAATAGATTTAGAATACTCTGAAACATTAGCAACGCTGCTGCGCACAGAGCTAACTGCCTTTGTTTGCACTTCAAAAGAGTTTTGCTTCAGCGCATTGCGCAAGTTTTCAAGATTTGAATTCACCAAAATAGTGCCATGGCTAATGATGTTTTTTCTATTGGTGAACTGTGCGTTACCCGAAATTTTCTTACCATTTGCAATAATATCGTTGCGATGATTAAACTCGGCAGGCACTCCCAAAGCATTCAACACATCTTTTATTGGTGAATTAAACAAAGCATAATTGTTCAGTTTGCGCTCATCAAACTTTGTAATGGTAGCAAAGTTCAAGTTGCCTTCATCATGATAAACTGCCCCCCCGCCACTAACCCTGCGCACAACAGCATCCGGCTGATTCAACAAAAAACGGACGTTTATCTCTTTAAATACACTTTGGTTTTTTCCAACAACCACACATGGTTTATTGGAGTAGAGCAACAATAAATCATTGGCTTCGCAATCGGAATTACGCACAAGCCACTCTTCTAAAGCAGCATATTGAAACGGGGTAAGCGGAAAAGGCAACTGAACTAAACGCATGAATAAATTGAAACAGCCAAATGTAAAGGCTTTCACCATGTAGCAACTTATTTCATTCAAAAAAAAACAAAACAACTTTGCTGCTTGGTTTCATAAACTACCTTTGGCGCACAAATGAACACAGCACAACAATTTGACGAGCAAATAGCCAATTGCCGCAATATTTTTGAAAAGAAAACTCAAGATTACGGCACATCGTGGCGAGTAATGCGCCCCAAAAGCCTTACCGACCAATTGTTTATAAAAGCACAACGAATTCAAACCATTGAAGAAGCCGAAACAACAATGGTGAATGAAGGAGTGGAACCGGAATTTATTGGCTTGGTGAATTACGCAATCATTGGCTTGATACAACTATCATTAAAACAGGATAAAAACATTGCCTTATCGCAAAAAGAAGCCTTAAAACTTTACGACAAAGAAGTGAAAGCAATAAAAAAATTGATGCTTGCCAAAAACCACGACTATGGCGAAGCATGGCGCGATATGCGAATCAGTTCTTTTACCGACCTAATACTTATGAAGCTGTTGCGTATTAAACAAATTGAAAGCAACAGCGGCAAAACTATCATCAGCGAAGGTATTGATGCCGGCTACAGCGATATTGTAAACTACGCAGTTTTTGCATTGATAAAACTTAACTACAAAACTGAGCTATGAGAAGGCGCAAAGCGCATACCTTACATCTCGCAGCATGAAAAGAAAACAATCAATAATAAATAATTAATCAAATGAACATTTACTCTCTTTTTGGATTGATTGGTGCTATTGCGCTTGGGTTGTATGCATTACGCTTTCTGCTAAAAAAGCCGCAAAATCTACTTTATGGTTATGCTCAGTTTTTTGTGGGCACCTTGTTTATCTTTTCGGGCGCAGTAAAAGCAATTGACCCCTTGGGAACCAGCTATAAAATGCACGATTACTTCGCTGCATTCAGCCAAATAGGCTTGGCGGGTTTGTGGAACTTTTTTAGCGATTTCAGCACGCCACTTGCAGTGTTTATGATTGTGTTTGAAATAGTATTGGGCGTGGCAATATTGATAGGCTGGAAACCCAAACTTACACTTTGGCTAAGTTTATTGATGTTGCTGTTCTTTACGGCACTTACCGGCTTTACATACCTAAACGGTTACGACTGGAAAGCATTTATGAGTGGCGGCAAACTGGTGTTTGACGAAAAAAACATGAAAGTAACAGACTGTGGTTGCTTTGGCGATTTTGTAAAACTGAAACCCTGGGTTTCTTTTTATAAAGACATTTTTTTAGACGTAGTAATTGTGCTACTGATGCTTGGAGCAAGTAAAATAGAGCCTTTATTTACAAGTTCATTACGCAATGTATTGACGGGTGGCAGCGTAGTTTGTACATGGCTTTTCTGCATTTATAGTTATGTATGGAATTTACCTTTGGTAGATTTCCGCCCATACAAACCGGGCAATAACATCAGGGAAGCGCGCAAAGAAAAAGTACCAGCCAAAACTGAGTTTGTATTTATCTATAAAAACAAAAAAACTGGCGAACATAAAGAGTTTGGTATGGCTGAACTTACCAAACTAAACTACGAAGAATGGGAGTATAAAGATAGAATTGATAAAGTATTGGATCCTGGCATTCCTGCTATAATTACAAACCTTTATATCAGCAATGAACATAAAGAAGATATTACCAATGAATTGCTGGAAGACAAAAACTACTCGTTGATGGTGGTGGCTTATAAACTTGCTAAAACAGACACAAAAGCATTTGAAGCATTAAACAAAATTGCGGCCGGTGCCGATAAAGCAGGCTTACATTTTTATGCCGTTACCTCTGGCGATTTGCCTATAGAGGAATTTCGCCATAAACATCAAACGGCATATCCATTTTATACAGCAGACGAAACACCGCTAAAAACAATTATTCGCTCCAACCCGGGTTTAGTATTGTTTAAAGATGGCGTAGTTATTGATATGTGGCATCACAGACATTTGCCAACATACGAAGAATTAAACACTAAGTATTTTAATAAAAAATAGCCGCGATTGTGTTATGCGGCATTTATATCTAAAGCAGAATAATAAACAATTTAGCAGTTTATCTTTATTCGATGTACTTTTCAAATGGTTTTACAAACTTCTTAATCATATCGTCAGCTCGTTTTTGAGCTTGTGTTACAAAATGCTTCAAGTATGATTTCGCCCAGTTTTTCATAGTTCCATTAAATGACTGCTCTAAGTCCCGAACGTGAAATTGAATTTGCATCGCTGCTGCCCAGTTTATGTATAGTTCGCTTGGATTTGTCTTAAACAAACAAGCGAAGTGTGTGTCGTTACAAACTAATTTTTCATTTTAAGCAACCAATCAATCTCAAAAAATTGATGGTAAAACTATTGAACTCCTTATTGTCAAGCATTCTGGCACACACTTGCGCCAATTTAAAAGCTGATATAATATTGGGAGGCTGAGCAGACTTTGACACATTTCTTGTTTTTATATCTATGATTTCATAGAAGCCATTTTTCACAACCAAAATATCTGCTGTGTCATTTTGCTTTTCGTCAAATGGATTTTCAACACTCCACTTATCGGTTGCATTTTTTCCGCGACTTAGCAAAAACAAAACAGTGGGTGAATTAAACAAGGCTTGTCGCACTTCAAAACCAATTACAGTAGGATTTTTGCTAAACAAATCATTCAAATATTCATATTGGCGAAATGTGTTCTTCGGAAACTGTTTTTTGATTTCGGTGTAAACATGTTTATCAAATGGTTCTCCAGCAGCATTGCCAGAAATTGTTCCTGATAGCGGCTTCGGAACGAAAGTTCCTTTAATGCTTTTTGCTAACTTGTTATAATTAACGTTCATTACTTGGTTTCAAAAGTTGTTCAAACAAAGCATTTATTTTATCAAGCAGTTTTCTGTCTTTGTTTTTGAGAAATTGTTGTGTAGAGTCGGTAATAGATTTGTGGAGTACAATCTCGTTAGTGTTCTTCCAATCAATTTTCCTAAAAGGAATACTTGCAATTGGCTTTTCGGAAAACTCAACTATGTTTCCTTTTACAATACCATTACACTTTAACCAATCAAAAATTACCGATTGGTTGAGATAAGCTAAAATATATTCAATACTTTCTTTGGTTTCGGGTTTTGTAAAAATTGCAGTAACATCTTGCGTTGGAAAAACACCACCATCAATAAATGCAAAACGAAAATAATTTTTATTAGAAATGCGCTCTTTGCAAGGAACAAAAATTCGCTTATCAACCTTACTGAACAAGTTGAAATTTCTCAAAAAAACCCATTCCCAATAATTTATTTTTCGGTTGTACTGATAACGTTTTTCTAAATCGGCTTTGTATTTTTGAAAATGTAAATAAAAATGAGGATACGTTTCTTGAAACTCCGTTTCATCCAAACCATCTTTAACAAAAATGTATTTGGTAACACGTTCAGCAAAATAAGGTGCTAAGTCTTTTGCTTTTACTACATTGATAGTTGCCAATTCTTCTGCGTTATTCAACTCATGCCCATTCACTTGAAACGCTTTGTCTAAACCACTCACCAAGCCATTTCCAATGTCGCATACCTCACCAATAGTGCAATACTCTATTTTACTTTCGTCAAACAAAGAAAAAAACGAAGTCGGATTTTCCTTTTTACAAGCAGCCTCTAATAACTTTAACTCTTGCCTCACATCATCGCTTTGCAAGAGCCAGCGTTCATTAGCTTTAAATTGTGAAACTTTCAAATATTCTGCGTCTTTGAACGGAATCTGATTTTGTAAACTCCCAAGTGTTTCAGAAGTTAATTTTTGATTTGCGTAGAATTTCGCAACCTTTATTTTATCTGTTTTATGCTTACTTTTTACAAACTTAAAAATGACAATTGAAACAGTTACTTTCTCAAAGATTGGTGTTTCATTGAAATGATAAATTTCTTCAAAATAGCCATTTTGACCCATGTAGTTTCGCAGCGAAATGGAATGAGTTGTATTCATCCAATACTCCGGACAAATGAAAATAAGCTGTCCATTTTCATTCAACTGCTCAATGGATTTGAGAATAAAAATGTACAAATAGTCGCAAAGAGAATTGAAGTATTTACTCCAAATAGGATTGATAGAAAGCTCTTGTTTTAAATCATCCTCTAAATTTTTCCAACGTATATAAGGTGGATTCCCAATAATCAAATCAAATTTTTCATCAAGGGTTGCTGAAACAAAACTTTCGTAACGAACAAAAGGAAAATCGGTAGCTAACTCTTTGTCGATTTCAAAAGCAGCTAATTTGTTGTATCCTTTCTGTTGCAATATTTCTAAAAAAACACCTTCGCCACATGATGGCTCCAAAACCTTAGAATCTTTAGATATATCAGCTAACCCAATCATAAACTCAGCTACCACTTTGGGAGTAAAATATTGTCCGAACTTATTCTTCTTAACTTGTTTTACTGACACCTCCATTCTAAAAACTATTTTGCCAAAGTTACGTTTTTGGTTGAGCAGTTACAATGCTATTTAAAACAAGATATAGCCTTAATTGTTGTTTTACTACTGTACATAAATAACCCTTGTATAAATACAAGACGTAACCTTCTGCTATGCAATAGCGTAACAACTAAGCAACTAAACAATATTCATGACAGCAGCCCTAACCCAACGAATTGAAAAAGAACTTATATCAAGTTGTACTTTTGTAAATGCATTTAATGCCATTTCGGTTGAATTGCGCAAACTGAACGACAAGAAACTTTTTCGCGCCATGCTATTGGGAAATGGCTTTCGCAACAAAGTGAAAATATACTTTACCACCACAGAAGGCGAGCGAATGGTTGAAACCACCGTTTGGGCCTTCACCGAGAGATTTGTAATACTCAAAGGCAACATCTTTATTCCAGTAGAAGCAATATCCAATGTTGCTTTAGATTAATTTTCATATTAGCATCATATTCGGCTTAACTTTGCCGATATGGATTTTTTACCGAATAACATCAATCAATATTTAGAAGATTTTTCAGCGTCTGAAAATGAAGTGCTAACCAAGCTCGCACGCGAAACGCATTTGAAAGTGCAAATGCCCCAAATGCTTAGCGGCAATATTCAAGGCAAGTTTTTAGAGATGATAAGTCGCATGATTCAACCAAAAAGGGTGTTGGAAATTGGCACTTTTACAGGTTATTCTTGCTTATGCTTTGCAAATGGCATAGCCGAAAATGGTTTACTTTATACCATTGACATCAATGATGAACTTTCGCCAATAGTGAATAAATACATTGAACTTGCCGGTAAAACAAATTGCATAAAACCATTGGTTGGCAATGCACTTGAAATCATCCCCACCATCAATGAAACATTTGACCTTGTTTTTATTGATGCCGATAAACAAAACTATTGCAACTACTTTGATTTGGTAATTGACAAAGTGCGGAGCGGAGGTTTTATTGTTGCCGACAATGTGTTGTGGAGTGGCAAAGTTGCCGAAGCAAAACACGATAAAGACACAGCCGCCCTTCATGCTTACAACCTTAAAGTACTCAACGACCCTCGTGTTGAATCTTATATTTTACCACTACGCGATGGACTAAATATTGCACGAAAACTTTAGATACACACAACATTAAGTGTGTTTCATACGTTTAGATACAAGCTAGTACTGCTACTTTTGTAAGTTGATAAAGTATGTATTATGAGTAAGACTGCACTTAGTAAAGTAAAACAATCATCTTCGGTTCTTGCGCCATTGTTTTTGGTGTCGGCACAATTTATATCTGCCAATTCTTTTGCTCAAACAAAAGAACTTTCGCCCTCCATTATTCAATATATTGAACTCTACCGAGGCATTGCACAAGAGGAGATGCTTCGCTCGGGCATTCCGGCAAGCATCACTTTGGCTCAAGGCGTACACGAATCCAATATCGGAAAATCGGTTTTAGCAACCGATGCCAAAAATCATTTTGGAATTAAGTGTCATAAAGAATGGAGCGGACCTACCTACACTTACGATGACGATGCCATTGGCGAATGTTTTCGCGTGTATAACAATGCCGAGCATTCTTATCGCGACCATTCCGACTTTCTTACTTCAAGACCCCGCTATGCAACCCTTTTTACATTAGATAGAAAAGATTATGCGGGATGGGCAAAGGGCTTAAAAGCGGCAGGATATGCCACAAACCCTAAATACCCAGAGATATTGATTCGCTTAATTGAAGAGTATAAATTGCATGAGTATGATGACTTTAACAATGCCATTTATGCAACAAAGCCAGCCGAGAAAAAAACAGAACCTGTTATTGCACAACAAGAGCCGGCAATCAAAACCGAAACTCCTGCTGTATTGGAGTATCAATCAATGGGCTCGCACAATGGCATACCATGTATAATTTTAGAACGCAAAACCACTCCTGCAGAAATTGCCTCGAAGTACAATGTGGCCTTAGATGCCTTACTTTCTTATAATGAAATGGACGAAGGCGATGTTTTCAAAGAAAACGACAGAGTGTATTTTGCACACAAAAAGAAAGTAGGCGAAACTGAGTTTCACACTACCGAGCCACACGAAAGCATGTGGACTATTTCGCAAAAACATGGCATAAAACTTCATAAGCTATATGAAAAAAACCGTATGAAAATGAACGACCAGCCAGTTGCTGGCGAAACCATTTACTTGCAAACCAAAAGAGAAACCGAAACAAAAACGATTTCGTACGAAGCGTTCTTGAAAGCTAATCAGGAATCAAAAAACACCGCAAGCGAAATCATCAAAAAACCTTCGTTTGCCGATGATAAAATTGTTACTGCATCAACTGATAAAATCTATCAACCTATAACTTCAAAAGTAGCAGTTGCCAGCAATGAATCTATTGCAAGTATAGATTTTGAAAAAGCAAACATCACGCGCTATTACGAAGTGCAACCGAAAGAAACATTGTATGCCATAGCCCGCATGTTTAATGTATCGGTAGGGCAACTAAGCGCTTGGAATAATTTAAACGGTAGTGATATAAAAGTTGGTCAGCAATTGATTGTAGGCAGAAAATAAAATCTTCAATTTTCTTTTTTTTAAATGCCCAACTCTATCTGGAATCTACATTGAAAATTACCCGATTGGCTGCTTAGGTTAGAGGGAACTCGATTCAACTCATAAGTAAAATCCGTTTGCACTTTCACCTTATGCTTAATGAGATATTTACTTAGCACCAGCGAAAACTGTTGCTGATTTTTTTCAAAAAACTCAACTTCTTTTTGCGGAACTAAAAGCGAGTAGCGTGTACCGATTTCCCACATTTTTTTAAAACAATAACTAGCCTGTGCATTAACCCCTTGCCCTGCATACACTGTACGTTGCAGACTATCTTTGTTGTACGTAATCGGGTTTTTGCAATACCTATACAAGTATTCTACCGAAAGTGCAAAACCTGAATACTTAAACATCACATCAGCCTCAGCGCCATACAAGTCGCGTCCTTCGTATAGTTCGCGCCCCAACTGCCCCCCAGTGCGCATTGCTCCATTGTTGAAACTTCCACCACCTGCAATTGCAAGTTTTGGCTTAGGCTCACGCAATAAATCGCCTTCAAAATAATCGCCCCCATCAGAGAAAGTACCCAAGGGCAAAAGCTCTACTCGCGCTGTGTATGCAAGACCTTTATCGGTTTTTAATACGTTGCGACCCTCGCCAGACGATACCGCAGTTTTTATTCTAAAAGCAAACCTGCCATCGCAAAAATAGGAAAGAAACAATCCAAAATCGCGATCGAGCGTAAGCGCATTACTCACAATTGATCTATCGGCAAATTGCAACTCGCCTGATGAAATTACACGCTGCCTGTTGCCGGGCAACTTGCCTTGTCCCATTGCCAACACCAAGCCATTGCGAAATTTATAGGAAATCATAGCATCGCGCAGCACATTTGGAAATCCACTCACATCCCAATCCATATCAGCCCTCGAAAATGAAAACTGGATATTGTAAGTAAGGCGGGGCGAAAACAAATTCCCATCTAACCGCAAGCGAATTCTACGGATACGAAACTCGAATTCTTTAGGACTGAAATTTCTTTCAGAAACGGACGCATACCCAACACGGCTTTGCACTCTAAAACGCAAGCCAAGCGAAAAACTACTATCGGCAGTAGAAAAGTTCAGCCCTTTTTTAAAAACCGCCCTTATCTCGGGTGTTTTTTTTTCTTGCGCAGATGCTAACTGAAAAACTACTATAGAAAACGCGCTCACTACCAACCTAAACGTTGTAGTTAAACTATTAAATTCCAATTCAATAAATTTTGAGCGAAACTATACATTAAAGCAATGTTAACAATAGCAACTTTACACATTCAATAATGGCGCTACTCAATCATTCAACAGAAATTTACAGGCAGATGTGAACATTAAGATTACATTAAAACTATCTGTCGCCAATGATTGATTGTAAAGAATACAAATCTGCTACCTTCGTATTTATGAATAGAGTGTATTTTGATAATGCAGCCACTACACCAATAGACAAAAATGTATTGGATGAAATGTTGCCGTTTCTCACCGAGCATTTCGGCAATCCAAGTTCCATACATCATTTTGGACGGAAACCTAAAGCAGCAGTTGAAAAAGCGCGCAAGCAGATAGCTAACTTTTTGAATGCTTCGGCTGGCGAAATATTTTTTACAAGTGGTGGAACCGAAAGTAATAATATGGTGTTGCGGTGTGCCGTGCGCGATTTGGGCGTGCAGCGCATTATCACCTCTCCTATCGAACACGACTGCGTGTTAAACGCCAGTAAACAATTGCAAAAAGAAGGAATTGAATTGGATTTGTTAAATGTAGATTCAAAAGGAAACTTGAATCTGCAACAATTAGAAACACTACTTGAAAACAACTCCAAAAAAACATTGGTTAGTTTGATGCATGCCAATAATGAAATTGGCACCATTACTGATATTCATACTATTTCGCAACTGTGCATAAAACACAAAGCCTTTTTTCATACCGACACGGTGCAAAGCCTTGCCTATTTTCCATTTGATGTGCAACAGATTAAGGTAGATTTTTTGAGCGGCTCGGCCCACAAATTGCATGGACCAAAAGGTGTTGGGTTTGTTTACATCAATAACGAAACACCAATTTCGCCATTACTTTTTGGAGGAAGCCAGGAAAGAAACATGCGTGCCGGCACCGAAAACGTAGCGTGCATTGTGGGTTTTGGCAAAGCCATAGAGTTAGCACAATCATCAATGAGGGAAACTGAAACTCATATTCGCAACCTCAAATCTCGAATGGTTTCAAAACTTGTGCAACTAATTCCCGACATTCAATTTAACGGAGATATTGATAATGGTTTTTATAAAATACTAAGTGTATCGTTGCCGCCAAACCCAAAAAGTGAAATGATGTTGATGAATATTGACATTGCAGGCATTGCAGCAAGTGCAGGTAGCGCTTGTTCATCGGGTACCGAAAAAGGCAGCCATGTTTTAGAAGCTATAAATGCCCCCATCGACCGTAAGGTAATCAGGTTTTCATTTTCTAAATACAACTCTATCGAAGAAGTTGATTATGTAGTTAATAAGTTGGAAGAATTGGTTGGTATTCAAGCCAGCAATACCACATCTAAACAAGATTCACTTTCTCAATAGCATACGGCAAGACAAACACAATGGAGCTGTTCTCGATTTTCTTTTACAACGTTGCTATGTTGCTTTACTACGCAGCAATAAAAGTAGCGGCAGTGTTTTCGCCAAAAGCAAAAGATTGGATAAATGGCAGAAAAGCAGTTACAACGCAGTTGCAATCATTTTCAACACCCGTTAATGCTAATAGAATATGGATTCACTGTAGCTCGTTGGGTGAATTTGAGCAAGCGCGCCCTTTAATTGAAAAAATAAAACAATCGAAACCCAGCGCATTTATCTTTCTCACTTTTTTTTCTCCATCGGGCTACAATATTCGCCAAAGCTACAAGTTCGCAGACATGGTGTGCTATCTACCACACGATACTAAAACCAATGCACAAAAACTGATTTCTGCTTTTAAACCCACTTTGGTTTTATGGACTAAGTACGACTTCTATTATCACTTTCTAAACGAACTTAACCTTGCCAAAGTACCCGTAATGCTCTTTGCGGCAAGATTCCTGCCAAATCAGATTTTTTTTAAAAATCATGGATGGCTTTTCCAAAAAATACTCCAAAGTTTTACTCGCATTTATGTTCAAGATACCGCCTCTAAAAAGTTGCTTGCTAACATCAATATAGAAAGCGAACTTGCAAACGATACAAGATTCGACAGGGTAATTGCTATTGCCCGCGAACACAAAACATTTCCTGAAATTGAACAGTTTATTGCAGGCCGAAAAACAATCGTGTGTGGCAGCACATGGTTGCCAGATGAAGAACTACTTACTGCAATTATCAATACCAATGTTTTTGAAAATGCGGTGTGGCTTGTTGCGCCACACAACGTAACTTCTACAAATGTAGCACACTTGCAAAAAATGCTTAAAGGCAACAGTGTATTACTGAGCAAACTGAATGAAAATGCACAAGGCAATGTATTGATTATTGACAGTATTGGGCAACTATCATCGCTCTACGTTTATGCTGATGTGGCATATATTGGTGGAGGTTTTGGCGCATCAGTTCATAATGTTTTGGAGGCCGCAGTTTATGGCGTTCCTGTTTTGTTTGGCAAAAACTATCAAAAGAGCTTCGAGTGTATTGATTTAATTCGAGAACAAGGCGGATTTTCAATAAACAGCAAACAAGAATTAGAAGAAAAAATAAACATGCTTTTTCAAAAAAACACGGCTGTTAAAACTGGTGAAATTGCCCGCAGTTATGTATTGAATAAAGCCGGTGGAACGGAGAAGATATTTACATTCGTTGAGCAACATCTAACAGATTAACCCATGAAGAACTTTTTGCTTTTGCTTCTGTTTCTTACATCTGCTATTTCAAGTTATAGTCAATGCATTGCACCGTACTCCGACTTCAATTTTTTTCAATATGTTTTTGAAAATGGGCAATCAACAAAAATAGAGCCGCTGCCATTAAAAGGGTATAAAGTTGGCAAAGAAGTGTTTGCCTACGTTCATCAAAATTCGCGTTTAAAAATCTACTACCAAGGCAGAACATACAACGCATGCGATGTAGTACCCAATTACTACACAACCGACCATTTATTTGTGTTTCAAAACTTAAACAGCGTAAAAGTATTGCACGATAACAAGTTTCAGCAAATTGAGTTTCAGTTTCGCGAAGGTCAAGACAGGCTATATGTAAGCGATAGCTTGGTGGTATGGACAAACCCATTCAGAGAGGTAAATGTTTTTTACAACGGAGTTAGCAGTAAGATTGACGACATCAATACCATGAATGCCAAAATCAGCGATAACATTTATGCTTACATGGATATTTCAAACAATTTCAAGGTATTTTATCAAGGCAAAGTAACTGTGCTTGAAAGTTTCGAACCCGAAAAGTTCTATGTAGATCGCGATATTGTGGCGTGGCTCGATTACCAAAGCAATTACAAGTTTTTTTATAAAGGGCAGATATACGAATCGAACGTAAACAACACTCTTCAAGTGTTTCCATGCGAAAAACAATTTGCTTACATATCGCGGTTGAACGAGTTTAGTGTATGGCGCGAAGGCGAGGAAGTTACATTATTGAACTATGTGCCACCAAAGTTTGAAGTAAAAGAAAACATGATTGTGTATGCAGATAAAGGCAACAATTTTTATTGCTACTACAACGGAGAAAAAATTTGGGTAGAAAGATACATACCTACCGAATGGGTAATTGATAATGACATTTTAGTTTACAAAGACATCAATGGCCGATTAAAAGCAATTTACTATGGCAAAGAAGTGGAAGTAAGCGACCAAATTGTTCAAAAATTCACACTCTACAACGAAACGGTGGTGTACTCTTTACAGCCTTACGAAACCAAAATTTGGTGTGCTGGCAAAACCTATACCTACAGGTAAAAACATGCCATTTTAAGGAAAACTAAATAACACCAAGTTTTAGTTTTCGTCAAACTCCATAAACTTTGGTTCTTCTTCAATCTGAAAAAACTTATCCTCGCGCTTATCGTCTTTTACAGCACCTCCCTTTTTAAAAAGTTCTTTCAATACTTCTTTCTCATTCTTGAAGTCTGCTTTGATTTTTGTTGCCGCTGTTGCTTTATCATATTGAATTTTGGGCTTTGATAAGGGTCCCACAATACTTAAATAGATGTTCAATCCTTCGTAGGGGTCGTTTTCAATAAATTGCTCACGGCCTTTTCGGTTGAATTTGTTTGCAAGCATTTTGCGCAAATTGACCTTAAATCTATAGTCAATAACATTATCAAATTGATGCTGCCCCGAAAACATAAGATTTAGGGCATTGGTTTGAATTTCAAATGCAGGAATAGTAACCGTGCGATTAAAAATTGTCAATCGGTTTTTAATATCTGCAAAACGAATATTACTAAGTTCTTCAACCCGAATAAAAGCCGATGCAGCTTTCACCGGTTCAAAGTTTTTAAGCGCACCATTTTTAAGCTCAAAATCAATTATAGCATTCAGGTTATCTAAATCGGGACTGCTGTAATTTTTCCAAACATTTTTTACATACAATTTCGCATTCAACACACCTTGCAGGTTTTTATCGGTAAGCGTTTGCTGACCGAAATTTTCAGTCTGCTCAAACACTTTTGTTACATCAATATCGGTTAGCTCTGCGCCAAGATTCATCAATAAATCTCGCGTTCCGGCAAACGCCAGATAGCCGTTTCCTTTTACACTTCCGCCCATAGTGTTGGTTGAAAAATTATTCAAACGCAGATGTAACGGTGAGCAAGAAACACTTGCAACCACATCGTCAAACTCCATTTTATTAAAGGTAAACTTTTGAATGGCTATTTGAAGAGTTCCATTGATGCGAAAAACATCTTGCACATCCAATTTCTTTTTCACAGATGCTTTTTCGGAGCTCTGCTTATCAAAAGTTTCAATCATCTGCGAAAGCTGCAATGCTTTCACATCAAGTTTACCATCTATATGCAAAGCAATATCGTTCATAGGTTTTCGCTCTACCAAAGCAGCGATGTACTGTAGCAGATTTGAAATTGTACCCGAGAAAACAGCTTCTGAGTTAAGAAGAGAAATAGTCATTTTTTTAACTTCCAAATTACGACCAGAGTAATGTATTGCTCCATTTATTTTTTCGTACAAAACTTGCTGCGCCATAAAAGAAACCTGCTCTAACTGAAAATCGCCACCGCCCTTTAGAGTCATATTTGAAACGTCTTTCAAATCGGCAACATTACCATGAAGCGAAAAATCTGTAAACCGAACAGTTCCTTTCAAATCTTTCATTACGCTATCCGGAATAAAAGGATCGAGCTCTTCTAAATGTAAAACACCATTTGCATCGAAAATAAAATCGGGTTGCGCTAAATTTTTAAGCAATAAACTAAACTGAAATGGTTGATTGCTAATGCGCGAACGAAAATCGCTAACACGCAAATAATCGGAGCCATTAGCGTCCATTCCATACTCTAATTTCACAAACACACGGTTTAGTTCGCGCCCATATTTTGAAAGTTTTATAACTCCATCATTAAGATTGGCTACAACCTTTACTGTAGGCGAGGTAGTTTTGTTGTGTACTCCATTCAACTTCGCTTGAATATTATATGCACCTTTTCCTTCAAAATCTTTCAATTGATTTTTTACCGAAGCTGGCATAAGCGAAATGAAATTAGATATGTTATCGCCTTCGCTTTGCGCTTTCATATCAATAAGCGTATTGTGTTTTTCAAACATCAATGAACCACTAACAAAAAACGGAATCTTTTCAATCTCAACGCTGCCTTTTTGTACTAATATCCTTTTGCCATCATCTTTTACATCCAACTGCATTGCGATTAGTATTTGCTTATTGACTACATACGAATCACTTGCCTGCTTTACACTTTCTATAAAAAAATTGCCGTCCGAAGTAAGCTTATACTCAGGTTTGCCAAAATCGCCAACCAATTCTACTTTTCTTACACGAGCTTTTGCATCAAAGTTTGTGCCTTCATCTACATAGTTAAACCGCACATTCTGCAAGGTTAATTTGTTGAGTGCCAATGAAACACCTTGCCCCTTGGAATCGTTGTGTTTCAATATATCTAAATTAGTTTCGCCTTGCTTGTTTTTAAAAATATTTACCGTGCCATTTTGCAACAGCAACTTATGAATATGAATGTCGCCCTTCACCAACTCAACAAGACTAAAAATGAATGAAAGTTCTTGTACTGCCGCAAGTTCCGGCTCCTTCGACTTTAATTTATTGGCAATACTAACCGACTTAAACTGCAACGATGCATCGGGAAAATGACGTAAAAAGCTAAGAGTGATTTCTCCGCCCACTTTTACCGGCACAGTAAGTTCTTTGTTCACTTCAACAATAACTTGCTGTTTAATTTTATTCTCAAATACCAATGCTGCCAAAAAAGCAAGCAACACAAGTATCAGCGGAATAAAAACCAAAGCAAGAAGCAGCCTTTTCCAGTTCACTAACAATATTTATTTTCTATAACGCGAATGAATGATAAAAATGAGAACTCAAGATTAATATCGGAACAAAAAAAATCCCGCAAGAATAAATACAGTCTTGCGGGATTGAATAAAACATTTGATGTTCTTAGTATCTGTAAGTATCGCTTTTAAAAGGACCATTTACAGGCACACCAATATAATCTGCTTGTGCTTGCTCTAACACTTCTAATTTAGCACCAATGTGTGCAAGGTGAAGCGAAGCTACTTTCTCATCAAGATGCTTAGGCAACACATATACTTTGTTTTCGTATTGGCTGCTGTTGTTCCAAAGCTCTATTTGCGCTAAGGTTTGATTGCAGAAAGAGTTACTCATTACAAAAGATGGATGACCCATAGCGCAACCCAAATTTACCAATCTGCCTTCGGCCAATACAATTACATCTTTTCCATCAACATTATACAAATCTACTTGAGGCTTAATGGCATCTTTAGTATTGCCATAGTTTTTATTCAACCAAGCCATATCAATTTCATTATCGAAATGCCCAATGTTGCAAACCACAGATTTATCGCGCATATTTTTAAAATGGCGGTCGCGGATAATGTTTACGTTTCCGGTTGCAGTAACAAAAATATTTGCACGCAAAACTGCTTCATCCATGGTAACAACTTCAAAACCATCCATTGCTGCTTGCAAAGCGCAAATAGGGTCAATTTCGGTTACCAATACACGGCAACCTGCACCACGCAACGATTCTGCCGAACCTTTACCAACATCGCCATACCCTGCTACAACAGCCACTTTACCGGCAAGCATCAAATCTGTTGCTCTGCGAATAGCATCAACCAACGATTCTTTACAACCATATTTATTATCAAATTTCGATTTAGTTACCGAATCGTTTACATTGATTGCCGGCAACAAAAGCGTGCCATTTTTTACACGCTCGTGCAAGCGGTGAACGCCTGTGGTTGTTTCCTCGCTCAAACCTTTAATGTTTGCTACTAACTCAGGGTAACGATCAAGTACCATGTTGGTTAAGTCGCCACCATCATCCAAAATCATATTCAATGGCTGACCATCTTTAAATGCAAACAATGTTTGTTCAATACACCAGTCAAATTCTTGCTCGTTCATTCCTTTCCAAGCATACACTGGAATGCCAGCGGCTGCAATTGCTGCGGCTGCATGGTCTTGTGTTGAAAATATATTGCATGAACTCCATGTAACATCGGCACCCAGTGCTGTAAGCGTTTCAATAAGTACCGCAGTTTGAATCGTCATGTGTAAACATCCTGCAATGCGCGTGCCTTTTAATGGTTGCGAAGCTCCAAACTCTTTGCGCAGCGACATCAATCCTGGCATTTCGGCTTCCGCCAATTTAATCTCTTTTCGGCCCCAAGCTGCCAATGAAATATCTTTCACTTTGTACTTTTGGCTGGTTTCTGTTGTAGTTGACATATTTATTTTTTTTGCGTTGCGAATATACAGAAATATGCCCTATTTCTTTATAGATGATATCAAACTCGGGTAAAAAATGACGACAAAACCAACAACACCGTCAGTTTTGCATAAAAGCAGATGAAACTGCCACACTCAGTTGCCTTTGGGGTTGAACTACTTGCGCTACTCCTCCCCTTCTTGTTCTATACACTATTGATTTGCGCAAATAAAACGACAGATAATACACCCTTGATATTTTGAATACATTTGCCTGATTGAAACAGATAACGAGCATTCTGCTCCTTTTTATTTTTCTACTTAATGCTATTGGCGTTGGGGTTATTTTCAAACTCCAACAGCAGCAGGTAAGACGTGAAATAAAACGACAGTTGAGAAGAAGAGTTGCTGACAATGAACTGCGCTGTTTCAATTTATCGAAAAGTGATTATCGCCAATTGAATTGGGTTAGACTTGATGACGAGTTTCAACTGGAGCATGAAATGTTTGACGTGGTTCGCAAGGAACAAAAAAACGATTCTGTTTTTTTGTTTTGCATCAACGATAAACAGGAAGCCAGATTGTTTGCCGGATTAGCAGAAATTTTTAAACGAAGTGCCGATAGCAATGCTCCGGCAAAACGGGCTGCTAAAAAGCTATTCAAGTTTTTTACAACCGTTTATTTAAAAGCAAAAGACGAGTCTGTTTTTAATGAACAACAGTTTTCAAAACTGAATAGGCGGTATTGCCGTTTTTACAGCTCACCACCACTAATAATAGAATCGCCACCACCACAGTTGATTCATTTTTCGGTTTGAAGGTTTTCAAACCTCAGTTATGCACTTAATTTCTTGTAGCCAAATGCTGCCACTGGGGCGGTTGTTTTGTGCTGCAACGAGGTGTGCTGAACGGTATGGTCGTGTGTTAAACGATCGGTTTTAATCAATAAATTTTAATTTTAATGAAAAAGATATTCATTGTAATAATGGGTTTGATATTGGCGTACGTATCAATGGCGCAATCGAACCAAATAAAAGGGATA
Source organism: uncultured Chitinophagaceae bacterium (assembly GCA_964650845.1). Classification (GTDB taxonomy): domain Bacteria; phylum Bacteroidota; class Bacteroidia; order Chitinophagales; family LD1; genus UBA7692. The sequence continues at coordinate 27,802 of CAZYXR010000022.1, forward strand.
GTACAAGACGAAGAAAACAATGTTGCATTATCCAATGCAACCATTCAAGTTTCGGAAGGCAAGGGAACGCTAACAAATAATAAAGGAGAGTTTTCAATAGACTGTAGTGGCGACTCGTTGCAAATAACAGTGTCGTTTATTGGCTATCACACTTTTAGCAAAAAAGTGCCATGCGGCAGCGTAGTTAATGTAATGCTTGTTGCATCTGCCAACAATTTAAATACAGTGGAAATAACCGCAACCTCCACTCCAAGTAAAGTAATGCTGTATCAACCCGTATCAATAGCTAAACTTGGTGCTACTGAAATAAGCAGAGGGGCGGGCATATTGATGGATGATGCAATAAATACCAATATTCCCGGGGTTTATATGGAACGCAGAACGTTTTCTGCGGGTCAGCAATTTAATATTCGAGGTTATGGCAATGGCGCTCGTGGCACCAACGGAATCAGTAGCAATTTTGATGGACAAGGCTACAAGGTGTACCTGAATGGAATTCCTATTACCGATGCTGAAGGTATCACAACAATGGATGACATTGACTTTGGTTCTATTGGAAATGTTGAAGTTGTAAAAGGCCCTTCGGGAACACTGTATGGTCAAGCCATAGCAGGTGTAGTGAATTTAAAAACAAAAAGTGCTGAACCGGGTAAGATTTCTATTGGCCAAGATGTGATGATTGGCAGCTACGGTTTGCAACGTTATACCACGCATCTTGCAATTGGTAAAGAGCGTTCGTCATTTATGGCAAATTATGGCAAACAACTTTACAAAGGTTTCATGCCACACACTAAATCAAACAAAGATTTCGTGAACCTTTTTGGCGAGTTTAAACCAAATAAGAAACAAACAATAGGAGCATATTTTGGATTCAGCAACAGCAAAGATGAGCGCAATGGAGAAATAACCAAAGAAGCGTGGGATACTTTGAACTATGACGGTAACATAAGGTATGTAAAAAACAACGCGCACTCAAATGTTGTAAGTTTTCGCGCTGGTGTATCACACACCTATAAGTTTCATGAATTTGTATCGAACACAACTTCAGTTTTTGGAACGGGCTTAATAAGCAATGTTAGTTCGGCAGGCGGCTGGACAGATAAATCGTCCATTAACTATGGCATGCGCAGCACCATTGACACGCGCTTTCCGTTAGGAAAAGGGTTCTCACTTTCGGGCATTACCGGTGTGGAACTGCAAATGCAAAATGCCAAAACACTTGGCTACCCTATGGTAGCAGATAGTTTTAACCTATCTGGCTATAACATTCCTGGTGCATTGCGCAGCAATCAAACCACTGTTTCCAAAACAGCATCGGCCTTTACCGAATGGACAATTTCAATGCCATTCGACTTTTCGCTTACTGCCGGTTTGGGTTGGAGTGGCTTGGGTATAGAACTCAACGACCTATACTATGTTGCAACCAACAACAATCCAAGCAATCCAAATGGAACACACAAGCCATCGCAATACAAAAACAAGTTTATGAATATGCTTTCGCCCCATGTTGCTATCAACAAGGTGATTGCGAAACAAGTGTCTGTTTATGCTTCTTTCAGCAGAGGCTACAAAGCTCCAGTAAGTTCTTACTTTTTTATTCCGCTTACCGGAGAAATTTTAACGGGTTTAAAACCTGAACTTGGAACACAATATGAACTTGGATCAAAAGGATCTGTGTTAAGCGAGCACTTAAATTATCAGTTTGCAATATTCTACACTCAATACAGCAACAAGATGACAACAATTGCTGTGCCCGACTCTACTAATACTGCAACATCGTATGTGTATATGGCTAATGCCGGAAAACAAAATCACTTAGGCGTGGAGTTGGCATTGCGTGGAGTGGCGTATAAGTCCAATAATTTTGTGACGGCTATTTCGCCATTTATAAATTTTGCTTACTCGTATTTCCGCTACGGAAACTATAAGTATCAACAGTTAAGTAGCGATAAAAAATCTACAGTAGTTGTAGATTACACAGGCAATGTAGTTGCTGGTGTGCCACCAATCACATTCAATGCCGGCTTCGACTTTACAACAAAACCCGGGTTGTACTTCAATATGACATACTCATTCAGAGATAAGATGTATTACACATCAGATAATGTAAATAGCACCAAACTTTATCATCTTCTTAATGCCAAAGTTGGTTACTCGCAAGTGTTTATCAAGCACATTGGGCTCGATGCATTCTTTGGGGTAAACAACATTACTCAAAACCAAAATTACGCAATGGTGTTCGTAAATCAATTGCCCGATGCGTACATCCCTGCACCTAACAAAGCAAACTTTTTTGGAGGTGTAAACTTGAAATATATCTTTTAATCATTTCAATACCGAAGCGGTGGTTTATCGCTTCGGTATTCTTATTAATTATCCAAACATGAAACAGTATTTTAGTATGGTTACTATAGTGTTTTGCCTTGCTGCTTGCGGAAGATTAGGCAACAAGAGCGATGCACAAAACCGAACCGAGCGTATTGTGTGTATTGCAAAACAATACACCGAAATCATTTTTGCACTTGGCGCAGAAAAAAACATAGTTGCGATTGATATATCAAGTACATATCCGCCATCAGCAAAAAAACTTCCAACAGTTGGCTATCACAGAGCATTAGGTGTGGAAGGTATTTTGGCAGCAAAACCCACATTGATTATTCACGACAACAACATTGGCCCCGAACATGTTGTAAAGCAGTTGGAACACTTGAACATTCCAATGAAAGTGTTTCAAAACAAAGGGGGCAACATAGATAGCACAATGCTACTAATTCGCGAAATGGGAAATTACTTCAACAAAAACAATCAAGCGGAACTCTTATGCAAAAAATTAGAAAATGATATGTCGGTAGCAATAGAAAAATCTGAACAATACAAAGAGGAAATAAAAGTTTTAGCCATTCACTTCGGGCAAGCCTCCAATGTGTTTTTGGTAATGACGCAAAAAAGCACAGCAGCAAAAATGATTCACTGGGCAGGGGGAAAAATGGCAGTTGAGGATGCAAAAGGAATGCGGCAACTTTCGGCAGAAGTAGTAGCTGCTTCA
>CAZYXR010000022.1:30857-41511 GCA_964650845.1 uncultured Chitinophagaceae bacterium
GCCCGGTGTTGCCGGAACTAAAGCAGCAAAAAACAACAAAATTTTTCGAGTAGAAGAGCACGACTTAGTTTATCTGGGACCACGTACTGGTGAAAATGTTTTGATGCTGCAAAAACTCATTCATCAATAACTGAATATGTACAAAGTCAATCAACTAACAACTATATTTCTTGCAATCGCATTGCTTGTTACAATATTGGTTTCAGCAAGATATGGCGCGGTGAATATCAGCACCATTGAAATGATTTCTGCATTAGAAAAATTTTTCTCAAACAACAGTATGCTATTGCTGAACGAGCGGATTTTTCTCGACATACGGTTACCTCGTGCACTGCTGTGTGTGTTTGTTGGTGCAAGCTTGGCGGTAGGTGGAGTATTGATTCAAGGATTGTTTCGAAATCCAATTGTAGAACCCGGATTGATTGGCACTTCCAGTGGAGCAGCAATGGGCGCAGCGTTATATTTTGTATTAGGAGCAATGTTTAAGTTTAATACAGGCGAATGGACTTTACCCATTGCAGCTTGTGCCGGGGCAATCATTTCTACGGTATTAGTTTTTGTTTTATCGCAATCAAAAACAGTAGGCAGAAGCAATATTGTTACACTGTTACTTACCGGAATCGCCATCAATGCCTTGTTTATGAGTGGTGTTGGTTTTCTTTCATACATAGCTCGCGATCCACAAGCGCGATCCATCACATTTTGGGGAATGGGAACGCTTTCTGGAGCTAATTGGCATTCGGTAATTATAGTAGGCATTTCCACTTCGTTGTGCCTTGTGCTTTCGCTTCGCTTTGCCAAGCAACTAAATATTTTAATGATGGGAGAAGACGAAGCTATTTTTCTATGAATAAGCATCAACCAATTGAAATGGCAGATACTAACAGTAGAAATTGTGATGATTGCCATTGCAACAGCATTTGTTGGTGTAATCAGTTTTGTTGGTTTAATAGTTCCTCATTTGTTGCGCATGATAAATGGTTCGGATAACCACTTGCTAATTCGCAATAGCGCCTTTGCCGGTGCAATTTTTTTGTGCCTGGCCGACTTGATTGCTCGAATGATTGTTCGCCCAGCCGAGTTGCCTATTGGTATTGTTACATCGGTAGTTGGGGTACCTGTATTCATTTTTTTACTCAGAAAGAAAAACTATCTTTTTTAATATGCTTACAGCACAAAACATTAGCTATTCGGCAGGTAAAAAACAATTACTCGACAACCTTTCACTCACATTTGAACCAGGGAAGATAAATCTGATAATTGGTCCAAATGGAGCAGGAAAATCAACACTAATAAAGGTGTTGAGTGGAATGCTAAAGCCAAGCACAGGCTCAATTTTTTATGGCATAAATGAAATGTCGGTAGCAGCACTTGCAAAGTTTCGGGCAGTACTTTCACAAAACACAGATCTCGCATTCCCACTTACAGTAAAAGAAATTGTGATGATGGGAAGATACCCTCACTTTAAATCAAATCCCTCTTTGGCTGATGCTCAAATTTGTGATGAGGTAATGCGTTTTTTTGATGTTACTGATTTTGCAGAAAGAAACTTTTTAACTCTAAGTGGTGGCGAAAAACAACGTGTACACTTTGCTCGGGTTGCGGCTCAAATATGGCAACAAAACAGCAAAGTGCTGTCTTACCTGTTTCTCGATGAGCCGCTTGCCTTTCTTGATATATTCTATCAAATTGACTTTATGAACAAGCTACTTGCTTTAACACAACAAAAAAATATTGTAGTAATTGGAGTAGTACACGATTTGAATATAGCAGGCAAATATGCCGATAAGCTGGTATTAATAAACAATGGCAAAGTGCTTGCCGATGGCGATAAACAAACTGTTCTTACATCCGAAAATATTTTTTCGGCATACCATCTTAAACCAGAAATTCAATCTATAAATGGCGATGTGCGATTGTATTACTAACCAATACTACACATCGTTTCAGCATTCCACTTTCATAAATTTATCTTAAATGTTTGATTCAAAACTACTGAGCTGCAATTATGTAAACACGAACACTTACATTCGCCAGCGGTGAAAAAAAGTTTTTCAAAATTTCTTGTATTGCTGTTGTTGCCGGTGTTTTGCTACACCACAACGGTAAAAGAGATACACTTTCTTTTTCTTCATCATATTGACGAGCACCACGATAGCTGCAACAATCACTTACACGAATCGCACGAGCACGAAGCTTGCTCTTTCTGTAAAATTGATATTTCGGTTGCTACCGATTCAGCTTTGGGGTTGGTGTATCAATTTGTGCCAGACTATTCATCTTCCAAAGTGTCATCATACACTTCGTCATTTACCCCCTCTATCCTTCAAGGATATTCTTTACGCGGCCCACCGATTTGTTAATACATCTTTTTTATGGGGTTGTTTCAATTACATCTACAAGATTGAAAGTATCATGCTAAAATTTCCAAGCAGATAATGCTGAATATTTTGGGGCTAACAAATCATGTTACAAGAAGTTTTGAAAACACCCTGCTCCTTGTATTCTCAAATCATCATTCGCTAAGTGAAGCAAATTCTATCAATAATCTTATTGTGTACGTGCATGTGCATGAGCTTATCAGCACAAACAAACTCATGCCGCTTGCTGCTAAAAGGCAAAATTACGGATGTTCACTCCGGCAAGTCGTTAGATCATGCTTTAGTTCATATTCTTGAAACCAAAGCAGAGATATTGGCTGATGAGTTTGGAAAATTCTCTGTTAAGAACCTTTGCGCTGGGAAATACACGCTTCACATTTCTCACGTTGGTTGTGAGCCCGAATACTATGAAGTTGAATTGAGTAAAGACACATCGGTAGTACTTGAAATGCACCACACCGAAGCAGAATTAGAGGAGGTTGTAATTGAACAACATAAAAAAGATAATCAGGTAACGCTTGACATAGAAAAACTGCAAGGAAAAAAGTTAGAGCAATTGCGCGGCTTATCGCTGGGCGAAACTCTTAAACATTTATCGGGTGTAAATGCGCTTTCTACCGGCACAAATATCTCAAAGCCTATTGTTCATGGTTTACAAGGCAGCCGCATTGTGATAATGAACAACGGAGTACGCCAAGAAGCACAACAGTGGGGCAACGAACATGCACCCGAAGTAGATCCATTTTTGGCACAAAAAATAACTGTAATAAAAGGTGCAAACTCAATACAATATGGCAGCGATGCAATTGGCGGAGTTATACTTATGGAACCAAACTCACTGCCGGACGACAAAAGCATTTCGGGCGAAGCGAATTATGTACTGCACAGCAACAATGTAGAACATAACGCAAGTGTGTTGCTACAAGGTAATCATGCAAAAGTTTCGCCACTTTCTTGGCGCGTTCAGGGCACTTATCGCAGGGGTGGAAATGCACGAGCCACAAATTACTGGCTAAAAAACACCGGAGTAGAAGAAGGTAATTTTTCTGCCACCGTAGCATGGAACAAAGAACGCTATGGTGTGGAAGTTTTCTATTCGCGTTTTCAAACAAGCATTGGTATTTTATCATCGGCACACTTTGGCAATGTAACCGACCTGCAAAATGCAATAATGAGAGGCTCACCAAGCGACAGTGCCGATTTTTCATACAGCATTGCGCCACCAAAACAAGCAATTGAGCACAATCTTGTAAAAGCAGCATCACGCATTAAAACAGGCGATTTGGGAGAATTGAAACTGGTATTTGCATATCAATACAATTTGCGAAAAGAGTACGACAAACATCGCGCTTACAACAACCCCTCAACATTGGCGCAAAAACCCGGAGCTGAGTTTGGCATACAAACCATTACCACCGATTTGCTTTGGGAACACAACCGAATAAAACGCTTTGCAGGAATGGTTGGTATAAGTTTTATGACACAAACCAACAACCAAAAATACAGCAGCATCATACCTTCTTTTTGGAATTTCAACGGTGGTATTTTTTGGATAGAACGATGGCAATTCAAACAATTGGAAATTGAAGCGGGCATTCGCTTCGACTATCGTTGGCAACAAGCATACACGCAAAACGACAAGCCAACGTTTTCGTATGCTGTGCCCTCGGGCAGCATTGGTGCCGAATATCATTTTACAGAAAAAATAAAATGGAATGTGAATTTAGGTTCGGCTTGGCGAGCACCAAATATGGTAGAGCTTTTTGCCAATGGGGTGCATCATGGCGCGGCTTCTTATGATGTTGGCAATCGCAAACTTTCGCCCGAGGTGTCGCTAAACATTGCTTCATCGTTTGATGCTCAATGGAGATGGCTTGATGTGCACATTGGTTTTTATCAAAACTTTATACAGCAGTTTATTTATGTAAAACCAACTTTGCAAAACATTGAAACTATACGTGGTTCATTTCCTGTTTTTGAATACACACAAGCAAATGTGTCGCTTACCGGAGCTGATATTGAGTTTGAAATTAAACCATTCAAGGGTTTTAAAATTTCGAGCAAAACATCGTTGTTGCGCGCCTGGAATCGCAGCGAAAAAGACTGGCTGATATTGATGCCTCCGCAACGATTTGAAAATGGAGTTCGATACACAATAAACAGTTTCAAAAAAATTGCCGGTTTATATATTGGCGCATCGGTAGTAAATGTATTGCGCCAAACACTTACACCTGCCAATCAGGATTTTGCTCCTGCCCCACCGGCATACTGGTTACTAAATGCCGCAGTTGGTTTTGATGTAGCTACAAAAATGCCGCAGCCCATTAGCATTCATCTTGCAGCAACAAATTTACTAAACCAATCCTATCGCGAGTACTTGAATCGCTTCCGCTATTTCAGCGATGCACAAGGTGTAAACATCTCTTTGCGCATTCGTGTACCCTTTCATTTTCAATTAAAACAAAACTAATTTTTACATCAATTAAAATCCTTTTATGAAAATCAAACAATCATTTATTACAGCATTACTTACAATTGTTACACTTTCAACCACACTATATTCTTGCAAACCCGATGAACACAATCATGACGGGCAAGAAACTATCACCACACTACAGTTAAAATTAACCCCAACAGGTGGTGGTTCGCAAAGCGTTTTTACTTACAAAACACTAAATGCAACAACCACAAAAGATACTGTAAAATTAAGCGTAGGCACAGAATACGCTGCTACTTTGGAACTTTTAGACGAAACAAAATCGCCAGCAGCAAACATCACCACCGAAATTGCCTCATTAAAAGAAGAGCATCAATTCTTTTTCATCGCCTCCCCCTCGGGCTTGATTGCAATTTCAAATTTAGATAAAGATGGAAACGGAAACAATCTTGGATTGTCATCAACTTTCACAACAGCAACAGCAAGCACCGGAACACTTCAAATTGTATTAAAGCATTTAGGTAACGAACCTAAAACAGGAAACATTATTAACGGAGAAACAGATCTTGATTTGATTTTTGACGTGGTAGTGCAGTAGGCACAGAACATAATTGGCAATGCTGCTAACGCAAAAAAATACACCGGAACAAGAGAAACTCTCAAAAACTCTTGTCCGGTAATATTCTAAAATTTTGATTGCCTATGAATAGTTTTTTGAGTTTCTTTTACTGATTAGAGAATGAATAGTTTCACTTTTTCGATAATATATTTTCAACCAGCCACCAAAGGTACAATAGCCAACAACGACCAGCTAACTACCACAAGCGCAACAAGCATTTTTAAATAATTATCAGAAACAAACGGCTTCATGTTTTGTATTACGCGATGCCCAAGCGAATGTTTCCAAATCGAATAAATGATTGAAACAACAGAGCAATACTGCGGCAGCAGCTTACAAAAAAACGATTAAAAACAAGCTACACCGCTACATTATGCTCCCGCAAAGCATCGTTCAACGAAGTTTTTTTGTCGGTGCTTTCTTTCCGTTTTCCAATAATCAAAGCACAAGGCACTTGATATTCACCGGCAGGAAACTTTTTGGTGTAGCTGCCTGGAATAACTACACTGCGTTCGGGAACGTAATTTTTATATTCAACTGGTTCGCCTCCCGAAACATCAATAATTTTGGTACTTCCGGTAAGCACAACATTTGCGCCCAACACAGCTTCTTTACCAACCCGCACACCTTCCACTACAATACATCTTGAACCCACAAAACAGTTATCTTCAATAATAACCGGTGCGGCCTGCACAGGCTCTAATACTCCACCAATACCCACTCCCCCACTCAAGTGCACATGCTTGCCAATTTGCGCACAACTGCCCACTGTAGCCCAAGTATCTACCATTGTACCTTCGTCAATATAAGCGCCAATATTTGTGTAAGAAGGCATCAAAATAACACCACTTTGAATAAACGCACCATAGCGCGCAACGGCATGAGGCACCACTCGCACTCCCAATGATTTGTAATCGCGTTTCAGTTTCATTTTGTCATGAAATTCAAATGGACCAACTTCAATTACTTCCATCTCACGAATTGGAAAATATAATATCACCGCTTTTTTCACCCATTCATTTACCTGCCAACCACTTGCAGTTGGCTCTGCCACACGCAACGTACCCGCATCTAATTGTGCAATTACACTCTCTATTTTTTCTTGATTGCTTTTCTCTTTTAGCAACGCTCTATTGTTCCAAATTTCATCGATTGCATCCGATAGATTATTTTCTGCCATAAACTTGTTTTATTTAAGCTGGCAATGATACAAAACAAGACGGCTTGCACATATAAATGTTGGTAGGTGCGAAAATTTGTTTGTCTAATTAAAATAAAGGATAATTTTTGCATCAGTAAAAAACTAAAGACTAATCTTATGAAACAACTTTTCACGTTTGTTGCTTTGATTTTTGCAGCTACTGCAATGGATGCACAGATTTTCATCAACACAGGAAACGAGAATTTGGAACGCTACAAAAAGGAGAATCCCAATATTGAAATTTTTGAAGAAGGTAAAAGCAATCAACCGCCAAAGGCTATTGCACCTACAAAAGAAGAAAAAGAAAAAATAGCACCACCTGCTACGCCTACTGCTAAACCAGTAGTAACCGCCACTCCGGCTGCACCTGCAACTCCATCAGCTCCGGCTGTTCCATCAAGCCTAGTTGGCGATGTGCCACCAAATGCAGAACCAGGTAAATGTTATGCGCGTTGTTTAATTCCCGACCAATATGAATTTAAAGAAGAGCAAGTTTTAGACAAACCTGCTTCATTCAAAATGGAAGTAACACCGGCTACTTACAAAACAGTAACCGATACAGTAGTTGTAAAAAAAGCCTTCACTAAAAAGATAGCTGTTGCTGCTGTGTTTGAAACAGCTACTGAAGATGTATTAGTAACTCCTGCAACTACAAAGTGGCAAAAGGGCAAAGCAGATGCTTCTTGTTTAAGCGCAAACCCTGCCGATTGTCAAGTTTTATGTTTAGTTGAAGTACCAGCGGTTTATAAGAAAGTAACTAAAAAAGTGCTTGTAACTCCGGCTTCAACTCGCGAAGAAGAAATACCTGCCGAGGTGAAAGTTACTACCCGCAAGGTAGTTGATGTTCCAGCTAAAAATGAAAAAATTGAAATTCCGGCTACTTACAAATCGGTAATGAAAAAAAGCTTAGTGGCAAAAGGTGGCTACCAAGAATGGAAAGAAGTGTTGTGTGCCGATAAATTGAACGAACAAAGAATTTTAGCAATTCAAAAAGCATTAAAAGCCGAAGGTTACGACCCAGGTCCTTTTGACAATATGTTTGGAGCAAAAACAAAAGAAGCCTTGATAAAGTTCCAACAAGACAAAGGTTTACCGGTAGGTAACTTAAATTTAGAAACATTGAAAGCTCTTGGTGTAAACTAAGCCACGAGTATTAAAATATAAAGACCGCATTCAAGTGATTGAATGCGGTCTTTATATTTTAGGCAGTTTTATGTTACTCTTCTAACAAATCGGGTCTGCGTAGTTGGGTTCTTTCCACTGCTTGCTCATATCGCCACTCTTGTATTTTTCGGTCGTGTCCCGAAAGCAATATTTCAGGTACTCTCAAGTTTTTAAACACTTCGGGGCGAGTGTAAACAGGTGGCGACAATAGATTATCTTGAAAAGAATCGGTAAGTGCCGATGTCTCATCATTCAAAACACCAGGCAGTAATCTGCCAATAGCATCAGTAAAAATTGCAGCTGCTAACTCGCCTCCTGAAAGTACAAAATCGCCAACAGAAATTTCCTTGGTAACATAAAGTTCGCGTATGCGCTCATCAATACCTTTGTAATGCCCACAAATAATAAGCAAGTTCTTTTTGAGCGAAAACGAGTTTAGCATTTTCTGATTCAGCGTTTCGCCATCGGGTGTCATATAGATTACATCATCATATTGGCGCTGTGCTTGCAGGTGTTCAATACATTGCGAAAGCGGCTCACACATCATTACCATTCCTGCGCCACCGCCATATTGGTAATCATCAACACTTTTATGCTTATCGGTTGCAAAATCTCTCAGTTGAACAAGATTAACTTCGAGCAAACCCTTATCGCGGGCGCGCTTCATTATGCTGTGGGCAAATGGACTTTCAAGTAATTCGGGCAATACCGTAATAATATCAATCCTCATCGCGTTCGTCTTGAGCGTTTTCTGTGTAGGCTTCAATCAATCCTTCGGGAAGCTTTACTGTAAGCGTTTTTGCAACTTTGTTTTCATCTACTATAAAGTTATCTACCAATGGAAACATAACTTGATACTCGCCATATTGCACTACTGCAACATCTTGAATTGTGTTATCAGTTACCTCTACAATTTTACCAATTGCTCCGATGTTTACGTCAACCACATTGAATCCAAGCAGATAATTTTCTTCTTCTGCTTCAAAAAAATCGGCAAAATCACTCGACTTAATCATCAGCTCTGCATTTACCAATGCGGCTCCGTCCTCGCGCGACTCAATATCCTCAAAAGAAATGGTTCCTTGATAGCTGTTTTTCAAACTCCAATCGCTAACAAAATATGGCAAAATTCCTTCGCTTAGTTTGATGTGCAGCACATCGGGCAAATCAGTATCTTCTAAAAGAACCGAAGTTAACTTAAAGTGAAAAGCCCCACTTGTTCCGTGAGGCTTTCCTAAAATTCCTATTGTAATAAAATCCTGTTGCATCATGCCACAGTTAAAATGATTGCTTATTCAGCAGGTGTTTCTGTTGCATCTGTTTCAGCAGCAGCTTCAGTAGCATCAGCCGTAGTAGCTTCTGCAACGGCATCTTCGGTAGCTCCTGAAGTTTCAGCAGTAGCTTGTGCCGCTGCTAAAGCTGCTGCGCGTTTTTGTTCGCGAGCTTCGCGTTTTTTAGTTTCTTCAGCCAACAATTTAGCATTGATTTCAGCTTTGTCTTTATGGTGTTTCTTTTGATGATCAAGCACCGCATTTTTGTGCTCTTCTAACCATTTTTGGAATTTTTCTTCAGCTACTTCTAAAGTAAAAGCACCTTTGGCTACACCGCGCAATAAATGCTTTTTAACCAACACACCTTTATACTTCAAAATCGCTTTTACAGTGTCGGTTGCTTCTGCACCTTTTTGAAGCCAATCTACCGCTTTATCTACATCAACATTTATTGTTGCAGGTTTGGTAAGCGGATTGTAATCGCCAACTCTTTCGATATAACGACCGTCTCTACGAGCGCGGCTGTCTGTTGCCACTATGTGGTAAAAAGGGCGCTTTCCGCGACCGTGTCTTTGTAATCTTAATTTTACTGCCATGTGCTTAAATTCAATTCAAGTATTTGGAAAAAACGCTCCTTTTTTGAAAAGCGGGACGCGAATATAGGAGTTTATGTGGAAATTGAAAATAAATAAATCGTTATGCCTAAAAAACACTTTTACTCAAAGGTAAAACTAACTTCATGTTAGATAAAAAATCGGGGCTACAAGAGTGGTTATGCGATTCTGTAGAAAAAGTAACTTATAACTGTAGTAAAACTTAGATAAAAATGCTAAACTGAAAGTGATTTAGTTTACTTATTTTTACTGCATTTAATCAAAATTATATGTTCAGGGAAGGACAAACTCAAAAATTGATAGAATACATTCAAACCTTGCCAAAAGATGAACAGCTCTACATTGCCGAAAAGATTTCAGAGCCGAAAGCGAAAAAGAAACTGAGCAAGAAAGAGGCGGCAAAACAGAGGGTTTTAGATAGTATCAAACATGGTTTACTCGAAATTCAAGAGGCAAAACGCACCGGAAAGAAAATGAAAACCATAGATGAATTTTTGAATGAAATTTAATGTAACACTCATTCTTGGTGAAAAGTTTCAGAAGGATTTCAAACGGATATTGAAAAGATACCCTTAGCTAAAGGCTGAACTTGTTGAATTAAAAAACATCATTCTTACCAACCACAAAACCGGAACACCATTAGGCAACAACACCTATAAAATCAGATTAGCCATAAAGAGCAAAGGCAAAGGAAAGAGCGGAGGCGCAAGGGTGATTTCCCATGTAGAAACCGAAATTATAGGCATAGTTGAAAACAACACCGTTACCCTGCTCACCATTTACGATAAATCAGAAATTGCCTCCCTTACCAAAGATGAAATTCAAACACTCATTAAAGAGGTTAAGGGCAAAGAGTGAGGCTAACTGGAATTTAGGCACATCAAAATTTATTCAATAAAAAGAAAAACCCTTTGCAAATCATTGACCTGCAAAGGGTTACAAACTTTAGTTGTGGTTTGGGAGGGAA
>CAZYXR010000023.1:0-13214 GCA_964650845.1 uncultured Chitinophagaceae bacterium
GGATGGGAGTGGGTTATGGCGATTTGCAATATGCAATGAGTGCTTATTATACAAGCAATTTCCCCGAGTTGGAATTGCAGCAGCATAAACTGCCACACAACCAGTTTTTATGGTGGTTGGTTGCTACGGGGTGTGTAGGAGTTTTTGTTTTTTCGGTGGCTGTTTTTTTTCCATTTGTAAAGTATTTCGGCACAACTGTTTGGCTATGGCATTGCTCTTTTGCAATCATTTTTTCCTCATTTATCTGGGAGGCAACACTTGAAGAGCAGATGGGAACAGGTTTCTTTTCGATATGGATTTTGTTGTTAATGCAAATTGATTTGAAGAAAAAGCATGAATAAACTTTCGGCAGTAATTATTGCATATAACGAAGCAAGGCATATAGAAAGATGTCTTCAATCTTTATCGCCAGTTGCCGATGAAATTTTGGTTGTAATAAACAACAACACTACTGATGATACACCGGAAATTTGCAAACAACTTGGTGCAAAAATTATCTATAAAGACTTTGCAGGATACGGAGCCCAAAAGCGTTATGCTGTTGAGAATGCCGCATTTGATTTGATTCTTTCCATTGATGCAGACGAAGCAATTGATGATATACTTACTGTGGAGTTAAACCAAGTAAAAAGCAATGTAACTGCCGATGCTTACACTATAAACATTGTAAATTTCTATTGTGGTAAATGGATGCGTTTTGGTGGAATAAACTCCACAAAACGTTTGCGAATTTTCGATAGAAGAAAAGGCAATTGGAATACAGCAAAAGTACACGAACAAATTGAATTGTCCTTCGACTCTAATATTGTGCACCTAAAAGGATCAATCAGGCACATTGCTTTTGAAAGCAGGCAAGAACATATTGATAAACTTGCCAACTACACACTAATGAGTGCAGCCGCACTCGCGCAAAAATCAATGGGATATTTGATGCTAAAATTGTTGATCAGTTCGCCATTGAAGTTTATAGTTTCTTACTTTATTAAACTGGGATTTCTTGAAGGATGGCAGGGTTTTCAATTTGCTTATCTTAAAAGCTACGAAACATGGATGAAGTATTTTAATGCAATAAAAATGAAGCGAAAATCCTAACCGATTTTTACAAACTTTTTTCCCCTACTACATAATCGGGGCGACCCTTTGATTGGATGAAAATCTTGCCGATATATTCGCCCAAAATGCCAATCATCAATAATTGCAAGCCGCCTAAGAACAACATGCTTACCAATAGCGATGCCCAACCGGTTACAGCCTTGTCGGTAAAAAAGAAAATATAAATAGCATATATGGCATAGCAAAATGCAAGGAACGAAATGAATGCGCCAATAACTGCAGAAACGCGCAAAGGTTTTATGGAGAAAGACGTAATACCATTTAATGCTAAAGCAAAAAGTTTGCTCCAGGAATATTGTGCTGTGCCGGAAAACCTCTCGGCAGGGATGTAAGCAACAACTGATTTTTTAAAACCAACCCACTCTACATAACCGCGCAAAAACAAATCAGATTCAGGTGTTTTGTTTATTACATCCAAAACTTTTTTATCCAGCAATCTGAAGTCTGCCGCGCCATGTTCGATGTTTACATCCGAAATCAGATTTATGGCTTTGTAAAAAAGAAATGTAGAAAAACGCTTTGGCAGCGAGAGATTGTTATTCAGTACTTTTTGTGTAACCACCACATCGCATCCGCTTTTCCATGCTTCAATTAACTTAGGTAGCATAGCAGGCGGATGTTGCAAATCTGCATCCATTGAAATTATAGCATCGCCCGTTGCAAAACTCAAGCCACAGCGCAGCGCTTTTTGATGCCCAAAATTGCGCGAAAGCGAAACATACTGAATGCGATTATCGGCTTGGTTTAGCTGCTTCAATACAGATAGTGAATTGTCTTTGCTGCCATCGTTCACCACAATTATTTCATAATCAAAAGCACCTAATACTTTAGAAATTTCTGCCGCTAAAACAGGCAAATTTTCGGCTTCGTTGTAAGCCGGCACCACAATGGAAATGCGTTGATTCATTTTGTAGCAAACCAAGTTTAAAAGATTCAGAAAACCAACATCGCAGGCTTTCTTAGATTTGGCGGGTGATAAATCGCATCAATTTTTTGCTCACCACCTTGCTGATTACTGCATTTGCGGTGCTGTGGCTGGGTTATCAGTTTGGGCACAACGATCAGGTAGAAACTATGCCTTATGTTTTGTTTTTGCAAAACAAGCTACTCTATCAACAAGATGCTTTTTTGCAAAGCCTTACAGCGTATGAGCCTAACGAACGTAGTGCATTTGTGTATTTTATGCTGCCTTTTGCAGGTTGTTTAGAAACTGCCACGCTTGTTTTTCATGTGTTGTTTTTGTTTTTATTGGTAGCGGCATTGTTGCGAATCGCAAGCTTGTTCATCAGCAATAGATTGCTTGCTGCCTTTGTTGTGTTGTTGTCGTTAAGTATAGGTTATATGATTACGCTTGGCGGGGTTGATTTGTATTACAATACTTTTCAGGGTGGAAACATTGCCATTGCTGCGTGCGCGTGGGCAATATTCTTTTACCTAACTAAACGACTTAATTATGCAGCGCTGTTGCTGGCTGTGGCTACGCCTTTTCAAATACTTGTAGGCTTAGATACTTTTTTGTTGCTGGGTGTGTTGCTGTTTACCGATTTTGCTTTGTCCGCATCATACGCAAATTTAAAACTGACTTTGCAAAGCAATGCTGCTAAGAAACTCATTCGATTTGTTGCAATTTATTGCTGCACAGCAGGTGTTTATTTTTTTGTTGTGATAGTTCAGAAACAACAAGCAGATTGTAACGTAAGCAACAGTGAATTTTTTGATTTTATTTTTGACTTTCGAAATGCGCATCATTTTTTGATAGCGCATTTTCCTGTAAAAAAATCGTTATTTTTTGTAGCACTTAGCTTGGTGGCATTGGTAGCTGCTTTCAAAGCTAATAGCAATATTTTTAAAATATTGTTTGCTGGTATGTTGCTGGTTTTATGCTATGCCATTGTTACCGAAACAACACATTGGGTGCCAGTGGCATCGTTTCAATTTTACATACTTACTGCTTGGATAAAGTTCTTTGCGCTGCTTGCGGTTTTTTCAGTTCTCGATAAGCTGTTGCCTAAAATTTCTGTGCAGCCGATGGCTGTTTTTGTTACTCTATCAACTGTTTTATTTGTAACTGCAACGGGTTTTGTAAGCAACCATTTTAAACGAAAAAACATTGCTTACGAGTTTGGCAGCGGTTACAAATCGGCTAATGCTGAAATTGATATTTGTATAAAAGCAAAGTCGTGTAGCCATAGTCAATCGCTTTTCATTCATCCATTTGAGTTTAGCGCATTGAAGTATTTTGGGCAACGTAGCGCTTATGTTGAGTTTAAAGCTGGGTTACATCAAAAATGTGGTGTAAAAGAGTGGCACGAAAGGCTACAAGCTGTGTATGGCATCAATTATAGAATGAAAGAAAAAGGTTTTGAATTGCAAGGATTGGCAAACCAACATCTGCAAAACTTATCGGCAGATGAGTGGAATATTTTAAAGAAAGAAGGAGTTACTCATGTTATTTTACCCAATGGCGTGATGCCGAGTTTGAATGCCGCAGAACGGCTGCAAGCGAATTCCACTTATTCAATTTGGAAGTTGTAAGGAATAAATACCTTAGCACAAAGTTTTTTAGCATGGCAACAACTAAAGTTTACAATACTTTTTGGGAGTTTTATCCATATTATCTCACCGAACATGCGCGCCCTATCAATCGTGCGTTACATTTTGTAGGTACTTTTTGTGTTATAGCATGTTTCGTGGGTGCTTTTGTAATTCAAGAAGGGCGGTTGCTTTTTGCCATTCCATTTGTTGGCTATGGTTTTGCTTGGGTAGGTCATTTTCTATTAGAAAAAAATCGCCCGGCTACGTTTGTGTATCCACTTTACAGCCTTGGGTCCGATTTTGTAATGTTTTGGCACATTCTAACCGGTCAAATTAGTAAAAGAGTAGATGAAGCGCACCAAACATTAGGTGTGGTAAACAAATGGAAGTAGCCTAAAAGTTCGGTCTCAACTTTTGGTTTTCATAATGCGACTCGATAATGCGCACAACTTCGTCCACGTCATCTGTAACATGAAAAAGATCTAAATCTTTGGCACTAACATTTCCTGCTTTTTCAAGCATGGTGTTTTTTATCCAATCAATCAAGCCTTTCCAATATTCGCTACCATAGAACACCATTGGAATAGCTTCTATTTTTTGTGTTTGTACCAATGTCATCACTTCAAAAAGCTCGTCCATAGTGCCAAATCCACCGGGCATGTACACCACACCCTGCGCGTATCTGATAAACATAACTTTACGCGCAAAAAAGTATTTAAAGGTGATTATTCTACTTGGATCTACAAATTCATTACAGCCTTCTTCGTTGGGCAACTCAATATGTAAACCAACCGAAACTCCACCCGCTTCTTTTGCGCCTTTGTTGGCCGCTTCCATAATGCCGGGGCCGCCACCAGTAATAACTCCATAGCCGGCATCCACAAGTTTCGAAGCCAGCTTTTCGGCATCTTTATAATACTTGTTATCGGGCTTTGTGCGTGCCGAACCAAAAATGGAAATGCAGGGGCCGGTTTCATCTAATTTCTCAAAACCATCCACAAACTCAGCCATTATTTTAAACATGCGCCAGCTTGATTGCGCCTTTAGTTCTGTCCAGTTTTTTCTTGTATGTTTTGGCATATTTTTTTGAGTTTATATGGTTATTTCAATCGTCTTTTTGAAATTAAAAACAGACCTGAAAATGTAATTGCACCATTGATGATAAGTAGCTCCGGTCCAACCTGATAGCCGCTAAGTAGTACAGGTGCAGCCTCGTTCAAATAGTAAGAGAGTAGCGGAGAAAGTACGCACAGCAAAGGAATCAATTTATCATTTACACTTCGCGTGGTGAAAATGCCGAATGCAAACATGCCTAACAGTGGGCCATAGGTATAGCCGGCAAGTTTCAAAATAGTATCTATTACGGCTTGGTCGTTTAATATTTGAAAAAGTATTATCACCAAAAGCAACACCACCGCAAAACCAATATGAATAATATGGCGCGTTCGTGTTTTGCTCAATTCCGATGCCTCGCTTTTATCCATCCACAAAAAATCAATGTAGAAAGAAGTGGTGAGGGTGGTAAGTACAGAGTCGGCACTATTGAATGTAGCTGCGGTTAAGCCAATAATAAACACCATTGCGGCAAATGTGCCCAAGTGGTTCAACGCGAGTGTTGGAAACAGCGCATCGGTTTTTGCGGGCAGTGCAATGCCTTTTGCTTCGGCATAAATGTATAGCATCGCCCCTAAGCATAAGAACAGCACATTGACCAAAAACATAACTAAGCTAAACCAGTAAACATTTTTTTGAGCCTCGCCTAATGAACGACAACTTAAATTTTTCTGCATCATGTTTTGGTCTAAACCTGTCATTGCAACAGCAATAAATACACCTGCAAGAAATTGTTTCGCAAAGAAACTTTTAGGCAGTGGATCCCAAAAAAACACCTGAGTGTAGGGTGAATTTTTTATCGCCAACATCATTTCGCCAAAACCCATGTTGAGATTCGAAACTATGGCTGCAATAGAAAGTATTACACCCATCAATAAAAACAGTGATTGAAAAGTATCTGTCCACACCAAAGTTTTTATACCACCACGATAGGTGTAAACCAACATCAATGCGATAATGATAGAAACGCTTACTATAAATGGAATACCCAAAGCATTGAATACAAAGATCTGCAATACACTTACCGCCAGCCACAACCGACCTGCTGCACCCAAAAGGCGCGATAGCAAGAAGAAAAACGAGCCTGTGCGCTGTGCAGCCACTCCAAATCTTTGTTCTAAGTAAGAGTAAATTGATGTGAGATTGGTGCGATAGTAGATTGGCAATAAAACATAGCCGATTATCCAGTATCCAACAACGTAACCCAATACCAACTGTAGGTAACTGAATTTTGCATTGCCCACTGCCCCGGGTACAGAAATGTAAGTTACTCCGCTAAGCGAATCCCCAATCATGCCAAATGCTACGGCATACCAAGGGCTTTGATTGTTTCCTAAAAAGTAAGCTTTGTTGCCCGCCCCACGCGATGTGATGTGGCTGATGAAAACCAGCGCAATAAAATACAACACCACAAAACCTATTATCAGCCACGGACTTAACACCGCACGAATGAAACGATGTTTTTCTTGCAACTGCTGCGCGATATAAACAGCAATTTTGTAGGTGTATATTTTACTTCCTTATGTTTGTAACACACCTTAATGTTGTAAAATAAAAAATGGGAAAGAAAATTTTCAAAAACGAGGAGCACCAAAAGCTGTTTGAGCAGCAAGGATTTATTGTGCTGCCATTTATTTCACAAGAAGAGGTTTTGCAATTAGATAAATTGTTTGATGAACTGCATCCCAATCTTAATGAGAGTGGATTTTTTAGTGGTAGCTACAGCAGCGATGTAGTATACAAGAAAAAAGCAAGCGAAGCAATAGTAGAAGTGTTTAGTCGTGCATATCAAGAATTGTTTATCAACTATACCCCTTTTGGCGCAGCATTTTTGTATAAAGTACCAGGGGCAAACAGCGAGCTGGCAGCCCATCAAGATTGGACTATTGTAGATGAGCAGCAAAACATTGCTTTAAATTGTTGGGTTCCGCTTTGTGATGTAACAATAGAAAATGGTCCAATCATGATTTTGCCAGGCAGTCATTTCGATAATTTGAATGTGGTGCGCGCTCCTACTTTGCCTTTCTTTTTTAGCGGTGATGATGAAATGGTTGTAAAGGAATTAGAGCCCATGGAAGTAAAAGCCGGCACAGCAGTTATTCTCAACCAAAGTGTAATTCATTATTCGCCACCAAACAAAAGCAACAAAATTCGCAAAGCAATAACAGCAGGCGTAAAAAGCGAGGCCGCGCAAATGTATTTTCACTACAAAGTACCCGACAAGGATGAGTTGGAAGTTTTTAAAATGAATGATGATTTTCTTATCAGTTTCAAAGACTTTATGAACGACATTGGCAAGCGACCTTATCTTGGCGAAAGTGTTGGATTTATCCCTTACAAATTGCCGCACTTTGCGAGCGATGTTTTGCACGAAAAACTAAAAGAGATGAAAAACAAAGCGGGCTTTGAAATGAAGACAACTTTTGAAAAAAAGCCAGCTATCGCAACAAGTTCACTTACAACAACAGCAGTAGAACCTACACAATCAATTGTGCAAAAAATTTGGCAGAAGCTATTTGCTTAGGCAAGAACAATTCATTAAAAAACATAACTTCATTCAAAACAAATCATCATGCAATTTATTACCGTAAATAGTCAGGAAGCTCCTTTTGTAGCTGTTGTCAGATTAAATCGCCCAAAAGAATTAAATGCACTTAACCGCGAGTTAATGATAGAAATACGAGATACGCTAAAAGTGCTGGATGAAGATGATAATGTACGCGCTATTATTCTTACCGGGGGCGAAAAAGTGTTTGCTGCCGGAGCTGATATTAAGCAGATGGCTAATGCAACTGCAATTGATATGTTGAACATTGACCAGTTTAGCACATGGGATCAAATTAAGAAAACCAAAAAGCCAATTATTGCCGCAGTAAGTGGTTTTGCCCTTGGTGGCGGTTGCGAGTTGGCTATGATTTGCGATATGATAGTTGCTACCGATACCGCACGTTTTGGGCAGCCCGAAATTCGCATCGGCACCATGCCGGGCGCGGGTGGCACACAGCGATTAACCCGTGCCGTAGGCAAAGCTATTGCTATGGAAGTAGTGTTGGGTGCGCGTTTTTTAACTGCTGATGAAGCACTGCAATACGGCTTGGTAAACAAGGTTGTGCCGGCAGAGGTGATGATGGACGAAGCTCTAAAACTTGCCGGTGAAATTGCGACCAAATCTCCGGTGGCAGTAAAACTCGCAAAGGAAGCGGTAAATGCAGTATTTAATACTTCGCTCGAAGATGGGCTACTTTTTGAACGCAAGAACTTCTACCTCACTTTTGCCAGCAACGACCAAAAGGAAGGTATGGCAGCGTTTATAGAAAAACGCAATCCTGTTTTTAAAGGCAATTAATTGTGCAGTAGCTTTATCTTCGATAAACTAACTTCATTTCTGCTTGCTATTCCCGTAAATTTCTGATGTTATGATACTATCATTGAACTTTCAAGCGGTGCCGATAGAAATGGAACCTGTGGCTTATGCAGTTCCGTTTTTTTTATTGCTCATTTTTATCGAACTGTATGTAAATTGGAAAGAGCAGCGCAACCTTTATGAATCGAAGGAAGCCCTTAGCAGCATAACTATGGGCTTGGGTTCGCTGGTTATTAATGTAGTGATGAAGGCGTTGGCATTTGCGGCCTACTCGTGGTTGTATCAATATCGTTTTTTTGAAATAGGTTGGCACTGGTGGTCGTGGGTGCTTATTCTTTTAGCCGATGATTTTACTTTTTATTGGCACCATCGCCTCAGTCACGAAATTAGAATATTGTGGGCGGCACATGTGCAACATCATTCATCGCAAACACTGAACCTTGCCACAGCCTTGCGCCAAAGTTGGACAGAGCTTTTGTATAAATATATCTGGTGGTTTTGGCTGCCATTGGTGGGTTTTCATCCGCTGATGATTTTGATGATGATGAGCATTTCGCTTATCTACCAGTTTTGGCCACACACCGAGTTGATACGCAAGTTTCCGAAGTGGTTTGAGTTTATCTTTAACACACCATCGCATCACAGGGTGCATCATGCTTCTAATGTTCGGTACTTAGACCAAAACCATGCAGGTATTCTTATTATTTGGGATAGATTGTTTGGCACTTTTAGCGAAGAAAGTAAAGAAGAAAAACCTGTGTATGGTTTAACGAAGAACATTACTTCTTACAATCCGTTGGCTATTGTTTCGCACGAATACAAAGACATTTGGAAAGATGTGCAACGTGCGCCAAGTTTTTCCGATAAATTGAAATACCTTTTCTATCCACCGGGGTGGAGCCATGACGGTGAAGACCTTAGGGCAAAAACATTAAGAAGACAACAAGGGTTGTAAGGCAAATACAGTTTTGGCAAAAAATAAAGCCGTCACTTGGACGGCCCTACTCTCATTAACCAAAACAAATTCTTATTCGAAACGCAACACCAATGGATTGAATGGATCGCTGCTCATTTTGTAAACAATGTTGCCTGAGCTTTTTTGTTTGCTTTCTTCTGGTTCAAGCAAAACATTTATATCGGCAAAGTTCTGACGCTTATCTATATTTTTTACTACAAATCTTTTGTAGCCCGGAATTTTAAACGTAACGCGCATGGGTTCGCCCAATTCATCTTTACGTAATGCAATTGCATAGCGTCCGTCATTATCAATTGATGCCTGCACAAGTTCATCGCCAAACTTTTCGGTATTGATTTTGGCTTTGCCTACGGGTTGCATAGTAGAAGCATCCAAAATTTTGCCCGAAATAATCAGCATATTATCATCGGTACTCGCCTTTGCGGCCACAGTTTGCGAATGGTTGAACTTCTTATCTTGATAAGAAATATTGTCAGTTGTTTGTGCTAAAACCTGACCCAAAAAGGCGCTCATTGTAAAAACGAGTGCCACAACTTTTGCTGATAAATTTTTCATGGCATTGATATTTATGTTGTTATAAATAATACTCTGTTTAACTTTTGTTCTATTTGCTGGATTTTTTGATTTTGCGAATATTTCTTGATTGCGAAAATTCGCTATTTGTATATCCGATGCGAAAATAACGAATAAATTGCATTGATATTTTATTTTACTGTCATTTTTTCCTTGAAAAATTGTTAAGAGAATTTTTACTCTTTAAAGGAAGTTTTTCTGCAAATTGCTTCATTTGCCATTTCAACATTGTTATGTCTTCGCGCAATACTTTTTCCAATTGGGCCCTTCTTTTATCGCTTACGCTTATTTGGGGCACATCATACATTCTGATTAAGAAAGGCTTAGTGGTTTTTTCACCCATCGAGTTGGCTTCAATGCGTGTAAGTATTTCGATGGTTTTTTCATTGCCAATAGTGTTTCGTGCTGTGCGCGTTGTGCCGTTCAAGTTATACGGTTTTGTGTTGCTCACCGGTTTATTTGGCAGTTTGATTCCGGCATTTTTGTTTGCATTCTCGCTTACGCATATCAGTAGTTCGGTTAATGGCATCATCAATTCGCTATCGCCACTTTTTACGTTGTTGATTGGTGTTTTTTTGTTTGGTGGCACTACAACTCGGCAAAGAATTATTGGTGTGTTAATCGGCTTTTCGGGGGCGGCAGTGTTAGTATTGTTTAAAGAGAATGGTGCATTGAATGCTGATTTGGGATGGGCAATTTTGCCGGTGGTGGCAACCTTTTGTTACGGCATGAGTGGCAACATTGTAAAAGAAAAATTGGGCAGCCAAAATGCACTTTACATGACGGCACTTGCAATGCTGATGATTGGTATTCCAACAACTGTTATTGCTCTGCAAACAGTTCCGGCAAAACTTCAGATGGTAGAAGGGGCTTGGCTTGCATTTAGTTATGTAGCTATTCTTTCAATATTAGGAACGTTTATTGCATGGATGCTTTACTATCGGTTGATACAAAGAACAGATGCTCTTTTTGCTTCGTCTGTTACTTATCTTATCCCTTTGGTTGCAGTGGCGTGGGGAGTGGCTGATGGCGAACGATTTTCAATTTTTCAGGCTGCGGGCATGATGTTGATTTTGTGGGGCGTGTGGCTGGTTACCAAACGCGAGCGAATGAATATCAGCAAGTAGGCGAATCTTTTGTGCTTATTTGCAGGCAAATCATGCAACTTCCCAAAGAATTTATTGATACAATACAACAGCAATTAGGCGATGAAACAGCACTCTTTTTGCAAAGTCTTGAAGATGTTGCTCCCGTATCAATACGTCTGAATCCACATAAAAAGAGTGATGTATTTTTGGATGAGCGCAAGGTAAGTTGGTGCAGCAACGGAAGATATTTGCCCGAGCGACCAGTGTTTACATTAGATCCATTGCTGCATGCCGGATGTTATTATGTGCAAGAAGCGAGTTCAATGTTTTTATCGCGAATTATTGAAAGCAAAATAGATACAACTGCAACACTAAAAGTGCTGGATTTGTGTGCTGCGCCAGGGGGTAAAAGTACCTTGCTGCTTTCTTTATTGAACGGCAAAAGCTTACTCGTAGCAAATGAAGTAATAAGTAAACGCAACAGTATTCTATGCGAGAATATTACAAAATGGGGCTGCAGCAATGTAGTTGTTACCCAAAATGATGCAAAAGATTTTGCTTCGCTCCCCGAATTTTTTGATGTGATTTTGGTAGATGCGCCATGTAGTGGCGAGGGGCTTTTTCGTAAGGATGCCGATGCAGTTAGCCATTGGAGCGAAAGTAATGTAGCGCTGTGTGCAACGCGCCAACACGAAATTCTCAACAATGTGTTGCCGGCTTTGAAAACCGGTGGATTGCTTATTTACTCTACCTGCACCTACGAAACCGCAGAGAATGAAGCTGCAATACAGCAATTGATGATAGATGGGAATTATAGTTTGCAAACAGATGGCATAGAAATACCACAGGGTATTGTGAAGAATGAATTTGGTTTCCGGTTTTATCCTCATAGGGTAGAAGGAGAAGGTTTTTTTATTTCTTGTTTAAAAAAGGAAAAGCCCGAAACGAATGATGATGTCTTTTACAATAAATCGAAAAAACAATTGGAATACGTTGATGAAAAGAAGATTCCTATTGAGTTTAAAGATTTATTGAAGAAAGATTTTGAAGCCTCTTGGTTTGTGTTTCGCAATGAGTTTTGTTTTGCACCCAAATCATCGCAACGTACAATTGATCAAATTGCACGAAGTTTAAACATTAGGCAGGCTGGCACATCAGCAGGCAGCAGCAGTGGCAAAGACATCATTTATCATCATGCGCTTGCGCTTTCTAAAGAAGTGGAACTTGCTGATACAGCGATTGAATTAAGTAAAGAAGATGCGTTGAAGTATCTAAAGGGCGAGTCGCTGCACGTACAAGCCGATAGGGGTTGGAAACCGGTATGTTACAATAATGCTGCACTGGGTTGGGCAAAAGCAATTCCCGGCAGGTTAAACAATCATTACCCTAAAGAGTGGCGCATAAGAATGAGTTTGTAAACTTGGTCTGACCTTGGTCAGACTTATTTAATGGAAAGGTTTCAAAAAGAACAGCGTTTAATTCTCGTCTGACCAAGGTCAGACCAAGTAAACCCAAAAATCCCTAACAAAATTCCAAACAACACTTTATTGGTTTTATTTGAATTTCATAAACTAAAAATAATGATCAAAAAATTTCTTTCTGCAATTGCAATTGTTACAACAATTACATTTTTACCAAGCGCAAAATTTCACACCGAAGCTTATAATGTTGATTTGAACACCGCTTCGGTGCATTGGTTGGGCAAAAAAGTAACCGGCCAACACGATGGTTTTGTAAAACTTAAAAGTGGTGTGCTAATAATGAATCATGGTACACCAGAAGCGGGCAAGTTTGAGCTTGATATGACATCGCTTACCTGTGCCGACATTAAAGACGAAAAGCAAAATGCCAATTTGGTGAAACACTTGAAAAACGATGATTTTTTCTGTGTAGAAAAACATCCGGTGGCTACACTTACCATCACGCGAATTGTGCCTATTGCCGGAGCAAAAGCGGGCGAGAATAACTTTGAGTTATTTGCAAATCTTGCCATAAAAGGAATCAATAAACCAATTCAATTTCCTGCGCGATTCGATATTTTTCAACAAGAAGTAAAGGCAACTGCAAAAATTACTATTGACCGTACTCAGTGGGATATTAGTTACAAATCCGGCACAGTATTTCCTTCGTTGGCCGACAAAGCAATTGCAGACAATATCGAGTTTGATGTAAACGTTACTGCCCGCAATTCACATCATCATTAATCATGCTTTCCTATTGGGAGCGCAGCGCACTCACACACTTTGATGTAATAGTTGTTGGCAGTGGCATCACAGGCCTAAGTACAGCAATATCATTAAAAGAAAAAAAGCCGCATTTATCAGTCGCGGTTTTTGAACGTGGAGTTTTACCAACCGGTGCAAGTACACGAAACGCAGGTTTTGCATGTATTGGCAGCGTAGGCGAAATAGCAGACGATTTGCAACATAGCAGCGAAAGCGAAGTGTTGCAG
>CAZYXR010000023.1:13224-40702 GCA_964650845.1 uncultured Chitinophagaceae bacterium
GGAAAGGCTTGCAATTATTGCGCAAAAGATTGACAGATAAAAACATCTGCTATCGCGAAAACGGCAGCTATGAATTGATTGCCGATAATGAACTTGATGTACTTGAAAAAGTAGATGCTGTTAATAACTTGCTGAAGTCGGTTACAAGTAAAAATGCTTTTACACTACTTTCGAAAAAGGAAAGTGAAAGATTTTCCTTTTCAAAAAAACACACAAAAGCAATTATTCAAAATCATTGCGAAGGCGAATTGCACACAGGTGAAATGATGAAACATTTACATCTCCTGGCATTACAAAAAGGCATAATTGTTTTTACAGGTTGCGAAGTAGAAAACATTGAAGCCGAACCAGCTTGCACAGTTAATGTAAAACGCAATCTCAACAACGAAACCATTACTTTTCATTGCCAAAAAATTGTATTGTGTACCAATGCTTTTACACCAAAGTTTTTACCAGAGTTAGACATTCAACCCGGGCGTGGTTTGGTGCTGATTACAAAACCAATTGAGAGCCTTTCTTTCAAAGGAATTTACCATTTCGATAAAGGATATTATTACTTTCGAGAAATTGACGGTCGAGTGCTTTTTGGAGGTGGTCGCAATGAAGATTTTGTATCGGAAAGCACAACAAATTTTGCTGTTAATGAAAAAATTTACGCTTCACTTATGGAAAAAATGCAACACGTCATCTTACCTTCCGTAAAGTTTGAAGTAGATATGTGCTGGGCAGGAATAATGGCATTTGGCAAAAAAAAGAAGCCACTCATAGAGTGGGTAAGTGAAAATGTATTACTGGCAGCGCGCATGGGCGGCATGGGTGTAGCTATAGGTAGCATGGCTGGCGAAGTAGCTGCAAGCAAAGTGGCAGAAAAGATTTAACATTCAACATCAATAAATTCTTATCTTAGGTCATCAAAAAAATAGAAGTATGAAAAAGATTTTCTTCACAATAGCAGCAATCGGATTCCTTTTTTCAGCACCCGCACAGCAAGGCGATGCGCTTACTGAAAAACAAGTTTCAAAATTAGATGTAAGTGGAAAATGGGTGGGGAAACGCCATCAATACACTGCCGATCAAAAAGGTGTTCTTCAAACATTCGAGTATGAGTTCACGCTTAAGCAAGAAGGCAATCTTGTTACAGGCACATCCAGCATTTTTGGCAGCAATGGCGACTATGGCGACATTAAATTGCGCGGTGTTATTACAGGCAATAAACTCATCTTCGAAGAGTATGAAATTGCCAATCAACATCAAAGTAATCCAGATAGAACATGGTGTTTTAAAGCAGGCGAGCTCACCTTTGCTAAAACTGGCGAAAGCGTAAAACTTACAGGGGCTACTTCAAGTTTTATTCCATATTACAACTTTCCGTGCACGGGTGGTTTTACTGATATTGTGAAAGCAGATGAAGGTGGCAGTGCCATTGATTTGGGTAAAAATTTCAACACAACTTTGCTGAATGAAAACTTCAGTGTAAATATTTTTCCTAACCCGTTTTTTGATAAAGCAACTATCAATTTCAATTTAGAAAAAGATGCAAAAGTGCAAGTGCAGGTTATGGATTTGCAAGGCAAAATTGTTGCCGATTTACAAAATGGAAAGTTAAAAGAGGGTAATCATAACTTCGTGTTTGATGCAGCTAAATACCCTGTGGCGGCAGGCAACTTAATGGTAGCGTTAAAAGTAAATGGCGAAACACACAGCCGCTTGTTAGCCAAGTTGAATTACTAAAAGAGATATCTAAAATTTGATACTTGAAAGCCACCATTATTGGTGGCTTTTTTATTTGTGGTTTTTTCTTCTGCCTAATTGATGCTTATAATTACAACACGAAACATTCTCAGGCAGCGTGAAACTTTTCTCATCAGTTTTATTTAGCATTTACATTACAGTAGGTTTTTCTCAATCACTTTTTGATAGTGCTATTGACTCGCTTTTGAATCCTACTGTAAAGCCATTTTATTTTGGTGTTGCATCGGGCGACCCGCATCAAAACAGTGTTGTTATTTGGACAAAAACGTTGCCCGAAAATCAGCAATCAGCACAAGTAAAATGGCAAGTAGCTTCCGATACTGCGATGCAAAATATTGTGGCTCATGGCGAGGCAGAAGCAAGTGCCGCTTCAGCCTATTCAGTAAAAGTGTTGGTGCAGAATTTATTGCCCGGCACTACCTATTTTTATCGCTTTGAGAGCGATAGTTTCTTTTCGCCAATTGGCAGAACCAAAACTGCCCCCAACGATGCAGAACAAATAAAATTTGCAATAGTTAGTTGCAGTAATTTTGAGTATGGTTACTTTAATGTTTACGGGTTAATAGCCAGCAGAAATGATATTGATGCAGTAGTGCATTTAGGCGATTACATTTATGAGTATGGCGTGCGCAAAGACAAATCAAAATTCAGCGTGCGACCTCATATTCCCAGTCATGAAATTGTGAGTTTGCAAGATTACAGAACCCGATATGCGCAGTATCGTTTAGATGAAGATTTACAGGAAGTGCACAGGCTGCATCCATTTATTACCGTGTGGGACGACCATGAATTTGCCAACGATACCTACAAGGAAGGCGCAAAGAATCATCAAAAAACGGAGGGTGAATGGGCTGTGCGTGTTACAAATGCCAAGCAGGCATATTTTGAGTGGCAACCAATTGCCGACAACCCCGATTACAAAATTACGCGCAAAATTAGCTATGGAAATTTGGCAGAGATTTTTACACTCGATAGCCGCACCGAAGAGCGCAGTAAACAAGTAAATCCCTATGATACATTGCTTGCCAGCCCAAGCAGAACCATTTTGGGTAAAGAGCAAACTGCATGGCTTTCGGCAGGTGTTATCAACTCTGCTGCACGATGGAAAGTGATTGCAAATCAGGTGGTGTTTTCGGAACTGGATGCACACAACTTATCTAAGAAAACACCTATCAATGCCGATGCCTGGGATGGCTATCCGGTAGAGCGAAAGGAACTGATGGATTCGTTTTACAAGAACAACATCAGGAATATCATTGTTATTACTGGCGATATTCACCTTTCGTGGGGTTTCGATTTGGTGCAGAATCCCAAAGACAAATCGCGTTACAACGCAAAAACCGGAATGGGTGTTATTGGTGCAGAGTTTGTGGCACCAAGTGTAACATCGGTAGGGTTTCAAGGGCGCGCACCAAAATTTTTAGCACCATTGGCGGCAAGTATTCTTAAGCAAAAAGCTACCAATCCTCACCTGCGTTATCAAGAACTAATCAAACATGGATTTATTCTGCTCGACCTTAACAGCACCCGCGCAAAAGCCACTTGGATTTATACAAAAACAGTAGCTGAAAAAACCGATAAATTCAATACAAGCAAAAGCTACATCACCTTGTATAATGCAAATAAATTGCAGAAAGAATAGCCGCAAATTCAGTGCGTATTAATGCATTCTATCGCCACGTACTGCAATGTTTTGTAGCACTACTGCTTCGTATTCCAGCCATTCATTCCATCGCAGTAGCACTTTTTCTTTATCGCCAAGCGCGCAAGCCATATCTAAAAAAAAGCGATAATGTCCGGCTTCGCTTACCATCAGGTTTTTATAAAAGCTGCTTAAATCTGCGTCTGCAATTTCTTTGCTCAACAAACGAAATCGTTCGCAACTGCGCGCTTCTATCAGTGCCGAAAAAAGTAGTTTTTCTATTAAACTTTCGCTGCGCGAAAAGCCTTTGCGCACAAATTTTTGCAGTTCGTTTACATACTCATCTTTGCGTTGCTTGCCCAATTTTAATCCGCGTTTTTTTAAGTGCTCTAACACCATTTTAAAATGCCCCCACTCTTCGGTTACAATCGGCACGAGTGCTTCTACCAGTTCTTCATAATCTGGATATGATTGAATGAGAGAAATGCCTGTTGATGCTGCTTTTTGTTCGCAATAAGCATGATCGGTGAGAATTTCTTCAATATTCATTGAAGCAAGATTTACCCAGCGCGGGTCGGTCGGCAACTTTAATCCAAGCATTTTTTTTGTTATTCGGCAGCAATAATAACTCTTATAAAGTATAGCACATGCGGATTTGTGTGGCAGAGGTACTGCAATGTAAGTAGCTTGAAGTTTATTGCAGTTTCACTTGCATGCAGTTCATGTTTCGACCAAGCCAAAATTTCCTATCAAAACAAATTAACACAACATATTTTCAATGTTTCTATATTCGCGAACTTGATTTTTTTACAAAACACAAAAACGAAATTCAAATCATGAAAAAACTTTTACTAACTGCGTTCACTTTTACTTTGTTGAATGCAGCAACTGCTCAGGTGCAAGGGGGCGATTTTGAAAACTGGAAAACTGATACTTCTAAATTAGATTTATCTGCGCTGCTTCCGGGATTCCCACCTGATACTTTTGATTTTCAGGATCCAATTGATTGGACTTCTGTAAACTACATTACTGGTGCCGATACTTTTACACCAAACGTACCAGGCGGTGTGGTGATGGTTACTCAAACTGATACTGCCCATGGTGGTACCTACGCTGCAAGAATCGAAACTAAAGCGATAACTATTCCTGTGTTGGGTCTTCCAGCTACAATTCCGGGATTCGTTATTAGTGGCGAATTTGCTATTGATATTACTAACTTAACAAGCGGTGGTGGTTTTTCACCTACCAGTCTTCCTGGAAGCGGTATTCCAGTAGCGGGTCGCGTTGATAGCTTTTTTGTATGGGCAAACTATACACCTTCGGTTGGCGATTCAGCTTTGTTGTTGGCAGTGTTGAGAAGCGGCACAAACCCTGTTGCTATGGCTGCGGGCTTTATTAGAAGCGCAACTTCAGGTTACCAACGTTTTGCTATTCCTTTCACATACACTTCATGCGATATGCCCGATAGCATCACTTTTGCTTTGTCTTCAAGCAACTTGTTCCAATTGCAAAATACTGACGATTTATTGTCGGGTACTTTGCAACCTGGTAGCGTGTTGATGGTAGATGATGTTGATTTTTCTTTGGCTCCGGGTAACTACGTTGTAAACCCAATTGCCAACGAAGATGATACTTCTACTACTAAAAATGTTGCTCTAACTGTGAATGTTTTGGCTAATGATGTAGATTGCGATGGCGCTGCTACGCTTTCTTTGGGTACTATCAGCACTACAACTGCGCATGGCACTGCTACTAAATCTGGAAGCAACATCACTTACACTCCAGATAACAACTATGTTGGTTTAGATACTGTATTTTACGAGTTGGTTTCTACAACTGGTAAAACTGGTCAAGGTCTTTTGATTATCAATGTAAAAGACGTTCCTTCAAGCATTAAAGATGTGAATTTGGTAGGTGTAAAAGCTTTCCCTAATCCAACTTCTGGTACATTGAACATTGCTGCAGCTATAGAAAATGCATCAGTAAATGTATTTGACTTGGCAGGTAGAGTAGTTGCAACTGCAAACAACTTCAACAAAAATGTAGCTTTAGATATTACTGCATTGAGCAATGGTACTTACTTCATCAATTTGATGAACGAGCAAGGTGCTATTGTTGGTAAAACAAAATTTGCTGTTGCTAAATAAGCATAGCAGATAATTGTTTTCATAAAAAGGCTATCCGGTTTCGGGTAGCCTTTTTTATTTGCCGAAAATGTAGGTTGCATATTAGACTTCTTCGGAAATTCATCCAATTATCTCCCTTTGGAGGGAGATTTAGAGGGAGGAAAATCGAAAAAATTGAATTTCCGAAGAAGTCTATTGAAAGTGAAAGGAAACTTTACATTTTTGAATTAATACAAACTTCGACAGAATGAAACGACACATAAACGCTTTTATGTTGCTTGCCGGACCACTATTGTTTGCGGTGTTTACTGCAATTGGTTTGGGGCAAAATGAGATGGCTTTTTTTACGGTTATTGGCATGGCAGCATGGATGATAGTGTGGTGGATTAGCGATATTGTGCCTATGGCAGCCACGGCACTTTTGCCGCTTGTTATTTTACCCGTAAGTGGTTTGCTAAATATAAAAGAAGCATGCTTCAATTATGCCAATCCAACTATTTATCTTTTCATGGGTGGTTTTGTAATCGCCATTGGTTTAGAAAAATCGGGTTTGCATAAGCGCATTGCACTCAATATTTTGAAACTTACGGGTAGTTCTGCCAATAGCATCATTTTTGGTTTTTTGCTCGCAACGGCATTTATCAGCATGTGGGTGAGCAATACTGCAACTGCGTTGATGATGTTGCCTATTGCGGCATCGGTAGCTGCAATAATGAAAGAGCAAGTGATAGTAGCAAACGAAAAAGTTTCGCTGGCAAATTTTGATACCTGCATTATGCTGAGTGTAGCTTATGCAGCAAACATTGGCGGAGCAGCAACACTAGTGGGCACACCACCAAATGTGGTGCTTGCAGGGTATGTAGAGAGCATGTTGGGAATAAAAATTTCGTTTGGAAGTTTTATGCTTATGGGTGTTCCGCTTATGCTGCTTATGCTTGGTTGCTGCTATTTTGTTTTAGTAATGTGGATGTACCCAAACAAAATTGGCAAAGTAGATTCGCTTAAAGATGTTATCAATTTGCAGTTGCGCGATTTGGGTAAATGGAGCAACCGCGAAAAAACAGTTGCGGTAATTTTTGGTATAGTATCAATGTTGTGGGTGTTTGGCCATCCGTTGAATTTATTGATTGGGATGAAAGTATTTGACGATACCGTTGTAGCGCTGTTTGGTGCGGTGCTTATTTTTGTTTTCCCTATAAACTTGAAGCAAAAAGAATTTGTAGTGGAATGGAGCGATGCACATCAACTGCCGTGGAACATACTGTTGCTTTTTGGTGGCGGCTTATGCCTTGCAGATGGCATGCAAAAAGTAGGATTGATGACTTGGATGGGAGATTGGGTAATGAGTAGCATTCACGTAGCTCCTTTCTTGATGATGATGGTGCTAGCTTTTATTATGCTGTTGATGACAGAACTGATGAGCAATGTTGCCTTGGCTACTATATTTATTCCTGTAGTTATTGGTATTGCGCAAAGCACCAAAGCCGACCCAATGAGTTTTGCAATCAGCGTTGGCATTGCATCGAGTTATGCTTTTATGTTGCCAGTGGGCACACCGCCAAACGCTATTGTGTATGGCACTGGTAAAATAACTATGGCGCAAATGATGCGTGCGGGAATGGTACTAAACATTATAGCAGTGGTACTTATTTGCTGTATGGTGTATCTGTTTTATTAGTGCCAACACAAAAAAGCCCTGCTGTGAATACAGCAGGGCTTTACAGTTAAAGCAACGATGTAGCTTATCCGAATTTTGCAACACCTGCTTTTACAGCAGCTTCTGCTTTTTCTTTATTAAGCATTGTAGTCATCTTATTGCCTTTGCCGTCATTACCTTGCGCCATGTAGCCGCCTTTAGCTGTTTTAGTAATTACTGCATCTTTCATTACTACGTCTTTTTCTTTTGTTTTCATGCAGTATGCACGAATTGAATGATCTGCCATTTTCTGTTTGATTTAATTTTATTACAAAATTGTAGCGCAAACATTATTCTTTTTAAACGTAAAAAGGAATTTTGAACGTAGAAGTTGCCAACATTGATTTGCTTCCGAAGAAGATTTTGGTTGTTGTAGACAGCCTCTAAATTTGTAACTAGCCTGAGTTCGGGTTAAGCAGCAAGGTGAGATTATTGCTTGTGTTTGTTCAGCAACTTAGGGTTGGTTTCCACAATGTAATTTTTGATTGAAGGCTTTTTAGGGAAGAAAGAATAAGCCGCAATAGCATTTATGATGTATAGCAAGAAGCCACTAATAGAGCGGTGCTTGGTGTATTCTGCCTGACAAATATTTTCAGTTCATCATTTACAGTTTCTATATCGGATTGTTTCCTTAACAGCAGCTTTTCTTCGTTGCTTAACGCCTTACTTTTCATGTTTCTTTTTACGGAAGTTATCAGGAAACTAAACAGGGAAAATAATCTTTCAAGTCACGCACACATTGTTAAAGTGGAAGTGCTTGAAGTTTCTCAATTGCCTGCTATGAAAGGCAAAGCACTTACAGATTTTATTCAAAGAAGTGTGGCTGAGGTGTAAGAAGTAATAGTGAAGGTGTTGTTAATACTTCAACACTTTCACTTCTGTTCTGCGGTTTGCCTGATGATCTTCTTCGCTGCAAGGCGAATCATTTTGGGGTTCACATTTGCAGCTGTTCAATAGTTTTCTTTCGCCAAAGCCTGCGGCAGCTATGCGTTTTAGCTTAATGCCTTTACCCACAATGTAATCAATTGCCGCTTTTGTGCGGTTCAGCGAAAGTTGATCATTCATTTTTGCGCTACCACGGCAATCGGTATGCGATGCTAACTGAATTTCTAACGATGGATGTTCAAGCATTACCCGCGCAAGATTATCCAACTGCTCCGCAGCATCTTTTCTGATATTGGACTTATTTAAATCATACAGTGCATTTTTTACAATCCACGTTTGCCCTACGCTAAACTTGCAGGGACCTTCAATTACATCGCCCGGAAAAAGATGCTCGGTAGAAATAGTGTCTTTGCGAAGGTTGTGTTCAATAATGTACTTGTTGTTTAATCGTAAATCTAAGTGCAATCCGCCCGAAACATCCGGCTTCACCACAAGCAATTCACCCGTTTTTAAATCTGTAACTGTTACCTGAGCCGAAAAACAATTTGCAGTAAGCGGAACGTTTACCGTAAAATCTTTTTTAGAAATGACATACTCTCTGTGTATTGCACTTCCAATCTCGGTAGAACCGATTTTATCCCGTATGGTACTATAATCTTTTGAATATACTTCGTAACTGTCTGGCATAATATTGGCAGTAATTTTTCCCTGCTCATCAGTTACAAAAGTTACCTCTGCATTGTCGGTTCCTTTAAGCGAAATGGAAGCGTCAATTAAAGGTGCGCCAGTTTCTTTTTCTTTTACAAAAATATTTAGTGCAACTACATCCGAAGTCATTGCCACCTCCATCACTCCTGCATTATCGCGGCTCACATCACGGCCAATAGTTTTATACCCGGGTGCCGAAATTTCCAGTTTACATTTTCCAATTCCCTTTCCAATAACCCGAGTTTCTCCCAAGGCATCGGCAACAAATTTTTCCGATGCGGTTGATTTACAAGCCAACAAAGATGTTGCTGTTGTTATTGGCAACTTTGAGTTTGCATCAATAGTTTTCAGTAGTATTTTGTAATCTAATTTCGAAGGGTCAAATGTAAAGTTGTAAATATCTGCACCGCCCATGCCGCCACTTCTGTTCGAGGTTAAATAGCCGGTTTCTCCTGTTTTATCTACCACCATTGCAAAATCATCAAAATTGGAATTTACGGGCGCTTGAAGGTTTTCAGCATGTTGCCACTTTCCATCTTTATACATGGTTTTGTAAATATCTAAACCGCCCATGCCATCAAGTCCATTAGATGAAAAGTATAGTGCGCTATTCTTGTCAATAAACGGATAAACTTCATCGTGTGGCGTATTGATTTCTTCACCAAGATTTAGCGGACTGCTCCATGTATCGCCCATTTTTGTTGCAACATAAATATCACTTCCACCAAAACCTCCCGGGCGATTACTTACAAAATATAGTGTGTTGCCATCGGGCGAAAGTGCAGGTTGTGCATTTGAAAAACTATCGCTGTTGAAAGGCAGTTCAGCAACTACTTTTTTGCCTTTAGCCAAATATGTTGTGGTGTACAACTTTAGTTGAATTTCTTTTTTATCGTTTGCTTTTACAAGTTTACTTGCTGCAAAAACCAACTCTTGAGTAGTGCTGTTGTAAGCTACGGAATTGTTCTTCGATTTGCCTTTTAATTTAGCTTTTTTGATGCCTTTTACTTTTGCAGTTCCAGCATTAAAATTATCCTGCACGACATATACTTTGTTGAAGCTCCTACTACGCCAATCGCTTGCCAGTGCTTTGCTTGCTTTACCTTTTCTGTTGGAAGTTATCAGCAGCAACGAATCATTAAAAGCTGCGCTTATCTCGGATTTTTTTGAATTGAATTTTGAATTCTCTACTTTATAAATGCCGCGGTCTTTCGATAAATCTTTGATGTTATCTAAGCCAGTCAAAATGCCTTCTATACTTTTGTCGGAAGGTTGCAGCGACCGATAGTTTAGATAATGAGTTCTTGCTTCTTCGTAGCGCATATTCATACGCAGCATTTGCGCTAACTGAAACACTACTTCCGGTTTTTTTGAACCACTTTCAACTGCCTTTTTATACCAAAACTCCGCCACCACAGGGTCGTTCATCAGGCGATAACAATTGCCCAACTGCTCAAAAACATAGGTAGAATCTGCGCCAGCCCTGCCAACTACTTTTGAATATGCGTTAGCTGCTTTCTCAAACTGAAGCTTTGCGAATTTTTTATCCGCAGATTTTGTAACAGTTGAAATCGTTTGCGCCTTCGATTGACTAAAAAAAATCGAAGTAAGTAATAGAATAAAAAAAACTCTCATCGCACTATTTTATACATCACAAAAATGCAATGTTTTAATGTACACACAAGCAACTTTCACATAGCCATAATTGAAATGACTATGTGAAAGGACAAGCTGTAACTGATTACATATTTTACAATAAATTCCGGATAGCACATGGCATCTTTTCTACCTCACCAATAAAAAAAGCGGGACAAGCCCGCTTTAACTTCTATTGAATATCAGTTGTGTTTATTTGTATTGCAACGAAACATCCTCAGCCAATTTAGACAAAGTTTTCTCTACGTCTTCAGTTAATGGTTGGCGACAAGCTTTTAATACATCAGGGAAACGGGTTTCTAACTGGGTAATAAAATCCTTTTCAAACTCACGCATCTTTGCTACAGGTACATTTTTAGCTAAATTTTTTGTTCCTATAAAAAGAATAGCAATTTGCTTATCTACAGAATACGGAGTAAACTGGGCTTGTTTCAAAATTTCTACGTTGCGCGCACCTTTATCTAATACAGCCTTAGTTGCAGCATCCAAGTCTGAACCGAATTTGCTAAATGCTTCCAATTCGCGGTACTGTGCTTGGTCAAGTTTTAAAGTACCAGCCACTTTTTTCATGGCTTTAATTTGTGCATTACCACCCACACGGCTTACACTAATACCCACGTTAATTGCTGGGCGCACACCCGAATTAAACAAACCAGACTCTAAGAAAATTTGCCCGTCAGTAATTGAAATAACGTTAGTTGGAATGTAAGCAGAAACGTCTCCAGCTTGAGTTTCGATAATCGGTAAAGCCGTTAAAGAACCACCACCTTTTATCAAATGACGGATGCTATCTGGTATATCATTCATTTGGCTGGCAACTTCTAAGTTGGCATTGATTTTTGCAGCTCTTTCCAACAAGCGACTGTGCAAATAAAACACATCACCAGGGTAAGCCTCGCGACCAGGAGGGCGTTTCAACAACAGTGATACTTCGCGGTAAGCAACAGCTTGTTTCGACAAATCATCATACACAATCAACGCAGGGCGACCTGTATCGCGGAAAAATTCACCAATTGCACTACCTGCAAATGGAGCATAGAATTGCAAAGGAGCAGGATCTGATGCCGAAGCACACACAACAACCGTGTATGGCATTGCGCCATTATCTTCCAATACTTTCACAACTTGTGCTACCGTAGAGGCCTTTTGACCACATGCAACATAAATGCAATAAACTGGTTCGCCTTTTTCGTAAAACTCTTTTTGATTGATAATAGTATCAATAGCAACAGCTGTTTTACCTACTTGACGGTCGCCAATAATCAATTCACGTTGTCCGCGACCAATTGGAATCATGGCATCAATAGACTTAATACCTGTTTGCAACGGCTCGTTTACCGGCTGACGGTAAATAACTCCCGGAGCTTTGCGCTCTAATGGCATTTCGTACAAATCGCCACTTATTGGTCCTTTGCCATCAATTGGCTCGCCAAGTGTGTTTACAACACGACCCAACAAACCATCTCCAGCTTTTATTGACGCAATAACACCAGTTCTGCGAACAGTATCGCCTTCCTTTATTTTATCAGAAGGACCCATCAATACCACACCCACGTTATCCTCCTCCAAGTTCAAAACGATAGCTTTAACACCGCTTTCAAACTGTACCAACTCACCGGCACGAGCATTGGTTAAACCATATACACGGGCAATACCATCACCTACCTGCAACACTGTACCCACTTCCTCTAATTCAGCAGCAGTTTTAAAATTACCGAGCTGCTCACGTAAAATTGCAGATATTTCTTCTGCGCGAACCTCTACCATGTTCTTGTTATTATTTAATGTTTATTTGAAATTTACCTGCTTAAAACTAATAGAGTTTTAAAAAGCGGTGCGAAAGTAGTTGATATTACATCAAGGAGCAAAAAAAAGGGCTGCAAAGTTGCAGCCCTTTGAATATTTCTTTCAAACTGGTTAGTAGTTCCACAAATCGTGCTCAAAAGTGAAGATTTCATTTTTCACTCTGTCGCTCTCCAACAAACCATCTATACCAGTAGCATATTCCATAATCATACGATCATAAACATTCGACTCTTTGTAGATGTAACTTTGAAACTTACGTGCTTCAAAAAGGTCTTCCCAGCTCAAAGTAATAGCATCATTCTTAGGATTGAACATTTCGTACTTAGCCAACACTGGACGAAGATCAGGATAATAAACCCAGTACATTGGCTGGTCTCCCAAAATTGTTTGAGTGTTGGGGTCAACCTTTTCCATTACCGGGCAAATGCCAATAATTCTCACCATCAATGTTGAGGTTTCTTCATCAAAAACCCAATCTTCTTTCAAACGATACTTTACAACCTTTAATGGATCAAACTCTGTAACTGACACCACCTGTTTCTCATCTAAAGTAACAGGGTCAATAACCATACTCGTATCGGTACTTGCTCCAATTTTAGAAATATCACCAACCGGCATTACCAATTTAAACTGATCACCATTATCAACAGCAGCATCGTAAACCGTGATTTCGCCATTCTTTGCAGCATTGTGAATAATATCAATCAATGGCATTTGAGGATAACGAAATGCAAGATTCATCTTTTCGCGAGTATCAATGGTGCGCCAAATACGCTTACTCCAAAACACATCCGCTTCGCGAATATAATCGTAAGGAATAATTTCTTTTTCCTTAGTCAATACCTTTTGGTAAGCCCCATCTAATGGCTCCTGCGCTACTGTAACCGCTGTAGAAGCAACAGCCAAAGCCAACAACATTCTTTTCACAATTTTCATAATGCTACTGTTTGTTTAAAATATAAATTAGATGATTTTGAAAGCCAACTGAGGAATCTTACGTGGAGTTCCATCCGGACCAACAACTTTAATATTATCAAAAATAATAATTTGTTTAGGCTTCAATCCATTCAAAATGGATTTCACTTTGTCGTTGAACATAGGTCCTTGAATTGTCTCCTCGAAATAATCTGGACCTTTTTGATAACCCACGGTAAAGCTCACAACATTAAAACGAGCCTCAAAATCAAAGTTTTCAAGTCTTGGAACAAGACCAGATTGTACTTTCAGTTTTCCTGCTGACTCTGGACCTCCTCTCAAAACACCTCCAACTGTTGGAACAGGATCCGGAATACGCTTAATACGAAATTCCTCTGTTCCCATTGGTTGTACTTTTCCATCAACTTTAGCAGAAACATTGATTTTTGTTTTACCTGGGGTTTTTACTCTGGCAACATAAGAACCATCAGGACTCTTAGTCAATTGCCCATCACCTTCAAAAGATGCAATAACATCTTGAGATTGAACACCTGCGCAAGAAATTTTCATTGGGTTATCAACACCAATGTACAACACATTCATCTTTGTAGGAGATACTACAATAGACTTTGCACCAACCTGAAAACCACCAGAAAATGGATACAATTTGTAACCAACCCCATCGGGGTTCTTAACACGGATAACACCAGTATATTTTTGTTCACCTACTGAACTTGCTGCGCGCTCATAGATACCTTTTCCGGCTTCAACTTTTAAAGGTTCACCAGAGACTTTACCATCGGCACTTTCTATTGGCGAATATTGTTCGGTACCAGGTATTTTTTGAGCACCCGCTGGCAATGAACCAATAAACACTTCTGGATCAGAACCTTTACTAGAAGCAGCAACGAAAATTTGAGCTGTATATTTTTGCCCTTGCATCAAATAGCTTGAGGGAGCGATAACGGCAGCAGCCAAATCATCAAACTTGAAAGATTTAGCAGAGATACCCTTAAACAACTCGTCAATTACCGCACCTTCTGATGCAATAACGTCATTCTGAAATTTAGATAGAATGGTAACAGCAGCAGTTGAAGGTACGTGGTTGAATGCAGCATACTCCCAACCTTTACTAACAATATCTTTCTTTTTACCTTTCAATACATCATCTGGGTTCAAAGAAATTGGCACATTGCTCAAGTTGTTATCAGTAAGAATTTTCAAAAACTTCGCACGTGCATCAGCTAATTTTTTATAAAGATCCTTACCTCTCTTACCACCGTTTTCAACAAAAATTCTTGTTGTTACGTCTATATTATCCCTCTGAACAATATCACCAGACTCAGGATTGATACCTTTTGAGCCATCAATGATTTGCTTCTTGTACTGTTCAATATCGTCAAATATTTGTTTAGATACTTGCTTAACCTCCATTGCAATTGGGTACAATTCCTTTGCTTTAGGCACCGACTCTGCCTGAACTGCAAATTGATCGTAGATTAAGTCGTTCTTACCTTTTAGAGAAGAATTTGATGTCTTCAAACCGTCATTTACGATTTTAAAGGCATTCAAAACTTCTTGAGAAACGTTCAAGGCCAAAAGCGCTGTTAACACGAGATACATCATGTTAATCATCTTCTGCCTGGGCGTTAGTTTTCCACCAGCCATTATTCTATTGGTTTAATTTTAGTTGTTTAATAATTGTTGTATAACGCAATTCAGTGAAAATTATTATTGAGTTTTCATTGCAGCCAACATGTTGCCATATACAGCGTTCAATGAGTTCAAGTTTTTATTCAATTTACCCAACTCGTCTTTGTATTTAACTGCATCAGTAGCAGTTCCACTTAAAGCTTCTGCTGCTGCATTCAAGTTGCCAAAGAATTTATTCATTGCTTTCAAGTGATTATTAGAATCCTGTAATTCTAATTCATAGATAGCATTCAACTGCGATAAGTTCTTAACCATGTTTTGAACTTGCTCGTGGTAAACTTTAGTGTTTTCTGCACCCTCAGCAATTTTACCTACAGAGTTTGTTGCAGATGCTGCAGCTTGAGCGAATGAATTGATAGTTCCAGAAGCATTTTTTGCGCTGTCAGCAAAACCTTTTGCAGCTACAGATGCATCGGTCAAATCATTTAACTTACCTGTGTTCTCAGATAGTGATTTCAAACTTCCACCTAAACTTGC
This sequence comes from uncultured Chitinophagaceae bacterium, assembly GCA_964650845.1. GTDB lineage: Bacteria > Bacteroidota > Bacteroidia > Chitinophagales > LD1 > UBA7692. The sequence continues at coordinate 28,601 of CAZYXR010000023.1, forward strand.
AATTAGTTCAGGACCAACTTTTGTTTCAGCTAATGCCTTATCTAATTGTTGTGTTAGAGATTTTTCGCCTTTTTTTGTTTCGCCACTAAGAGCCAACTCTGGGTGAACTCTTTCCCACTCATAATGCTTATCCAAGTGTTGAGGCTCGAAAGCAGAAATTAAGAAGATGATTACCTCTGTTCCCATACCTGCAATAAGCATAATTTCAGCACCGGGCCAGTGCATGATTTTAAAAAGTGCCCCTGCAATTACAACTGCCGCACCACCTGAGTATGCGTAGTTAAGATACGTTTTACCACTTACTGTTTCGAACATTGACGGTTTTCCTGAAGCCATTGTTTTGTTTTTTTGTTTTTAGTTAAATGAATTAGACAAATAGGTATTTATGTGATATTAAAAATACACGCTTTAAATAATGAAGGTTATCGGTAAAATTGATAATGAATAGTGGCTGAAATTATTTGCCATCCATTATATCACGACCCAAGAAAGTGGTAATACAGCGGAAACCAACGTATGATTTGGCTGAATCGGCATACTCCCAATGACGTGCACCGCACTCAATGTAATACCCGATATCTTTCCAAGAACCACCGCGAATTGATTTACGCTTTAAGGTTTCTGATTCGTTGCCCTCTGCATCGTAACGAATATCAGGGTTCAAATCGTGAACGAAAGCATAAGCGTTTTCGTAATATGCAGATGAAGTCCACTCGGCAGCATTTCCAGCCATGTTGTATAAACCATAATCGTTTGGCCAGTAAGCATCGGCACGAACTGTGTAGAACCCTCCATCCTCAGGATAATTTCCACGACCTGGTTTGAAGTTTGCCAAAATACATCCTTTTGAGTTGCGAACGTATGGACCACCCCATGGGTAAGGTGAATTTTTCTTGCCACCGCGAGCAGCATACTCCCACTCAAACTCGGTTGGCAATCTGAATTCGTCCATTAGAGGCTCGCCTTTAGCAGTTTTGTAATCTTCCCAAAAACGAGTTCTCCATGCGCAAAATGCTTTTGCTTGATACCAGTTTACACCAACTACCGGATAATCATCAAATGCTGGATGGCTGAAATAATGACGTGTCATTGGTTCATTATAAGAATATGTGAAATCGCGCACCCAACACAAAGTATCTGGATAGATTGACACCGCTTCTTTTTTAATGAACGATGTGCGGTCTTTACCTCTGTTTTTAGTAAGTGATGCACCTTTTAAATCGTACCACTCATAAACGTAGTGCAATTTATTTGGGTCAAGTTCTTTTCTACCCCAAATTCTTTGATTTTCAGGATAGTAAATTTGATCCAACTGCTCGTTGGCTTCTTTACCATTCCATTCAATTTTTTGTTTCCAATCAATTTGTTGTTTTCCATCATCACCACTTTCTGAAGTGTGCTCTAACAATGTATGTGCAACCGAGTCTCTAACCCAGTTTACAAACTGACGGTATTCATTATTTGTTATCTCGGTATCATCCATGTAAAAACCTACAATAGATACTTGTTTAGCTCTTGAGTTGTGAGCTGAATTCACATCTTGATCACTTGGACCAATATGTAATACTCCTGCTGGAACAAAAATCATTCCATAAGGTGTAACCGGATTCCAACGCGGTCTGTCGAGTTCTCCAATTAACTGACCGTTGTATCCACCACTACACCCTGCGACAAATAATGTAGCTGCAATAACTGCCTTGCCGAAGAGACTTGATAAGTTTCTCATGTTGTTTGTTTGCTTGTTTGGCTCTGTTTTGAGGAGCGTAAATATAGACACTTTTCTTATTTGCAAATATTTTCTCAAAAAAAATCTTACGACTAACACTTTTTTTTGTTTCAAAAGCTATTCACTAATGCTACAAAAATCGGGGATTATGGTAATAGAATGCTTTTACTTCTTTCTTTTTTAATGATATACTGTATGCCGCACTTACTTCGTGGCTACCGGTATTAAAACCTCGCAACCCTGATAAGTTTACATCATACGAATATACTAATCTAAATCCTTTTATCCTAAACCCTGCAAAAATTGTTGCTGCATCAATTGAATTTCCATCATAGCCTCTAAACGCAACTCCGGTTAAAAAATTGTTGGCGATAGTAGCATTCAGTGCAATATCCAACTGCGCTTTCTTGAAATCGGATTTTAAAAAAACGCTTGGCATCATAAAAAATTTCTTTGTGATTTTTACATCATAACCTCCGGAGATAAAAAGATTGCGCGAATAGTTGTAATTGTTGCCGGGCTGAAACTTTATTGCAGAAGCAACTAAATGATTTACTGATGCACCGGCAAACCACCGTTCATCACTAAAATAAATACCAAAAGAAATATCGGGTGCGATACCTTGACGAAAATTTATAGGCAGAGTCCCATCATTATGATTCTCACCGTTTTGATAATCGCCTTCTGGAGTGCGTAACTTGGCGCCATCCAAACCTGCCTGAATAATACCGGCTCCAACACCAACGCCAAACTTACCCCACGCAAATTTTCTGCGGTAGTTGTACTGTAAATTCACATAGGTTGAGCGCAAGGCGCCAGAAATATCATTCACAACACTCAACCCAACACCCGAGCTAATTGCTTGAATTGGAAGATTGACACCAAGAAATTGCGTGTTGATAGCATTTGGGGCAATTCCAACATATTGGCTTCTATGCAATGCATTGATTTCAACAGCTTCGTTTGAACCTGCATAAGCAGGATTAAAGATTGCCCTGTTATACATATAGTGACTGAACTGCGGTTCGCTTTGCGCGCTCAATCGAAAGCAACTCAGAGCGAGTATCCAATAGAAAAAAACAAACCTTATGTATTTAAAGAAGTGATTCACAATTGATTTAAATAACAAACTTGAATCTGAAGTTAGATAATAACATAACAACGAAGCTACATAAAATACCATTCATATCTGAAATAAAAAAGCCCGACACAAAAAGTATCGGGCTGAAAAAAATTACAGACGAAACTATTTATTCGATTCTTTCAGATAGTTATCTAACCCAACTACTATACTTGGCATACCTTCGAGTGGAGCCATTAAATGCAATTCAAGTTCTTCATCAATAATGGCATCGGCTGTGGTTTTGCCGTAAGCGCCCCATCTAATTTTAAACTGCTTAAACTTAGGAAAGTTCTGCTTTAATGATGTGATTCCAGAAGGACTAAAAAACAACACCATGTCAAAATTTTCCAACTTAAAGTTTTTCAAATCAACCGGTACTGTTTTATACATAACACCTTCGGCAAAGTTAAAGCCATTAGCTTGCATAAAAGAAGGAATTTCATCCTTGCGAACTTCTGCGCAGATATATAAAAAGCGTGTTGCATCACGATGCTTAAAAAGCAAATTGCGCAACTCTTTGTTATTGTTTGGGTCGCCAAAAAACACTTTGCGTTTTCTATACTGCATATACTTTTGCAGATATAATGCTATGGCCTCGGATGTGCAGAAAAACTTCGTTTCCTGGCTCATTTTTACACGCAACTCTTCGCAAATTCTAAAGAAGTGATCAATAGCGTTTCGGCTGGTAAAAATGATACCGCTATAATCGTTTAATGTTATTCTTTGCTTGCGGAAATCTTTGCCAGGAACACCTTCAACCTGAATAAAAGGTTGGAATTGTATATCAACCTTAAATTTAGCTGCCAAATCAAAATATGGCGACTTTAACCCTTCGGGCTGAGGCTGCGCTATTAATATGCTTTTTACTTTTTGCTTAGAAGATTTTGATAGAAGCTTCGCATAATCTCTATCTACAGCCTTTTGAGGAATAATTGGCTTATTGGAAGAAGGTTTTGGAGCAACCTTAGTTTCGCTACTTTTTCCATTAGGAAGAAAAGCAGCAGCACCTGTGGAAGTCTGCTTTACAGCTGTCTTTCCCTTTTTCGAAGTGCTGCTGCTGTTTGTAGCTTGCGCACTCTTACTTAGGCGCTTTTTTTTTGTGCAGCTTTTTTAGGAGCTGCTTTCGCTGCTGCCTTTTTAGGAGCTGCTTTTACAGCTGCTTTTTTAGGAGCTGCTTTTTTTACAGCTGCTTTTTTAGGAGCTGCTTTTTTTGCAGCTGCTTTTTTAGGAGCTGCTTTTTTTACAGCTGCCTTTTTAGGAGCTGCTTTTTTTACAGCTGCCTTTTTAGGAGCTGCTTTTTTTGCAGCTGCTTTTTTAGGAGCTGCTTTTTTTGCTGGTGCTTTTGCTGCCATGTTAGGAAACAATTTTGGTTAACAATTTAGAGAAGAAAAACACAAGTGTAACTTCTCCAACACAAACATAGATAAAAAAGTATTTGACGTTGTTGAAGATTACTTTTGCTGATGTTGATAACCCTCTCATTACAAGCAACACGAATGCAACACAACACACTAAACACACAACTGCAATGATGATGCTAAAGAATTTTTTGTCGGACGCATACAACAACAACACTGCTGGAAGCATTGCCAATCCTAATGTTTGAGCAATGCGAACAAAATTAAATTCATACATTGATGTTACATCGCTGATAGAAAAAACAAAACCGATGATGCGCAACAAGAGTGTCCTCAACAACAAAAATGATGTGAATAAAATAATAAGATAAAATGTTGTTGTGCGCGATTCAACTGCAAGCGATGGCGAAAATTTTTGCAATGCAAGTTGAATAAACAACACACTACTCAATACAAAATTCGCGCTGAGCAAAAATGATGAAACTGTAATAGTATCTGTTTGTGTTCTGAAAATTTGCACCGCTCTATTTGCGTTTGATACCGATTGCCACAACTCTTCTAAATCGTTTGCAAATGCGAGTTTCAAGTATGTTACTACAATCAACATCAATAATAATCCAATGAATAAATTAGAGTTGTTTTCCTTTTCTCTTCGCTGTTGCACATCATACTCTATCGAAAATTTTTTGCTCAACCATAACTGCAAGTTTGAAGTAAAACTTATGAATGAATCGGCTTGTTGCATTTCATTCATCAACTTTAGTTTTTCTTGTTCAATGCGCAACGAATCTTCTTTTAATGCTGTGATAGAATCTTCGGCAATCATCAATGAATCAATTTGCCAATCGTTCAAAACATCTTGCTGTGCAAAAGATTTGAAGAATGAAAAAAAGAAAAGAGAAAAGAGAATATACCGCACAATCACACAGCAATAATAGCAATAGGTTTGGTGATAAAAATTTAAGATGTATGATGTTTTGATATAAGATTTTTTAAGCTCAAGAATGTTTTGCTGCAATACTTTCACAGTATTCATCAAAAATAATTCACATAGCCAAAATGAATTTTGCTGTCGCGGAAGCTAAGTTTAGCATCGGCTTTTTGCCCAAGTGCATAAGTAACTGCAAAGATGCCTGCTTTAGTTTCGAGCGATGCTCCGGCACCGAAACCGAATGGTAAATCTACACGCTTTACATCCAACACATTTTCTACAACTGCTGTATTAAAGAAAGCATAGACGTATGCGTTTTTTGAAAACAAGTAGCGATACTCTACATTAAGCATTCCAAAATATGGTGTAATGATAGATTCTTCTGTAAACCCTCTCAGCGTTGCCAGACCACCGAGTCTATATTTTTCGTTTTCGAAAATTGTTGGGCTGTAAAAATACTTTCCTTTTAATCCGGTTAGCACGGTCATTCTTTTTGTGATGCGCCAAAACTTTTCAATCGAAACAAAAAATTGCAATTGATAATTTCTTGTGCCGATACTATCATATAGATATGAAAAAGTTTCTCCGGTTTTTTCATCCTTCAAATCGTTGATGGTTGAATTTCTTTTGATTCGTTTTTCGCCTGCTGCACCACCCACATTTATATTCCATCCTTTTGTAGGGTTGAAGCGATAATCTAAATTCAAGTAGTTATACTCAACAGCAAATTCGTTGGTGTTTACATCAATGGAGTTGGGCAGTCGCCTATTTGCTATTACAAAACTTGTATCGGTATTAAGTACAATGGTTGTTTTTTGTTTTAATGATGCTTTCACATAGTTCATACCTGCAAACTGATAGCGAATACCAAAGTCTCTATCAATATCAAGCCAACTTGTATCGCGCTTAAACAATTCAAACCTAACATCTACACCCAATGGCAAACCAAACAAATATGGAAAGGCAATCATTGCTTTGAGCACTTGTGTTTTGGGTAAAGTTTTGTTCCACTCAATATTGAACTGTTCGCCAAAACCAAGTACACTATACAAATGCAATTTAGCTTCGCCTGTTATCAGCACTTTTTGACCTGCGCCACCCGGCAGCACTCCTAAAAAGAAATTAAAAACGCTCGATTTCTTATTGCGCAGATAGAGTTGTGTAATTGCTTTTTCTTTATCAAAAAGTATTGTTTGTTTTTGATTTTGCTCAACAAATTGCAATGCATTTATTCTTTGTTCAATTGCTTTTATTTTGCTTTCATCGTAAGGCTTTCCACGCTTTATACCCAAGTAACTCGAAATGAATTTGCGCTTAACGCGCACCTTTTCCATCAACTGAATAGTATCGAACACAAACAATTCATGTTTATCTATTGCAATAGTTGCCGATGGTGGGTTTGCAGAAAAGCTATCTAAATAAACTTCTGCAAACGGATAGCCGCGATTCTCGGCATTTGTAAGCAACTTAGATTCCAGTTTTTCTATTTCTTGCACAGAAAGTTTTTGAAAAGTTTTTTGCGATGTAAAGCCCGACTCGCGCAAGAAAGACTGCTCTACATTTCCTTTACTGATTCTAAAAACCGAAATCTTTTGCCCAATAAAAAACACAGCCTCGCAGTTTCTATTCTTACAAGTTACTGTATCTAAAGATGCTGCAATAAAACCAGCACTCTTTATTTTTTGTAACACTTTGGCGAGCGCAGTTTGAAGTTCAATTGAATCTTTAGGTGGCGATTTGAGTTGAAATTTTTTTGAAAAAAAATCTTGTGTGGTATCTGTTGCAGCCAATTTTACCGTTAGTGGTTGCTGTGCAAAAGCAAACAAAACAGCACCCAATAAAAGCAACAGAAAAAAGTATCGCACACCTCAAAAGTAATAAAGTGAGTTGATTTGAAAATGAAGACTATATGAAATCAACTATGAATGAAAAAATCAAATTCAAGCAACATATTCGCATCATGTTTACGCACGAAATACAAATACGTGTTCGCTATGGCGATACCGACAAGATGGGCTATGTTTATTATGGCAACTATCCGTATTACTACGAAATAGCCCGTGCCGAGGCAATTCGCGCACTGGGTGTTTCATATAAATCTATTGAAGATTTAGGCATTGCAATGCCTGTTACCCGAATGAATATCAAATACATTCAACCGGCATTTTATGACGATTTGCTTACCATAAAAGTTACCATTCCCGATTTGCCGGGGCGCATCATTACTTTTATGTATAAAGTATTTAATGAAGCGGGAAAGCGATTGAATGATGGCGAATCCAGTTTGATTTTTTTAGACACAAAAACGAATTTGGTTACCAGGGCTCCTGAAGTTTTGATAGAAAAACTAAAGCCATTTTTTGTGTAACCTTTAGCTGTTGCAATAAATATGAATATTGAATTATCTGTTTGCGAAAGATGTGGTGGCGGGTTTGAATGCAATCCGCAAAACATCAGCGCGTGCCATTGCAGCAATATTCAGTTGCACGACTTGGAACGAAAATTTATTGCCACCAAACATAGCGATTGCCTGTGTGGGAAATGCTTAAACGCATTAAAATCAGAATTTTTGAATTTGCCCGAATACTACGTAGAAAATGGCTTTTATGTTTTCACCGAAAAGTTTTTGCTGAAACGCGGTTTCTGTTGCAAAAATGGTTGCAGACATTGCCCCTACGGATTTGTTAAACAATAGAATTTGAAGTTGATTCTATCAACAATAGTTATCTGTGTAAGATTATTCTACTTTCGCGCCCGTCATGTTACTTACAGTTTACAAATCGAAAATTCACCGTGCCACGGTTACACAGGCAGATCTAAATTATATCGGGTCCATTACTATTGATGAAAACCTGATGGAAGCAGCCAATATTCTTGAACACGAGAAAGTGCAAATCGTGAATGTGAACAATGGCGAACGCATAGAAACCTATGTAATAAAGGGCGAACGCGGCAGCGGAATTGTTTGTTTGAATGGACCCGCTGCGCGTAAAGTTGCAGTAGGCGATATAGTAATTATCATTTCGTATTTGATGGTTACACCCGAAGAATACAAAAAGCATTTACCAGTTACGGTGCATGTAAATGCTGCCAACCAACTTACCGATTAAGCATTGAAAAAACTTTTCAATAACATCCTTAAATTTTCTCTATCGTTAGGATTGGGATTTTTTTTGGTGTGGATAGCTGCACGCAATCTTACGCCCGATGATATCGCAAAGATGAAAGATGCTTTTGCGCGCACCAATTACTGGTGGCTTGGGCTAAGTTTAATTGTGGGTTTTATTAGTAATTTTTTACGCGCATTACGTTGGCGCTTGCTGTTGCAGCCATTGGGGCACAATCCAAGTATTGCAAACACAGCTTATGCAGTAAACATTATGTATTTCGGCAACTTGGCATTTCCTCGCCTGGGCGAAATATCCCGCTGCGCCTTGCTTTCGCGCTACGAAAACATTCCTTTAGATAAAACCATCGGCACCATGATTACTGAAAGGTTAGTGGATGTTATCTCATTGCTGCTTGTTGGTGTTTATCTTTTCTTTTCGCAATACGATGTGCTTGCCGGATATTTTGAAACAACTTTTTTTAATAAACAAAATGCCGGCAACACCGCATGGATAAAATGGGTAATTTTAGGTACGGGAGCAGTATTTGCACTTGCAGGTTGGTTGCTCTTAAAACATTTTAAGCACAATCCATTTGTTCAAAAAATATGGGAAAGAGTAGAAGGCTTGTTAGAAGGCGTAAAGAGTATTTTGCAGTTAAAGAATCCGGGCTTGTTTATTTTTTACAGTGTGGCTATTTGGTTAAGCTATTCATTATTGGGTTATGTGTGTTTTTTCTCGTTAAGCGAAACAGCCGGATTGAGTTTTAACGTGGCAATAGCACAAACATTTTTTGGCGGCTTTGCCTACATTGCCACCCAGGGTGGTATAGGCGCTTACCCTTTGGTGGTGCAAGCTGTATTGACCTTGTATGGAGTAGAAGGCGCAATAGGATACGCCTTTGGATGGATAGAATGGGTGTTACAAACATTGCTGGTAATTGTAACCGGCTTAGGGTCGTTGGTATTGATTGCAACTATGAATAAGATTAGCGAAAGCTCATCTTTAGAGTCTGACCAAGGTCAGACCAAGTAAAACACTTTCAAATTTATGAAGGCTTCAAAACAACTTTCTCTTAACGAACTGCTTTCGCAGGTTTCTAAATGGAAATCGCAGGGAGAAAAGATTGTTTTTACAAATGGTTGTTTTGATGTATTTCATGCCGGCCATGCTTTCATTTTGAATACAGCCAAAACATTTGGCACTAAACTGATTGTTGGGTTAAACAGCGATGTCTCGGTAGCTGCACTTAAAGGTTCTTCGCGCCCCATCAACAAATCGCAAGATCGCATTTATGTATTGTCATCACTAACTGCCGTAGATGCAGTTAGTGTTTTTGACGATGCAACGCCTTTAGAATTGATAAAAGCTATTCAGCCAAATGTGTTAGTAAAAGGCGGAGACTACAATATTGAAAATATTGTTGGCGCAAAAGAAGTGTTGGCAAATGGCGGCAAGGTGGAAATTGTGCCGCTACTCGATGGGCTATCTTCTAGTAAAATGATTGAAGGTTTAAAATCAGAATGACGTAAAATTTAATTAAGGAAAAAGCTGTAACACCCTTCAATAAAAAAAGCAAGTGGAAGGCTCAATGATTTGAATGACCTTGATTATTTTAATAAACGGTAAATGCCGTATCCAATTCCCCAACATCCTTACTTTCGCCCTATGCAAAAATTATTGTCTTTATTTTTTCTGCTTGCTTTTACAGCAAAACTTTTTGCTCATGATTCGCTGCAATGTTATCAACCCGACCCCAACGGTCGGTATCGCGAGCACAATGTTGATTTTCAAAAGTTAGTATTAGAAGTTACATTTCAACCAAAAGCCGGAAAAGTTACAGGTGTTGCGAACTATAAATTTCAACCCATTCAACCCAATGTAGATACTTTGTATTTAGATGCGCCTGCCATAAAAATAAATGAAGTAAAATTAGATGGCAAACCGATTAGCTTTACTAGTAATGAAAAAGGAGTTGCGCTAAAATTTGGAACAAAATTAAACTGGCACAAAAGCTATTCGCTCGTTGTTAAATATGAAGCCAGCCCACGAAAAGGTCTGTATTTTATTGGCTGGAACGACCCCAATAATATTTCGCGCAAACAGATTTGGACACAAGGGCAGGGAATAGACAATCGCCACTGGTTTCCTTGTTATGACGATGTGAACGATAGATTGATAACCGAAACCATTATCACTTTTGATTCTACTTACACCGTAGTATCTAATGGAAAATTGCTCACAAAAAAGAAAAATGCCGATGCCACATTCACTTGGCATTATGCCATGAACAAGCCGCATGTACCATATCTGTTAATGCTTGCCATTGATAAATTTTCGTATAAAGATGTGGTAGCTAACAATGGAATTGTCAGCCGTCAATATTACTATTCCGATAGACCCGAAACATTTGCATCAACCTATCAATACAGCAAAGAAATGATGGATTGGATGCCTAAAGAATTGGGTGTTCCTTATCCTTGGGAAGTATATGCCAATGTGCCCGTTCAGGATTTTATGTATGGGGCTATGGAAAACACATCGGCAACCATTTACACCGATTATTATTTACAAGATGCCCGCCAAGCATTAGATAGAAACTATGTAGCCACAAATGCGCACGAACTTACACACCAATGGTTTGGCGACTTGGTTACCGAGTGGAGCGCCACACACCACTGGCTACACGAAAGCTTTGCTACATACTATGCCAAACTTTTTTCGCGCACCGTTTATGGCGAAGCGCAATATGAATGGAATAGGCGCAACGAATACTACCAAGCAAGAAATGCCGATGATCGCGATAATTTTCCGGTAGCACACTCGCAGGCAGGCGGTAGCAGGCACTACCCAAAAGGCAGTGCTGTTATTGATATGCTTAGATATGTAACGGGCGATTCTATTTATAGAAAAGCAGTAAAGCATTACTTAGAAAAACACAAATTTGGCAATGTGGACACACACGATTTTTGGCGTGCCTTTATGGAGTGTTGTGGTGTGAATTTAGATTGGTTTTTTGATCAATGGATTTATCATAGCGGCTATCCAGTTTTCAATGTTCAGTTAGATACTACACAAAACAACCAACTGAGTTTATATGTACAACAAACCCAAGCGCCAAACGAATCGGGCAAACTCTTTTCTATGCCTGTAAAAGCGCAGGTTTTTTATACCGATGGCACTAATGATGCCCAAACTATGCTTCTGAAAGGAGTAGATACATTTTCTTTTTCGAGCAATAAAAAAGTAAGTTATGTACTGTTCGACCCAGGTGATAAAATTTTGAAAAAAGTAACTTTCGCCAAGCCGTTAAACTATCTTGCAGTTCAAGCATCTGCTGCTTCAAATTTTATAGATAGATATGACGCTGTTACTGCGCTTCGCCTTTTTGATGTTGAGAAGAAAAAAGATCTTCTTTTATCTGTATTTAATCAGGAAAATTATCATCCTGTTAAGACAGAGATAATGAATCAATTGCGTAAAGAAAAAGATGAATCTTCGTTTTTACTTTTCAGAAGTGCCACATTAGACAAAGACGTGAATGTGCGCAAAGCCGCCATAGAATACATTGATTCTATTCCACCAGTGTTGCTGGGCAGTTTTGAAAAACTTTTGCGCGACTCGTCATATACTGTAATAGAAACTACACTGCGCAAACTATGCAAACTATATCCTTTTCAAAAAGCTAAGTTTTTGGAAGCCACTAAAAATATTGAAGGTTCAAGCCGTAATGTTGAGATAGCTTGGTTAGAGATAAAGTCTTCGATTGAATTTGAAAAAAGTGTTCACCGTTTGGTAGAGCTCACTTCGAGCAGTTACGAGTTTCGCACCCGCATAAAAGCTATGGATGCTTTAGA
>CAZYXR010000024.1:0-9895 GCA_964650845.1 uncultured Chitinophagaceae bacterium
CAATAAAAATGTACTGTTTAGCGTTCATACTTTAGTTTGTTTTTTTTAGTAGTTTCCCGTAATACCTATAACCCGAATTACTCGAAAGTTTCCAAAAGTATAAGCCAGAAGCCCATATATCCGTTAGCACCACAGACGTTTGATAACTAGATAAATTCAATTGTACTACTTCTTTTCCCATGACATCAGTTACTGAACCATAAAGACTATCGTCAGTATTGCTTTTTAGAACGAGTTTATCGGAGAAAGGATTAGGCATAATATGAACACTTAGGATATTGGTTTTATCATCAATTACAGATGATAAGATATACTGTTTGGATGCAGTATCTAAAGGCAGAGAATTCGAACAATTTCCAGCTACGGGTGTTTGATAGTAATCTAAGTATCCAATTTTTTTAAATGCATTGTTGTTCAAGTTATAAGATATAATCCTTTGGTCAGAGCCGGTATTTCCAAAGCCATAAAGCATATTATTAGAAGCCTTAGTAACTCCTTGTGGTGCTAATCCGGTTTGTTCCCAAGACAAGTCCATATATTTTAACACCGTTATAAGTTTAGTATGTATGTTGTATTTTAAAATAGTTCCATTTTGATAGGAGCTTTGGTGAATAGAAGTTATATAACCACCCCATGAAGTACCATAAAGATTATATCCGTCACAACTCGTAAAGGTGATGTGATTTATTGTCAGAGGTCCTGTATTTTCTAAGTCCTTGACAACGATAAATTTTGAAGTGCTGATATTGAAGCTAAATATCAAACCCAAGTTACTGCTGCCTCCGGTTAATGTGCCGCAAAGGGTTCCTGTAAAATCAAGAAACATGGGTGCAAATGATAATGGTTTATAGTCTAAATGATAATGAATAGTAAATGTTTCATCATCAATGCCATAACTAAAGAGAAATCCGTTATTGTGGCTTCCACCCGTATCTGATAGTCCAAACAATCTTGAGTTTGCATAAGTCAGAGGACTAAGCTGATCACCACGACCAAAACCGGCTTCAAAGTCATAAATTTTCTTTAGCTCGTTTGTTACTAAATTGTATGAGAAAATAAAACCCGATTGATAATTTCCACCGCCTAAACTTGCTCCATACATTACTTTATCAGTTAGGATAATTTTGCTGATTTTAAATGTCTTCCATGATTTAGGGAAAGATGCTAAACGTACGTAGGTTGATTTCTCAATATTATACCTAAATAGAAGAAATGTATTGCTATCAATGGAATTAGCGATACCATACAAACTTCCCTCTAAGTATTCTAAATCATACCAACCCGATGAATTTGAAGTTGTATCTCTTACTCTTGCACCTACTGTATCAAATGAAAGAACAGGCACTAATTGCCCGCTATCAATACTACTGAAACGGAAAAGTAAACCATTTCTATTTATGCCGCCATTTGCAGATATTGCCCACAAGTCTGTGCCCTGTGCGCTTAGTACTTTTAGAAGCACAAGCAATAAAAATGTGACGGTAAACTTTTTCATAAACTCCTTTTTAGTTATTATCAATCTAGAGACTTTCTTTGGCAGCATTCATTTAATTTACTCCTCAGTTCATCCACTTCTGTTTTCAATTCTTTAATTGACTCAATTAGAATGGGAATCAAGCTATTATAAGATACTGACTTTAGCCCCTTATCATCTGTTTCAACAGCTTCGGGAAGTATCGCTTCTATCTCTTGAGCTATCAGTCCATAAGTGCGCTTGGTAAATAAACAATTCAAATTTTGTGTTATGAATCTTTGAATCAAGCGAAGTTAAATATTTAAGCCTTGTAAGAGAACATTATGAGGCAACTCTCCGTATATCAGACAAAACATTCTTGTTCCCTCAGCAATAAATGGAGACACACAAAGCAGGTTCCGCACCTCTTGCCGATAACTATCAACAGCTTGCGCTTACCGAGCGCGTGTATTTTTTATTGGCAGAGTGTAACAAGGTGCGCAAAAACAATAACCAGCGATGGAAGCTGCACATACAATCGCTCTTAGCTGCTTATGCGGGCATTCCATCCAATGTGTTAAAGGCAAAAGTGCTTTTTGAGCAAGCCAACTACTGCTACATGGCAGAGGGTGAGTTTCGCAAGTCGCTCGCGCTTTGCAACGAAGCCAAAAAACTGTTTGACGAACGCGAGGTAGATTTGCAAATCACTTTTTATTCGCTTACCGGTACCAACTATCATTTAATGGGCAACTATGACGAAGCCCAACCGCAGTATCTTAATGGCATTGAATTGTTAGAATCTAAACTGGAAAAATCATCGGAGGATTTAGACAGCCTTGCCAAGCTTTACTACAATGTTGGCTTGTTACGCACCAACCTTCAAAACAAAGAAATAAGTGTTGAGTATCTCGAAAAGGCACTGCACATTTATCAAAAAACTGCCAGCAAGTCGGGTCTGGCGCGCTGCTACAACGCACTTGGACACCATCACCCAAAATCGAAAGACGATTCGGTTGTTTCCATTGATTTTTACTTAAAAGCAGCCACTTATTTTGAAGAAGATAACGACCTTATTGGCTTGGCAACTGCTTATAACAATATTGGTTTAAAGTATGGTATGATGCGCGATGTGGAAAGCGCATTAACTTACTTTGAAAAAAGCATTTCGCTGCGCAAGCAGCTTGGCAACCGCAATGGCATTGCATTTAGTTACTTCTACATAGGCAGTGCATACGAAGCAAACGAGCAGTATGACGAAGCATTGGAATATTACCACCGTGCCGAAAAAATTATGCTGGAAATAGACAGTAAACACGAGCTGCACCAGCTCTACGACCAAGTTTCTAAAACCTATTCGCACAAGCAAAATTTTGAAAAGGCATACGAGTATCACCAAAAATTCATTCGCTTAAAGCACGAGATATTCAACTTCGATTACAAAACCTCGTTGAGCATAGAAAATACCAAACTGCTGATAGAACAACAGGAAAAAGAAGCTGCCATAGAATTTCACAAACAACAAGAGCTTGCCCAATACATTCAAAAATTAGAAACCGCACATGACGAGTTGAAACAAATGGCATTTATTGCCTCGCACGATTTGCGCGAACCCATTCGCATGGT
This sequence comes from uncultured Chitinophagaceae bacterium, assembly GCA_964650845.1. GTDB lineage: Bacteria > Bacteroidota > Bacteroidia > Chitinophagales > LD1 > UBA7692. The sequence goes on from CAZYXR010000024.1 coordinate 3,077, forward strand.
TACTATTTACACCTCGCTCATCAAAAAGCAAAAACATGCCGAACTGGAAAATGAAATTCACAACACCATTGATGAAATAATTGCCACCAGCAACCTGATGTGGAAAACGCTGCAAGGCTTGCTGCAATCTTCGGCAGAGGCTGTGAAAAATAAATGAAACAAAATTTGAAGCACTGCGTATGCGACTATTAGAAGCGAAAATGTTATTTGTGAGTATCAATGAATATAAAAACCTCTGTTATGATTAAACGTTCTACTCAAGAAGCAGCACCAACTGCACCATCTACACAAGGTGGATGGCACGATATTGAACAGTTGGTAGATAAAATCAGGATAATGAACCTGAACAAAAACCCAAGTGTAGAGCCGCATATCAAAAAAGTGGCCGAATGGGCCGAGGCAAATAATCATGCACACTACAAAGCAGAAGCGCATCACGAACAAGCAGTTTTTTTGTTTTCAAAAAATGGCGCTACCGAAGAAGCATTCGAGCTTACCCAAAAAGCACTGGAACTAATTACCGTAGAAGAGCACCCTTTGCTCGTTGCCCGCATCAACAAAACGATGGGCATGATTTTTTACTACAAAGGCATTTATTTCAAATCGCAAGAGTACTATTTGAATGCCTTGCGGTTAATGGAAACATTTGCCAAAAAGAACGACTACATCATTGAAGAATTAGCCCGCACTTATCATGGTTTGGCAATTCTGCACGATATGTCGCAGTTTGACGACTTAAAGAAAATGTATTTGGGTCGCGCTTTGGAGTATGCCTTGCAAAGCGGTACCAAATCTACCATCTCTAAATGTTACAATGCTTTTGCAGTTTACTATGCAAAAAAACGCGATTTTGAACTGGCACTCAGCTATTACAAAAAGTCGCTGGATATTGCTTTGGAGCTGGATGATAAAATTATGCTTTCGGTTTGTTACAACAACCTCGGCAGCAGTCATGTAGAACTTAAAGAGTTTGAAAAAGGATTGGAATATTTGGGCAAAGCCCTTGAGTTAAAAAAAGAAGGCGGCAAGCCAAATGCCATTGGCTTTACACACATACACATTGGTAAAGCATATTTCGATTGGGGTAAACTGCGCGAAGCATTGGACCACTTTTTGGAGGCCGAAAAACTCTTGATTCAAGCCGGCAGCAAACACGAATTGCACAGTTGCTACAAGTATCTTTCAGATATTTCTTCGCTTTTAAGCGATTATCAATCGGCCTACGATTACTTGAACAAGTACATGGCAATTGTAAACGAAAATCAAAACTTTGATAAGGCCGCAGCCATATTGGATGCGCAAACAAAATTCGAGTTAGAAAAGAAAGAAAAAGAAGCAGAATTGCTGCGTCAAAAAAATTCGGAAATAGAACGCTATGCCTATAAATTGGAAAGCTCGAACAGAGAGCTGAAACAGTTTGCACACATCGCTTCGCACGATTTAAAAGAACCATTGCGCATGGTGGGCAGTTATGTTTCGCTGCTCGAAAAGAAACTAAATGGAAGACTTTCGGAAGATGAAACTGTTTACATGAATTTTATTCTTGACGGCACCAAACGCATGTATTCACTCATCAACGATATACTCGAAATTTCTAAGATAAATGTAGAGTCGCACTTCCGCGAGGTAAACCTGAATATGGTGGTGTATGAAGTAATTCAAAACCTTGCGCCCGATGTGCGAGCCGCAGCAGATGTGTTGGTGCAGTCATCGCTGCCAACTATCACGGCCGATAGAACTCAAATGCTTCAGTTATTTCAAAACCTAATTTCAAATGCCATAAAATACAATAAGAGCGATAGACCTCGGGTAGATATTTCGTGCCGAAATGCCAGCGATAGATTTGAAATTTCTATCGAAGATAACGGCATCGGTATTCCGGTAGAGTATCGCGAAAAAGTGTTTGTGATTTTTCAACGCCTGCATTCGCGCAACGAGTTTTCGGGCACGGGCATCGGGCTTGCCATCTGCAAAAAAATTATTGACAACATGAACGGCAAGATTTGGGTAGAAGGCAACGAAATGGGCGGCACCAGTTTTAAAATGGTGATTCCAGCCAAGCCGGAGTAGTGAATCAAAAGCCCTGCCATCCCTCTTGTTAAAATCTCTTGAGCGCACTCTTCGCATTTTACATCTATGTAGAGTTTTTATCTTACGCCCAAAATCAATCTATATGCGTAAGTTATTTTTCCTTCTGTTCGTAGTTGCTGCGGCAAATACCCAAGCACAATTCAGTATCGAAAAAATAGGCAGGCAAGTGGGCGATCAATTAAAGTCGCGCGGTTCTTCAACCACCACTACCACTACTAAAACCACCACCAGCAAAGGAACATCCTTTACCGAAAACGAAGCCGGTCAGGCAATAAAACAAGCCTTGCTAAACGGCATCACCACAGGCGTTACCAAAGCATCGGCAACCGATGGTTTTTTTAAGAACGCTTTTATTAAAGTGCTTTTTCCGCCCGAGGCAAAAGCCATGGAAAGCACCCTTAGGCAAATTGGCGCAGGCGCATTGGTAGATAACATTGTTTTAACCATGAACCGCGCTGCCGAAAAAGCCGCACCGCAGGCAAAAGATATTTTTGTAAATTCAATTACACAGCTCACCATCACCGATGCCATAAACATTGTAAGCAACCAACAGCAGGATGCCGCCACCAAGTTTTTAGAAAGAACTACCACTAACCAGTTGGTAAGTGCGTTTAAGCCATCTATAAAAATGGCATTGGATAAAACCTTAGCCACAAAATACTGGCAACAAGCCATGACACAGTACAATCGCATTCCTTTTGTTGCCAAAGTGAATACCGACCTGCCCGATTATGTTACACGCAAAGGTGTTAGCGGTTTATTCTATTTGATAGCGCAGGAAGAAACAAAAATTCGCAAAGACCCTGCTGCGCGCACCACCGATATTCTTCAAAAAGTATTTGGCGGTATCAAGTTGTAAAGCAATCAATTTCTGCATACAGAATTTTTTATTGATGAAAGTAAAAACCATATTGTTTTGCTGCCTTTTGTTGGGTATAAACGCCATTGCCCAAAAAGTAAATTTTGTTGACAACAACTGGCAAACCGCAAGGGCAAGAGCCGAAGCCGAAAACAAGCTGCTGTTTGTAGATGCTTATACCGACTGGTGTTATTGGTGCAAAGTGATGGATAAAAAAACCTTTGCCGATACAAGTGTTGTTACACTCATGAATGAAAATTTTGTGTCGCTGAAACTAGAAATGGAACGCGATTACGGGGTTAAGGTTGCTATGAAGTACAGAGTTTCGGGCTTTCCATCTTTTCTTGTTTTTGCACCCGATGGCTCTTTGCTTTACAAAACTTCTGGGTATATGGAAGTGGCAGCTTTTAAATTGTTTTTAAACAAAGCAATAGCAAAAGAAAGTCTTGAAACCCGCCACGGGGTTAGCAAAGAAGTGGAGTTGGGTTTTCCGCAGTTTTATAGCAATGCTTTTGGAAAAAGCAGCGAGCGCAAAAAGCCCGATGCAACCACCGTTCAGCAATATCTTGATGGGGAAAAAGATTTGCTGAGTGAAGTAAATTTTAGTGTTATTGGCAAGTTTGCACATTTGCTTTCGCAAATGCAAACGGCAGTATTTGTTAGCAATGTTTCGCAGTACCAAAAACTGTTTGGTAAAACAGAAGTAGAAGCTGTGCTCGATAGAATTGGCGGTGCCATGATTGCTGCTGCTGAAAAGAATAACAACAACAACGAGTTTGAAGCAGCAATAGATTTTTTTAAGAAACACAAAAGCGATTTTACTACCAAAAGCGAAGCCTTCATGCGTATCGAGTTCAATAAAAATATTGGCAAGTGGAGTGAATTTGCCGGGCTGGTAGATAAACTCGGTGAAGTAGAAAAAATAGATGCCGGCACGGTGAATAGCTGGGCATGGGCGGTGTACGAAAAATGCAGTGATAAAGTAGTAATTGACAAAGCAATTGCGTGGAGTGCAGATGCTATAAAGCAAAAGGCCGACTATCCGATTTTAGATACTTATGCTGCGTTGTTGTACAAAATCGGCAGAAAGCACGATGCTGAAAAAGCGGCCATCATAGCCATTGAAACGGGTAAAAAAGAAGGTGTAGAAACTAAAGAAACTGCCGAAATGATGAAGAAATATGGCAGCAAAGCACCCAATATAAAGTAACAGATGCAAAGCTGTTTTAGGCTGAGTAAAAAGTTGACTCCTTTGGTTTTGCTACGGTAATTTTACTCCTTGTTTCTTTCAAAAAAAGTTGCCTTGTAAATAATTGCTTAGAGTTTACTTAACATAAAGATAACTTTGCACCAATAGTATTGCGCAAAATTACGTTGATGGATACCAACGATATTAAAGTGTTGTTAGTGGATGATGAAACCGATGTGTTAGACTTCATGAAGTATAATCTGGAGCGCGAGGGTTTTTGGGTACACACTGCTACCAATGGTATGGATGGCATTGAGATTGCTAAAAAAGTGCAACCACACATCATCATTTTGGATTTGATGATGCCAAAGTTAGATGGCATTGAAACCTGCCGCGAGCTTCGCAACTTACCACAGTTTAAAAACACTATCATAACATTTCTTACGGCTCGCGATGAGGACTATTCGCAAATTGCCGGCTTCGAGGTAGGGGCCGATGATTACATTACCAAACCCATCAAGCCTCGGGTTTTTGTAAGCCGTATTCGCGCACTTATGCGCAGATTAGAAGGTGCCGAAAAGCAAAACAAAGTTAGTGCAGGCGATATTGTAGTAGATAGAGAAAGATACTTAGTGATAAAAAACGGTGAAGAAATTATACTTCCACGTAAAGAGTTTGAATTGCTGAATTTGCTGATTGGCAAGCCCGGCAGAGTTTTTAAACGCGAAGAAATTCTTACAAAAGTGTGGGGCAACGAAACCATTGTGGGCGACCGCACTATTGATGTACACATCCGCAAACTGCGCGAAAAATTGGGAGACGATAACTTTAAAACCATTAAAGGTATCGGCTATAAATTTGATGCTTGAGATAGAAAAATAAACAGTTTTTGAAACTCTATGCCTCTCTAAGCATGGCATGTTAAAGTGCTCGGTATGTTTATTGCTATTGCTGCAACAACTTGTGCAAACAAGAACACCTTTGGCATTTGAAGTATAGGTGATGAAACCTTCGCTTTATTCTCTTTATCATTGTATCAATGTCTGTAAAAATTCTTTTTGTAACGCCACCATTCACACAACTGAATACGCCATATCCGGCCACGGCATACTTAAAAGGTTTTTTAAACACCAAAAACATTTCATCGGCACAGGCCGATTTGGGCATCGAAGTAATTCTTAAACTCTTCAGCAAAAAAGGCTTGCAAGATTTGTTTGCAAGGTTGGAAGCACTTGATTTCACCTTAGATGAGAATACATTTCGCATTTACTCTATGCGCGAAGATTATATCCAAACCATAGAAGCCGTAGTATGTTTTTTGCAAAACAAGAACCCCACGTTAGCGCATTCTATTTGCGATAGAACCTTTTTGCCAGAGGCTGCCCGATTTGCAGAAACCGAAGATCTTGATTGGGCATTCGGCACCATGGGTATTCAAGATAAAGCGCGTCATTTAGCAACCTTGTATTTAGAAGATTTAGGCGACCTGATAAAAGCAACAATCGATCCGCATTTTGGGTTTAGCCGCTATGCCGAAAGGCTGGGCAGAACCGCCACGCATTTTGATGAATTGCACCGCGAATTAAACGCTCCTAATACTTATATTACCTGCATTCTTGAGCAAGTTTTAGAAGAAAAAATTATCAGGTTTTCGCCCGAGGCAGTAGGGCTTTCGGTTCCATTTCCCGGCAATTTGTTTGGTGCTTTAAAGTGTGCTCAGTTTATAAAGCAACATCATCCGCATATTAAAGTATTGCTGGGTGGTGGCTACGCCAATACCGAGTTGCGCAGCCTGCACGATGCGCGAGTTTTTAACTACATAGATTACGTTTGCTTAGATGATGGCGAAGCTGCAATTGTTTCGTTATTAGAACATCTTGATGGCAAGCGAACACAGCAACAACTTAAACGTGTTTTTTTGCGTCAAAACAATCAGGTTGTTTTTTGCAACGCAGCCACCGAGCCCGATGTGGCTATGAAAGATTCTGGCACGCCCGACTACAGCGATTTGCCTTTAGATAGCTACATATCGGTGATAGAAGTGGCAAACCCCATGCACCGTTTATGGAGCGATGGCCGGTGGAATAAACTAACGCTGGCACACGGTTGCTATTGGGGCAGATGCAGTTTTTGCGATATTTCATTAGATTATATTAAGCGATACGAACCGCTTACAGCAGCGCTTATTAGCGATCGAATTGAAAAAATTATTGAGCAAACAGGCCAAAATGGTTTTCATTTTGTAGATGAAGCTGCACCTCCAAATCTTTTGCGCGAGGTGGCATTAGAAATTATTCGTAGAAAAATTGTTGTGTCGTGGTGGACAAACATTCGTTTTGAAAAATTGTTTACACCAGACCTTTCGCGCTTGCTTAAAGCGAGTGGATGTATAGCAGTTGCTGGTGGGTTAGAAGTGGCTTCAGACAGGTTGCTGACTTTAATGAAAAAAGGTGTTACCGTGGCGCAAGTAGCGCAAGTGGCCGATGGTTTTACTCGGGCGGGCATTATGGTTCATGCTTATTTGATGTATGGCTTTCCAACACAAACTGCACAAGAAACTATTGATGCCTTAGAAATGGTGCGCCAGTTATTTGAAAACGGAGTGTTGCAGTCGGGTTTTTGGCATCGTTTTGCTATGACAGCGCATAGCCCCGTAGGTATTGCTCCGGCCAAGTTTAAT
>CAZYXR010000024.1:9905-40571 GCA_964650845.1 uncultured Chitinophagaceae bacterium
AGAAAAAGTAGGCCCCGATTTTGGCGGCTTTGCCGATAACGATTTGTATCACGATGACCCACAAGGGGCAAACCACGATTTGTTTGCCGATGGTTTACGCAAATCGCTTTTCAATTACATGCACGGTGTGTGTTTTGATTATAAACTTCAAGAATGGTTCGATTTTAAAGTGCCTAAAACAAGCATTGCTCCACATTTTATAGAAGATGCTTTGAATGAAGGCTTGCGGATAATTAAAAAACAAAACATTACCGTTGTATGGCTTGGCAAACTACCCGAGTTTACTTTTTTTGAAACCGCATACAAGGGCAAAAAAATTGAGTTGGCGCAACTGGAGTTTTACGACAAAAAGAAAAGCTGGGAAATTCAGCTAAAAGCATTGCATGGCAAATGGCTGCAAAGTATTTTTCCGCAACTGCTTATCTCACATCAGCCCACAACTTCGCTAAAAGATGTGCAGGAAGTTTTTGAAAAACTTACAAACGAAAATTTTGAAGATTTCATGCAAACAAAAGCTTGGTTTACACTTCGCGAAAATGGTTTGCTGTTATTGTAACCGCTTAGAATGTTGCATCATTTTCTTGCCTAAATCAATTTGCAATCTACCACCGTATCAATACGCTGCCCCACATAAACCCACTGCCAAAGGCTGCCAAAGCAACTAAATCGCCTTCTTTTACTCTGCCTTCTTCCCAAGCTTCGGTAAGTGCAATTGGAATAGAAGCAGCAGTAGTGTTTCCGTATTTATGGATATTACTTACCACTTTCTTATCGGGTAAGTTCATGTCCTTTTTAATGTATTCGGTAATGCGGGCATTTGCTTGATGCGGCACCAATAAATCAAGATCTTCTTCTTTTAAATTATTGAAAGCGAGAGCTTCGCGAATTACCTCCGGAAAGTATTTTACTGCATGTTGAAAAACCAACTTGCCATTCATATATGGCAGCCAGTCGCCATTCTCGTATCGCTCCATGCTCATGCCTCGGTCTTTAAATCGTGTGCTGGGCATTTGGGTCATTAGCTCTTCGGCATAATTGCCATCGCTGTGCAGGTGAGTTGATAATATTCCTTTGCCTTTTTCTTGATGCGCCTCTACCACACAAGCACCGGCTCCATCGCCAAAAATTACAGCCATAGAGCGCCCTCTGTCGCTCAATTCAATTGTGCCCGATTGCACTTCCGAGCCGGCAACCAACACCGTTTTGAACATTCCTGTTTTGATATATTGGTCTGCAACAGAAAGTGCATAAGGAAACCCTCCGCACTGTGCGCGCACATCAAAACAAGGTATGCGACTTAAACCCAATTCGCGTTGCAGCAACACACCCGAGCCGGGAAAATAATAATCGGGTGTAAGCGTAGCAAACACAATAGCATCTACCTCTTCAGGTTTTTTGCCGGCACGCTCCAACGCTATGCGTGCAGCGCGTGCAGCCATGTTTGAAACAGTATCTTTTCCTTCGGTAAAAAACCTCCGCTCTTTAATGCCGGTGCGTTCAACAATCCATTCATCGGTAGTGTCCATCAGTTTTGCCAATTCAGCATTGGTAACAACTGTTTCGGGCACATAAAAACCCAAGCCTGTAATTTTGCTATACCACATACTACTGTTGGTTTTGTGACAAATAATTTTGCGGATTTTTTGCAAACTCTTCTTTGCAACCGGTGTGGCAAAAGCCGTATATCTTTCCATCCAATAGCATGGTATCTGCTATCATTTCATCTGTGTCTAAATCCATGCCGCAAACATAGTCTTTGGTGGTAGAAAGTTGTGCTACGGTAAATTTGAAAGCTGCCTCTTCTTTTGGTGTTTCGGTTTTTGGGGTTGATGTATTGCAGGAAGCAAGTATTAAGAATGCTCCGGCTGTTGTTAATATTCTATTCATTGTTCTCATTTTGAAATGCTAAGGTAATAACTTCGCGAAATGAAGTTTAGAACAGAAGCAGAAGTTGCGCAATCTCCATTTAAAATATGTTACAGCGACAAAGTTTTTTGTATTGGTTCGTGTTTTGCCGAGCGCATGGAGCAAAAGCTGCACGTGCAGAAGTTTAGCACATTGCTGAATCCATTCGGTATTCTGTTTCAGCCTTTCGCAATCGCAAATTGCATTGAAAGCGTAATAGAAAAAACATATTTTAGAGAAAGCGATTTGGTGTTACAAGATGGCATTTATCACTCTCTGCAACATCATGGCGATTTTAGCGATACAGAGGCGCAACAAGCCATTGAAAAAATAAACCAAAAAATTGATGAAGCACATTTGTTTTTGAAAGAAGCCGATGTTTTGCTTATTACCTTTGGTACAGCAATTGTTTTTGAGCACAAAGCCAGCGGTGTGGTTGTAGGTAACTGCCATCGGATTCCGCAGAGTGAATTTTTAAAGCGCATATTAACAGTAGAAGAAGTTGTAGCGCGAATGGAAACAACCCTGCAACACACGCTTCGTTTTAATAAAAAACTGAAGTTTATTTTTTCTGTAAGTCCGGTTCGCTATCTAAGTTTTGGTATGCACGAAAATCAATTGGCAAAAGCAACTTTGCTATTGGCAATTGATGCGCTGCAGAAAAAATTTGATGAAGCATATTACTTTCCTGCTTATGAAATTGTAATGGATGATTTACGCGATTATCGGTTTATGAATGAAGATTTGATTCACCCAAACGAACAAGCAACGGAGTATGTTTGGGATAAATTTTGCGGTGCCTTTTTTTCAACCCAAACAATGCAGTTATTGAAAAGTGTAGAAGAAGTGGTGGCTGCATCCAATCATCGCCCTCGCTTTCAAAACACTATTGCACATCAAAAATTTCTCGATGCCTGTTATTCTAAAACACTTCAACTTCAGGCAGTTTTACCACACGCAAATTGGTCGAGAGAACTTGAAATTTTTGCAGGCAAAAACAATTCTTGAAATTTTAGACGAATTACTATAATCTTGCTACAACAGACATTGTAAAAAATCAACCACCATAAAATAATGAGCACGCCAGAAAATTCAACACACAAGCCTATTAAAATTTTAATAGTTGATGATGAGCCTGATGTACAGCCGCTTATCACCCAACGATTAAGAGGCTTGGTGAAAGATGGAATTTGCGAATTACAATTTGCCGAGAATGGCGTAGAAGCGCTTGCCAAACTAAAGCAAGATAAGGATATTGAATTGGTAATGACCGACATCAATATGCCCGAAATGGACGGTTTAACGCTGTTGGCCAAAATAAACGAAGCCAATAGAATTGTAAAAAGCGTAGTGATAACTGCTTACAGCGATATGCAACGCATACGCACGGCAATGAACAATGGCGCATTCGATTTTCTTACCAAGCCATTGGATGCTACCGACCTTAAAGCAACACTCGATAAATCATTTAAAGAAATTAGGTTTGAACACGCAGCGCGCGAACACCGCGAACAATACGAAGCAGAGAGAAGAAAGCGCGAAGAAGCAGAACAAGTAGCAGGATTGAAGCAGGAGTTTTTGGCAAACATGAGTCACGAAATCCGAACACCTATGAATGCTATTTTGGGGATGACCAGGCTTTGCTTACAAACAAATGGACTTGCCGATCAGCACCTGCGCTATCTTTCGGGCATCAATAAATCTGCCGAAAATTTATTGGTAATCATCAACGACATTCTTGATTTTTCAAAAATCGAAGCCGGAAAAATGGAGTTCGAAAGCGTTCCGTTTTCTATTCGCGAGTCAATACAAAATGCTGAAGACACATTGCGTTTTAAAGCCGAAGAAAAAGGCATTTTAATCAAGTCGGAAGTTGCAGGCGATGTGCCCGATACTTTGCTGGGAGACTCGGTTCGCCTAAACCAAGTGTTGCTGAACCTTGCAGGCAACGCAGTAAAATTTACCGAAAAAGGAAGTGTAACCATCAAAGTAAGCAAGCTAGAAAGTCAAGAAAACTTTGCCAATATTCTTTTTGAAGTAATTGATACAGGAATAGGAATAGCCGAAGAACAAATTGCCAAACTTTTTACAAGTTTTACACAAGCAAGCTCCGACACTACCCGCAAGTATGGCGGCACAGGCTTGGGCTTAACCATTTCTAAGCGATTGGTAGAAATGCAAGAAGGCAACATTGGCGTAAAGAGTGTTTTAGGCGAAGGCACTACTTTTTATTTCAGCATCAACTTCCCGCTGGGCGATGCCGCTGCCGGATTGATGGAAAAAAATGTTGCCGAAGAAATTAAGTTATCTAACCTGCGAATCTTGTTGGTAGAAGATAACCCATTCAACCAAATGGTAGCAGTAGATACGCTGGAAAGCGCTATTGAAAATGTTACTGTAGACGTTGCCGAAAACGGACAAGAAGCAGTAGATAAAATTAAAGCATACGAAAATCAAGCATGGGATAGCAACAAAGCTTTTCCTTACGATATAGTGTTGATGGATATGATGATGCCTGTAATGGATGGATTGGAAGCAACCCGCGCAATTCGCAAGCTGAATGATAAAGTAAAAGACATACCTATTATTGCATTAACCGCAAATGCCATAAAAGAAGAAACCCAAAAATGCTACGATGCAGGTATGTATGATTTTGTAACCAAACCTTTCGACACGAACGTTTTGTTGAAAAAAATTGCAGCATTCGTGAAATGATATTTGCAACCTTGTTTTTTCTTTTAGTTTAGCACAATAATTAACACTATAAATGGCGCTTACAGATTTAGCCTTCTTAACCAATTTTACAAAAGGCGATAATGCCAAAATGAAGAAATACATCAACATGTTTTTGGATATCGCACCAAAGTCTGTTGCTGAAATGGAGCAGTACAACGCTGATAAAGATTTCGATCGCTTGAAAGTAGTTGCCCACTCTTTGAAACCCCAAGTAAGTTATATGGGCATTAAGCATCTCGAAACTACTATTAAAGAGATTGAGCTTTTTGCCGGTAGCAAAACCAATACCGAATCGCTACCCGAAAAAATAGATTATTTTAAAACAGAATGCGCTAAGGCCTGCGAGGAGTTAAGCACAGCGGCAGCAAAATTGTAAATTCACAACGTTTCAATAAACAAAACAAAACAAATGGCAAATCCGTTAAAAGTATATGTGGTGGAAGACGACACCATGCAAGGCGAAATGGTAAAAGATCACCTTTCGGGCAAAGGCTATTCAGTAAAACTTTACAACACCGGTGAAGCATTTTTGAAAGAGCTTGAAACCGAAAATCCAGATATTCTTGTTTTAGACTACAACCTAAATTCTGTTGACAAAACAGCTATGGAAGGTATTGATATTCTAAAACGCGCTAAAGACAAAAATGCTGACTTAGAAGTGATAATGTATAGCGGTCAAGATAGCATTGACGTAGCTGTAGATACTATGCGCTATGGTGCTTTTGATTATGTGGTAAAAGGCGAAGTAGCATTCACTCGTTTAGATTTTATTATTGGCAAAATTCGCAAGCAATGGGAACTGCAAGGCAATGAACAACGCTACCGCAAGCTAAGCACTTGGTTAATAGCTTTGATTGGTGCATTGGTGGGCGCTATCATTGTGGGTCTTATCACCGGAGCAATTGTGATTTAATAAGCAATAACTTTTTTTCATATAAAGCCCGCCAACCTTGGCGGGCTTTTTGTTTTAGCAAATTGCAGTTTGTCGGTAAATTATTGAGCTATTGTCTATTCAACATAAAGCCCCTTATTTGCGCTGCATAAAAACTCAACATTGAACGAAAAAGAACAATACATAAAAGCCTTTAGATTGATGGCGACCGCCAAGGCAATGGCCGAATTGTATGAGCAGCGAAAAGATATTTGTGCAAAATATGTTCATGCAACTTCGCGTGGCCACGAGGCAATTCAACTTGCCGCTGCTTTTCAGCTAAAAGCGCAAGACTTTGTTTTTCCATATTATCGCGATGACTCCATATTGTTAGGCATTGGCTTTACACCCTTCGACTTGATGTTGCAGATTTTTGCCAAGTGCACAGATTATTTCAGCGGAGGTAGAACATATTATGCGCATCCATCTTCTAACCGAGCCGACTTGCCGAAAATTCCACACCAAAGCTCAGCTACTGGTATGCAGGCAATTCCTGCCACCGGTGTTGCTCAAGGTTTGCAGTATAAGGAACAGCAAGGTTTGGTAAGTTTTGAGCGTGGCGAAGAGCCAATAGTAATTTGCAGCTTGGGCGATGCCAGTGTTACCGAGGGCGAAATAAGCGAAGCGTTGCAAATGGCAGTGCTACATAGCTATCCGATAGTATTTTTAGTACAAGATAATGAGTGGGATATTTCGGCACACAGTAGCGAAGTACGGGCCATGAATGCCGCTGAATATGCCAAAGGCTTTAAAGGGCTGCGGGCTATTAGCATTGATGGTGCCGACTTTCAACTTGCGCTCGAAACCATGCGCGAAACAGTTGAAGCAGTTCGCAAAGATCGAAAACCATTTTTAGTTCATGCCAGAGTACCTTTGCTGAATCACCACACATCGGGTGTGCGCAAAGAGTGGTACCGCCCAATAGAAAACTTAGAAAGTGATGCCGACCGCGACCCTTACCCCCGCCTGGTAAAATATTTAGTGAATGAAAATATTGCTACCCAAGAGCAAATAGTTTCTATTGAAGAAGAAGTGAAATTATTGGTGCAGCAGGATTTTGAACATGCATTGCAAGAACCCGACCCTACTGCCGATGATTTAACCACACATATTTTTGCGCCTACAACCATTACCGAAGAAAAAGGAAACCGCACACCTGCAAATGCCAAAACTGTTGTGATGGTAGATGCGGCACTTCATGCAGTAGATGAAATTTTGCGCAGCAACCCCGAGGCTTTACTTTATGGGCAAGATGTTGGTGGAGAATTAGGCGGGGTATTTCGCGAAGCAGCTTTACTGGCTAAAAAGTATGGCGACAAGCGCGTGTTCAACACACCTATTATGGAAGCCTACATTATTGGCAGCACCGTAGGCATGAGTGCCGCAGGCTGCAAGCCAATTGTAGAAGTACAATTTGCCGATTATATTTTTCCGGGCATCAATCAATTATTTACCGAAGTTTCTCGCTCGTGTTACCTCAGCAACGGCAAGTATCCGGTGCAGAGTTTGATGCGCATTCCTATTGGTGCATACGGCAGCGGGGGGCCGTATCATTCATCAAGTATAGAAAGTTTTGTGTTGCAAATTAAAGGTGTAAAAGTTGTGTACCCAAGTAATGCAGCTGACATGAAAGGCCTATTAAAAGCTGCGTTTTACGACCCTAACCCTGTAATACTTTTTGAACACAAAGGTTTGTATTGGAGCAAAGTAAAAGGTACAGAAGCGGCAAAATCAATAGAGCCGGATGAAGACTATATTATTCCATTGGGCAAAGCAAGAATTGCATTGCAAGCTGATGTAGAAAAAACCGCCAATGGAGAATCGCTTGCGGTAATTACTTATGGTATGGGTGTGCATTGGGCGATGAATGCTGCAAAGAATTTTTCGGGTCAAGTTGAGGTACTTGATTTGCGCACGCTTAATCCATTAGATGAAGCCGCAATTTATGAATCGGTAGCGCGCCACGGCAAAGTAATAGTGCTTACCGAAGAAACTGTAACATATTCTTTTGCAGAAGCTTTAGCTGGGCGAATATCAAGCAATTGTTTCGAGCAATTAGATACACCAGTTAAAATTATTGGTGCAGTAAATACACCTGCAATTCCGTTAAATGAAAATCTTGAGAAAGCCATGTTGCCCAATGCAGAAAAAGTGGCAGCGGTGATGCGTGAATTGTTAGAATATTAACCAATATTGTTGGCAATTGAAGCCGTTGTATAGCCCGCAAACAGTTAATATTGCACATGATTATAGGCGTTCCGAAAGAGATAAAAAACAATGAAAGCAGAGTAGCGCTCACACCAGGTGGGGCAAATGAATTACGCAAACAAGGCCATCAGGTTTATGTAGAAACTAATGCCGGAATGGCAAGTGGTTTTACCGATGAAGATTACACACTTGCGGGTGCAAGTATTCTTTTTTCAGCAAAAGAAGTTTGGGCAATAGCCGAAATGATAATGAAGGTGAAAGAGCCTATTGAGCAAGAGTATCCGTTGGTAAAGAAAGGACAATTGATTTTTACCTATTTCCACTTTGCATCGAGTGAAGTACTCACAAAAGCAATGATAAAAAGCGAGTCTGTTTGTTTGGCCTACGAAACAGTAGAGCGCAAAGACGGTAGTTTGCCTTTGCTTATACCAATGTCGGAAGTGGCAGGTAGAATGGCTATACAGCAAGGTGCCAGATATTTAGAAAAGCCGGTAAAAGGACGTGGTGTGCTACTGGGTGGTGTGCCGGGAGTGCCGCCCGGGCGGGTGTTGATTATTGGTGCAGGTATTGTAGGTATTCAAGCCGCAAAAATGGCATCGGGCTTGGGTGCACACGTTACCATATTAGATATTGATTTGCAAAGATTGCGCCATGTAAACGATGTGTTGCCGCCACATGTTGTTACCATGTATTCCAGCGAGTATAATATTCGCAGATTGATAAAAGACCACGATTTGATTATAGGTGCAGTATTAATACCCGGAGCAAAAGCCCCAAATCTTATTACCCGCGATATGCTAAAAGAAATGCAGCCCGGTACGGTAATTGTGGATGTAGCTGTAGATCAAGGAGGTTGTGTAGAAACCTGCAAGCCAACCACCCACGAAAACCCAACTTACATTATTGATGATGTAGTGCATTACTGTGTAGCCAATATGCCTGGCGCAGTGCCTTACACATCTACCGTTGCGCTTACCAACAGCACCTTGCCTTACGCTTTAAAACTTGCCGGTAAAGGCTGGCAACAGGCTTGCAAAGAGGTAAGTGAGTTAGCAAAAGGCTTAAACATTGTGGAAGGAAAAGTAGTGTATAAGGGTGTTTCTGATGCTTTTGGATTAGATTTTACTTCTTTAGAAAATGTTCTTTAGAATACCCTTCAAAACAAATAAATTGTAAAGCCCAATTGCCGAATTCACTTTTTTACAGCAACAACATAGTTTGCAAAGCCTAGTGCATCCCAAAAAATACTGGGTACAATTTTTCGATAGCGAAACAATGTAAACGGAATTTTAAAAGGCAACATCAATATGTTGAGTTTGTGTCTTCGAGTTCCACCGGCAACTATTCTCATGTTACAGTGCATCAATAGGTTCATAATGTTACGAGTGCTGTGGATGTGAATATGCGTATCATCATCAAAAAAATTTAATGTGCCTTGCATACGAGGCAACTGTGTACTTTTAAACCCCGGAAACTCAATATATATCATTCCTCCTTTTTTCAGTTTTGTCAGTAGTCCCTTTATCACTTCCTCGCCATGATTTAGATGTTCAATAACATGGTTTAGCAATATCACATCAAACAAAGAGTCGGGGATGACATCAAACTTTAGATCATCTAAATTCATTTCATAAAAAGCAGTCATACACTTAAAATCGTTTTCATCATTATTATAATTCTTATCCAAATCCACGCCATAATATGCGCAGTTTGGAAACACCTTTTGGGTATGCGATGCCGAATGATTGCCGGCTCCAATGTCTAAGAGATTAAAATTGCTATTGCCTACATGCTTTTCCGTAAAAGCAAATTTTTGTGGAAGCATGAATGAGCGAACTAAACTTTTCATTAGGTAAAATTGTTGTTGCAAATAAAGGTGTTTATAGATTCTAAAAATCCTATTTTGCTTGATTTATCAATCCCTATCTTGATTATATTACTAAACTTATAGCTTCAAAACAAAAACTGCAAAATGCTTACCGTTGATTTACATTGCCATCCAAATCTAAAGTCATTTAACTCGGGAAAAGAAAAACCTGCCAAGAACCTTTGGGAAAATATTGCGCATAAAATTGATAGTAAATTTGCGCAAACAGTAGGCAAGCAAACCAAGCAGATTTATAAAGAGTCGCAGTCTAACTTTTACAGACAGGTAGAAGGAAATGTTCGAGTATTCAATATTTCATTGTACCCCATCGAGCGTGGTTTTTTGCACCTAAATGGCGTGTCTAAAAGCATTATTGGTAAAAATAGAATTAACACCCTACACGAAGTTGTTACCGGTTATGATGGAGAGCGCATAAAGTATATGATGACTCACGATGACTACTTTGCCGACTTGATAAAAGAATATCATTTTGTAGAAAAAGCTATTGGCAAAAGTCCTGATGGAAAGTATGAATTTGTATTGGTAAATAACTATGCAGAGTTACAAGCTGCACTGAAAAAAGAAAATACACTCATTGGCATTATTAGTATAGAAGGTGCTCATGCATTGGGCACAGGAAATTCATCAGGCGAAGAACTTGCTGAACAGCAACTCTTGGATTTGATTACAAAAAATGTTGCTACTATCAAGCAATGGAAATTCCCCCCGCTCACCATTAATCTTGCTCACCATTTTTGGAATCAGCTTAGTGGCCATTCAACTACCTTCAAGCCACCTATCAATCGTTTAATTACACAGGCAAAAGGTAAAGATACGGGTATTACAAAAGCAGGATGGCACACTATCCGCCAGTTTTTAAGTAAAGAAAATGGCAAGCGTATTTTGATTGATACTAAGCACATGAGCGTAGCTGCCCGCAAAGAGTATTACAACTTTATTGCAACATACAATCATGTAAACCCCAATGATGTTATTCCAATTGTGTGCAGCCATACCGGTATTGGAGGCTTTGAAACAATGGATAAATCCATTAAGGATAAAGACATATTTAGCAAAGCGAAAAACAGCCGCCTTTACAATTGGAGTATCAATATCTCAGACGAAGAAATCCGCATCATTCATCAATCGCAAGGCATAATTGGTTTGATGGTGGACAAAGGCATGTTAGGCGGTTTTAATGAGATTAAAAAAATTTCAGCTATTGCAGATAACCTACAACAGCGCAAAGCATACACAAAATTATTTTGGGATAATGTTTTTCAAATTGTACGAGCAATAGATAATGAAACTGCTTGGAGTGTTGTTTCGCTCGGCACTGATTTTGATGGCACTATTACACACATGGAGCCTTATGAATCTTCATCTAAACTACCATTGTTTCAAAATGATTTGATTGAATTTTTAGAAACAACCAATTACCGAAAAGAACTTTGGTACCACCAAACGCCACGCCAAATGGTTTCGCGTATTATGCACGAAAACGCATTGAATTTTTACCGTAAATTTTTTGTGTAAAACGGGTTATTCTACGGTAACACTTTTAGCCAAGTTTCTTGGTTGATCTACATTGCAACCGCGCAACACTGCAATGTGATACGATAGAAGTTGCAATGGAACAGTGGCAAGTAAAGGCTCTAAAAAGTCGCTTACCACCGGAATTTCAATAGAGTAATCTACCATGTTAGCAAGCTTGGTATCGCCTTCGCTCACTATCGCAATCACAATTCCTTTTCTTGCTTTTACTTCTTGAATGCCACTAACTACTTTTTCGTAATTCGCGCTCTTAGTAGCAATAACCACCACTGGCATTTTTTCGTCAATCAAAGCAATGGGACCGTGTTTCATTTCTGCGGCAGGATAGCCTTCGGCATGTATGTAAGAAATTTCTTTCAACTTTAATGCACCTTCTAACGCCACCGGAAAAGCATAACCTCTTCCTAAAAACAGGAAGTTCAATGCATCTTTAAAACTATCTGTGGTTCATACTTTAGTATTTTATCCACCTTAGCCGGAATGGTTTCAAGCTCGGCCATGCGTGTGCGCAAATCGTTTTTTGTTACACGACCTTGCAATTCGCCAAATGCCAAAGCCCACAATGTAAGAATGGAAACCTGTGCAGTAAATGCTTTGGTAGAAGCAACGCCAATTTCTGGCCCGGCATGTGTGTATGCTCCGGCATGGCTCAATCGAGGAATAGAAGAGCCAACCACATTACACAAACCGAAAACAGTAGCTCCGCGTTCTTTTGCGATACGCATTGCCTCTAAAGTATCGGCAGTTTCGCCACTTTGCGAAATGGCAATCACCAAATCATCTTCGTTGATAATAGGATTGCGATAGCGGAACTCACTTGCGTATTCTACTTCAACCGGAATGCGCGCTAAATCTTCAAACAGATACTCGCCCACCAAGCCTGCATGCCACGAAGTGCCGCAGCCTACAATAATGATACGGTTTAGGTTTTTTATTTTGTGCTCATACTCTTTCAAACTTCGCATAGCAAAATCGCCCGTTTTGGGGTCAAATCGCCCACGAATACTATCGCTGATAGAACGCGGTTGCTCATGAATTTCTTTCAGCATAAAATGAGGGTAGCCGCCTTTTTCGATGGCTTCCAAATTCATTTCTAATTGTTGAATGAAGGGCGAAACTTCTTCGTTGGCAATGTTGCGGATGGTAAGTTCTTTATCGCGGATGTAGGCTATTTCGCCATCTTCCAAATAAGTAACTTTGCGCGTGTATTCAATAATGGGTGTGGCATCGCTTGCCATAAAATACTCGCCTTCTTCGCCAATACCTACTACCAGTGGGCTGCCTTTTCTTGCGCCAATCATTTTGGTTGGGTCGTTGCGCGAAATAATTACAATGGCATAAGCGCCTATCACTTCATTTAATGCAAGCCTTACCGATTCTTCAAGCGTGCAGGCTTCTTGCATTTTTATTTCTTCAATTAGGTGAACCAACACCTCGGTATCGGTATCGCTTTTAAATATATGACCTCGGTTTTCGAGTTCTTCCTTCAGCGTAGCATAATTTTCGATAATGCCATTGTGTATGATGGCTATTTCGCCCGATTGCGAAAGATGAGGGTGGCTGTTTTTATCGTTTGGCTCGCCATGTGTAGCCCAACGTGTATGCCCCATTCCCAATGTGCCGCTTACATCTTTATTGGCAGTTTCCAATTCGAGATCGGCTACTTTGCCTTTCTTTTTATAAATGTTAAGGTTGCCATTTAGCAAAGCAACTCCGGCACTATCGTAGCCGCGATACTCTAATCTTTTTAATCCTTTAATCAAAATCGGATACGCTTCGCGATGGCCGATGTAAGCTACAATTCCACACATAAAACTTTACAGTTTGGTATAAATAATTTTCAATGCAATTTTATGACTTTTATTTGTAGCATTTGATAGCACCAGTCGCTCGCCATTAGCATCGGGTGTTTTTATTATCAAAGCATTGTTTGGATAGGTGCCATTCAAAAATTTTTGAAGGTACAAAGTGATATTTATTCTGTATCGTTTTACAGTTTCGCCATTTATAGTTACAGTTTCTAAATTGCCATTTGCAAATTCAGTATCGTTCACCTCCGTGCCGGAATTATCCAATCGCGCTAAATTGATTTTTGATGGCGGTGTAAAAATTGAATCATATTGGCTGTACACTGTTGAAAGTGGCAATATAATTTCGGCTTTATTTATAGCAATATTTTTAGGTAGCGAATCTAAATGCGGGAAGGTGAGTTTTGCCTTTGTGCCACCAGCCGAAAGCACCGGTAAAATAGTATCTACTTCACTTGAATTGTTGTTTAAAACATTTTCTGCCAACGAAGCTGTAAAACTGTGCTCAAAACGATTAACTGTTTGTCCCGAACTGGAAATAGGGAAGTTGTAAACCAACGAATCATTTGCACTGTTGCGATAGTAAAGCAATATGCCGGTTTGCCCCGAATACAAATCCAATGCTACAAAACCATTGCCTACCGAACCGGTTTGGGTTGTGATGTACAAACCTTTCATGTAATTCAAAAATGCGGTGGGGTTTGCAAGGTTAGCAGTATCGGCAAGTAACAATTTGTTTCCAAAATCATTTGAAAGTCTTATGCGCATCTGTGGTGCATAGGTTAATCCATATACATACGCGCTATCGGTTGTGCTTGGTACAAAGTTGCTGCTTTGCCCAACGGGAGGCACCTGCACGCCAAAATTGGCATTGGTAAAATACTCGTTGGTACTGATGCTTTCGCTCAATTCGTAAACGCTGATGCCAACAGGTTGGGTAAACTTGCCGTATTTGGCGCGATACTTAAATGCCAGCACTACAGAATCTAACTGAAGGTTATCGCCAAAATTGATATTGTTGGTTGTGGTGCGAAAGTTGGCGTAAAAACTGCCTCGGGTTGTTCCTGCCACTGGGTCGCTGCTGCTGCCTACAATGCCACCGCCTACTGCACTGCTTCTAATCGGATTTTCGCGCAGCAAATAGCTGTTTACACTTATGGTATCGGATGTACCAAGTAGCAGTTCATCGTCTCCGGTTAACAACGATGAGTCGGAAATTACCGGTTCTTTACAGCCAGCTACTCCAAAAAAAATTGCAGCGAGCAAAACGCCCACTGCAATATTTGATAACCTTTTATTCAAGTGTTGTCTTTTTTAATTCAAGTTTAACGCGGTGCAACACTAAATATTTTATTGTGTTTACGCTAACCTTTTGTGAGTTCTTTTCAGTTCACCATTACATTGTGGAAGAATTCGTTCAACTCCTGAACGGTACCTGTGCCCAAATTCATGTTTAGGGTTGGCTTCTTCGTCTTTTTTACATGTTTTTGAACTTTATCATTCAGCACTTCATCATTTACGATAAGCGCATCGGCAAACTCAGTTCCGCCAATCAGCAAACTTGCATTATCCCCTTCTTTAAAGAAATCAACATGCTTTGTTGTAATATCATCGCTGATTTTCAATTGAGTAGCAAAGGTGCTGTTCAATTTTTCAGGAAACTCGTTGTTGTAAACTGTGTAAACCACTTTTGCATTACCAAAAACAGGGTCGTCTTTATAAGTAGTTTTCAAATACATTGGAATCAAACTGGTCATCCAGCCCACGCAGTGAATAATATCGGGAGCCCAACCAAATTTGCGAACTGTTTCTAACGAACCTTTGCAGAAAAACACCATGCGGTCGCTGTTGTCTTCGTAAAAGTTATTGTTTTCGTCTTCAAACACCGATTTGCGCTTGAAAAAGTCCTCATTGTCTAAGAAATAAACCTGTAAACGAGCGCCAGGCAATGACGCAACTTTAATTACCAAGGGGTAATCTTCGTCATTGATAATAACATTGATACCACTCAAACGAACAACTTCGTGCAAGCGATGTCTTCTTTCGTTGATATTTCCGAATTTTGGCATCAATACACGGATTTCATTTCCGTTTTCTAAGATGTGCTTGGGAAGCTCATTTATAATTTTTGATGCCCCTGTGAGGTTGATGTAAGGGTCCATTTCCTGAGTTATTATCAGGATGCGCTTTTTTTCCATATTTGAACATTGATTTTTGTGAACAATAAAGCGATAAGAACGCTCCGTCTTTTAAAACGGGCTACAAAGATACTAATAATTATTCGAAGAATTCCAAAGGAAAAAGTAAAAAAGTATTGAAACAGCTACAATATGATTGTTATTGATAATGTAAAACAGCTTGCTTTAGAGTTGGATAAAAAACGAAGTGAGAAAAAAAGAGTGGGGTTTGTTCCTACAATGGGGGCGTTGCACTCTGGGCATATTAGCCTTGTAAAGCAAGCAAAGCGAAAAAATGACGTAGTAGTGGTAAGCATTTTTGTGAACCCAACTCAGTTCAACAACAAGGAGGATTTGGCTAAATACCCTATTACTATCGAAAAAGACACCCAAATGTTAGAAAAAGCCCTCTGCGATGTGTTGTTTTTGCCTTCGGTAGCAGAAATGTATCCAAAGGGTTTTGAAATAACCGATAAAATTGACTTTGGCTTTATGGCTGCAACGCTGGAGGGTGAATTTAGACCAGGACACTTTGACGGCATGGCGCAAATTGTAGAAAAACTGCTGATGAGCGTGCAGCCCGATGAACTGTATATGGGCTTGAAAGACTACCAACAAGCAATGATAGTGGGCGAAATGATTAGAATTCGCAAGTTTAGAACCAAGCTGATAAAGTGCCCCACTAAGCGCGAACGCGATGGGCTGGCAATGAGCTCGCGCAACGCGCGATTAACAAAAGAGGCGCGAGCAGTTGCAGTAGAGTTGAGTAAAACACTCCGTTATCTTAAAAGAAAAGTAACAGCTATTCGCAAGGGAAATTATTTGGTGGATGTAAAAGAGTTGGAATTGTTGGGCGAAAAGCGACTGGACAAGTTTGCCGCCATAGATTTGGAGTATCTAAAAATACGCGATGCTGCAACGTTGAAAGAAAAGAAAAAAATTGGCGCTGCCCCATTAGTAGTCTTGCTTGCAGCTAACGTGAACGGTGTTCGCTTAATAGATAATATGGTGATATGATTCGCAAGTTTGGGTTGATAGGTTTTCCGATTGGGCATTCTTTTTCAAAGCAATATTTTGAAGAAAAATTTGCACTGAAAAGGATTAAGAATGTGCAGTATAACCTTTATCCACTCAAAGATATTTGCGACTTGCCAGATTTGTTGATGGCTGATAAAGATATTGTAGGATTAAATGTAACGATACCGCACAAACAGCGTGTGTTACAATTTTGCGATTCGCTTAGCGATGCAGCCAACGCTATTGGCGCAGTTAATTGCCTTAAGATTACCGAAGGGAATATTTCGGGCTACAACACAGATGTAATTGGCTTTGAAAATAGTTTACTAACGGTTTTGCAACCACATCATACCCATGCTTTGATATTGGGAAGTGGAGGCAGCAGCCTTGCAGTACAATACGTTTTAACTAAACTTGGTATTAACTTCAAGATTGTTTCGCGTAGCGATGGAAACAATCATTTGCGATATGAAACCATGAATAAAGATATTTTTTCAACACGCCATTTAATTATTAATACCACACCGGTAGGAATGTTTCCGAATACAGATAAAAAGCCCACTATTCCTTATCATTTGCTTACCGAAAGGCACTTGCTTTTCGATTTAATTTACAATCCTCATCAAACACAGTTTTTGAGCGAAGGTAAAAGCAGAGGAGCTACAGTAATCAACGGCTTACAGATGCTTAAAATTCAGGCAGAAGAAAGCTGGAAAATTTGGAACGGGCAGTAAAATGCTAAACCATTTTGAAGGCAAGGGTGAGCGAGCCAACATCGCTGCCAAAAACCGTTTACCTTTGTGAAAGGTGAAAAAGATATTGCTTTGGCTTTGTGTTGTGTTGTGGTTCAGCGTTGTGATAGCGCAAGATATGCACTACACCCAGTTTTTTAATTCTCCTTTAACGCTCAATCCGGCACTTACCGGGCTTACTCGCGGCAGCTATCGCGTGGGTATGGCACACCGTAGCCAATGGTTTGGCACTGCAAACGCAGGGTTTTTTGACGCGCCTTTTTCAACGCCATCTGTTTTTTTTGATGCGCCAATTTCAATAAACAACGATGCCGTAGGGCTTGGCGGTATTTTTATCAGCGACCAAACAGGCGGCAATGCTTTTAGTGCTTTTACAGGTTGTATTTCGGCATCGTACATAAAAGGCTTGGGTAAAAAAAATGCTCACCAGTTGGCAGCAGGCATTCAGGTTGGATACACACACAAAAGTATTCGGCAAGCGGGATTGCGATTTGAAAATCAGTTTGTAGGCACTAATTTTTTTTCAACACTTAGCAGCGAAGAACAAATGGCCGCCTCGGCAATAGGCACAATTAACTTGAACGGTGGTGTGTTGTGGTTTGGTAAAATCAACCGAAGATTAAGTATGTATGCCGGAGGCTCTGTTTTTAATGTATCGCAATCGCGCAATCAATTTTTAATGAATGCTGGAGAAAATTGGTATTTGCGCTGGAATATTCACACAGGTATTGATATCACACTTGGCGAAAGGGTACATCTTTTGCCAAGTGTAATGTATATGCGCAGCAAAACTGCCGACCAAATGCTGCCGGGTGTTTCTGTTGCTTACGACATTACACCAGCGGCTACAATTTCGTTAGGTAGCCTTACGCGGATAAACACCGGTACCGCCAAACACATTCAAGCGGATGCTACTGCACTATATGGAGCTTTTGATTTTCAAGGTTTTAAGTTTGGAATAAGCTACGATTTTACGGTTTCGGAACTAAAGAAAAGCCGAAGCGGTTTGGGTGCGCTGGAAGTTACCATGATATACATTGGCAGAATTAAAAAGAGCAAACGGATAATTTTTTGTCCAATGTTTTAACCGTATTTTAGGTTGCAAGCGTCAATGTGTTTATTAAACCAATTTATGGTTGTTATTAAAAGGGTTTTATCGCATATCTTCGCCCGCGCTAATTTATGTGTGGGATTGCAGGGTTTATTTTAAAGGAAACAAAAAACGGCTACGAAAACTTTTTGGAGGCTGCGGTTCAGCAACTTTCAAAACGCGGCCCCGATGCACAAAATTTGTTGGTTAAAAACAATGTTGGTTTAGGCCATGCAAGGCTTTCGATAATTGACACTTCTACTTCGGCCAATCAACCCTTTTCAGACCCATCGGGTCGATACACCATTGTATTTAACGGTGAAATTTTTAACTATCGCGAATTGCGCAACAGCTATTTAAATGATGTGACTTTTCAAACACACAGCGATACCGAAGTGTTGCTTCACCTGTTTATCAAAAAAGGTGTTGAATGCATCAACCTGCTTAATGGTTTTTTTGCTTTTGTTGTATATGATTCAGTAGAAGAAAACGTTTGGATTGTGCGCGACAGGTTTGGTATAAAACCAATGTTGATTTATGAAGATGATACACAGTTGTTGTTTGCATCGGAGATGAAAGCCTTATTGCAGTTTCCGATAAAAAGGGAGATTGATTTTGATACGCTTTCACTGTATCTACAACTAAACTACATACCGCTTGGCAACTCAATGCTAAAGGGTTTTAGAAAGCTGCTGCCAGGATACTGGATGAAACTATCGAGCAATTCAAAAACAGTTGTTGAGCAAGCGTATTACCATGTAAAGGGTAGCGATGAAAATAGTCAAAACATATCTTACGAAAATGCGCAATCGCAATTGCGCGATTTGGTAGAAGCCTCGGTGCAAAGGCGCTTAGTGAGCGATGTGCCACTGGGAGCTTTTCTTAGCGGGGGTATCGACTCTTCAATTGTAGTGAGCCAAGCGGCAAAACACACCAAACACCTCAATACTTTTTCTATTGGGTTTAAAGACGAACCTTATTTTGACGAAACCAAGTATGCCAATCTTGTAGCAAAAAAGTTTAATACCAATCATACGGTATTCAATATTGCCACAAGCGAAATGTTTGAAAACCTAAATTCCATTCTCGATTATATTGATGAACCATTTGCCGATTCATCGGCTATTGCGGTTTATATTTTGAGCAACTACACTCGCAAACATGTAACCGTGGCACTAAGTGGCGATGGTGGCGATGAACTATTTGCCGGATACAACAAGCACAAGGCAGAATTGCAAGCCAGAAAAAACAACTTAGTGAATGTGCTGTTGAGAAATAGCAAAGCCGTGTTAGATGTTTTGCCGGCTTCGCGCCATTCAAAGTTTACAAATATTTTTAGGCAGCTTCAACGATACAGCGCTGGGTTGCAATTAAGCAATGCCGAAAGATATTGGAGGTGGTGTGCATTTGTAGATAATGACGAGGCATTAAAATTGCTGAATAAGCAACATTCACTTTCGGACAAAGCAACAGAGGTTTCAAAAGAGCTGTTTGCTGTTATTGATTCTAGAACATCTATGAACACAATGCTTTTGGCCGATACGAAAATGGTGTTGCCCAATGATATGCTTACTAAAGTAGATTTAATGAGCATGGCAAATAGCCTTGAAGTTCGCGTGCCACTTTTAGATTTTACGGTAGTTGATTTTGCATTTTCGCTTCCATTTAATTTCAAGCTAAAAAATGGTGTAGGGAAATCTGTTTTAAAAGATGCATTTAGAAATGAATTACCCCAAGAATTGTTCACGCGCCCAAAAAGCGGGTTCGAAGTGCCATTGTTGAAGTGGTTTCGCACGGCATTAAAAGATAAAATAGAATACGATTATCTGAATGATGATTTTGTTGCCGCTCAAGGCATTTTCGATTTACAAGAAGTGAAAAAATTGAAAGCGCAATTAAATTCATCAAACCCAAGAGATGTGCATGCAAGAATATGGGGATTGATAGTTTTTCAGCATTGGTATAAAAAGTATTTTGTGTAATAGAGTATGGCGAATCGCAAACCACGTGTATTAAGAATTATCAACCGTCTCAACCTTGGAGGGCCAACCTACAATGCAGCTTATCTTACCAAGTACATGGACGAGTTTGAAACTTTATTGGTTTCGGGCATGCACGATGAAACGGAAGAAAGCTCGGAGTTTATTGTAAATGAATTGGGGTTAAAACCCATGTATTTACCCGAAATGTATCGCGAGTTGAATCCTTTTCGCGATTACAAATCATACTTTCGCCTTAGGCAAATCATCAAAGACTTTAAGCCCGATATTGTGCATACGCATGCCGCCAAAGCTGGCGCAGTTGGCAGATTGGCGGCACGCCACGCTGGAGTGCCTATTATTCTTCATACATTTCATGGCCATGTTTTTCATTCTTATTTCAGCCCCGCAAAAACAAAAATGTTTTTAGCTATCGAAAGGTATTTAGCACGCTATTCAACAAAAATTATTGCCCTTAGCCCAAAACAACTGCTGGAACTTACAGACGAATTCAACATAGCTGCAAAAAGCAAGTTTGAAGTAGTAAATCTTGGGTTTGATCTGCAACGTTTTGCCGAAAACAAAGAGGAAAAACGAAAATCTTTTCGCGCAGAATACAACATTCAAGACGATGAAATAGCAATAGGCATTGTTGGTAGGTTGGTGCCGATAAAAAACCATTCGCTTTTTCTTAATGGCTTGAAAAAGCTTTCAGAAAATACAGATAAAAAAATTCGTGCATTTATTATTGGTGATGGCGAGTTGCGCAGTTCAATAGAAGCAGAAGCAACGGCATTGGGCATTCCATTTTCGGCAGTAAAGCAAAATTCTTCATTACTCACTTTTACTTCGTGGATAAAAGATGTAAGCGTGTGTAATGCCGGACTGGATGTTATTGCTTTAACATCCAATAACGAAGGCACTCCGGTTAGTTTAATTGAAGCCCAAGCATCCGGAAAGCCCATTGTTTCTACTAAAGTTGGGGGTATTGAAGATATTGTGGAAGAAGGAAAAACCGCATTGTTGTGCCCAAAACAAGATGTAGATGCATTTGCCAAATCCTTGACAATGTTGGTGAATGATGATAATTTACGCAAAGCAATGAGCAACGAAGGCAGCGATTATGCATTAAACCAATTCAGCTATAAGCGACTTTGCGCTGATATGACAAAATTGTACAACTCATTATTAAACGGTGATAAATCAGTTGCCCAATCTGCTTAATTAAGTAGGTTTGTGGCAATAAATACATATGAGGCAAATATATCTGCTGTGCCTGTTTTTTGTTTTGCTGTTGATGTTTACGCCATCCTGCAAGTTAGTTTATCCGGGTTTGATGTTTCAACAAGGCAAGTATCAATCGGTTGAGTTACAGGAAAAACTGATAGATCAGTATGTAATTCATCCATACGATCAAGTTACTGTTGCGGTTTATTCAAGAGACGGGTTTAAACTAATTGATGTGCTGGGTGGAAACAATGGAGAAACAGTTACCATCGGAACTGGCGGAAATGTGAATAATGGCGGCAATAGAAGATCTGGTGTGGATTTGATAGTAGATAAAGATGGCTATTTAAAAATTCCGGTTATTGGCGAGTTAAACGTAAAAGGATATACCGAAACCGAGTTGGAAAGGTTGATAGCCGAGCGTATGTCGGCATTTGTGGTATCACCATTTGTAGAGGCGCGAGTAACTAACAGAAGATGCTTTTTGTTCAAGGGCTTTTCGGCAAGTGTGGTAAACCTAAACAATGTACCTACCAGCTTGTTTGAAGTAATAGCAAGGTCTGGTGGTATTGGTCAAAACATAAAAGCGTATAAAATCAAAATCATCCGAGGTAATTTTAATAACCCGCAAATTTTTGTAGTTGATCTTTCTACTATTGAAGGCATGCAAAAGGCAAATTTGATTGTACAAACCAACGATATCATTTATATGGAACCACGCAGGCAGTACATCAGAGATATTTTGCGCGAAACTTCCATCATATTTACAATTGTAAACTCTGTTACCTCATTTTATTTATTAGGCAAAGGATTAAGTGGAAACTAAAATAGATTTTTCGGGTGGGGGGCAGCAAAACACTTCCGGTGGAGGTGTTTCTATGGATGATTTCAATCCGGGTTTATTACTATACATTTTAAACAATAGTATTATTTGGATAATACTATCAGTTGTTATTACCGTAACAATCTCTTTTTTGTATTTACGATACACCCCGCGGATATATGAGTCTTCAACAAAACTGATTCTTAAAACAGAAAAATCAACACAAATTTTAGGGATTCAAGGTTTGGTGTTTGAGAAAGACATGTCTGAAGTAAACAGAGAAATGCAAATGATAAAGTCGCCAATTATGATTGGTACAATTTGCGATTCGCTGAAACTGAATATTGGTTACTTTAAAGAAGGCAAATCAAAATTTATTGTCGAAGAAATTTACAAGTCAAGCCCCTTCAAAATAGAAGGAGAGTTGATAGATTATAATATTAGTAACGTACCTATTTATCTCAAAATAATCAACAAGAGCAAATTCCTGATTTCCTACAATGCAGATGGTCAGGATGTAGAAAACGAATATCGTTTTGGGCAAGCGCTTTCTACCAAGCATTTTTCTGGTGTTATAAGTTTGAAGAACAACACGCTTACTCCCGATGAGATAAATGCAATTTATTTCTTTAAATTTTACGACAGGAGTTATGCTATTAACTTGATTACATCAAAAATTAACATTACGCCAATAGAAGGAAAAAACAATACGTTAGAGATTTTTTGTAAAGACCAAAGTCCCGAAAAGGCAAGAGACATTCTAAAAATCCTTGCCAGAGAATTTATAATTTTTGACGTAAAAAAGAAGCGCGAAAGCTTCGATAATATCACAGCGTTTATTGACGCGCAAATGGACTCGTTTGGTAGAGCGCAAGAGATAATGCAAGATTCGCTTTCAAGATTTAAAATTCAAAACGAGCTTTTTGGCGAAGAAAGTTCATACGATAAACTTTTGGAAAACATGTACACTTTGCAGAATGAGATGCTGCAAACTGAAGGAAAATTATTCTCCATTCAAAATTTTAAAGAAATTATTCAAAAGACAAAGGATTATACTTCGCTTCCATCTTTGCGATTAAAAGATACTGATTTAAACATAGAAGGAGATATAGAAAGAATTAACCGTTCCCAACAATCGCGTGAAACGAAGTTGTTGGATGTTACCGAAGATCATCCAGAAATTAGAACTATTGATAGGCAAATATTAGCAGCAATTGTTGCAACGCACCGAAAATGCGCAGACGAGTACAAACAATCAACTCGCAAGGCAGAAAGAACGCTACCAGCAAATTCTTGCAAAGGTGTATGCCTTGCCCGAGTTGCAGGAACAACTTAAACGAATGACCCGATTGACGGAAGCGCGAAATAAATTCTTCTACAATTTATTCGACCAGCGGTCTTCCTACGCAATTGCTTCTGCCGGCATTGTGCCCGATTATACTTTGCTTGCCGATGCAAATTTGCCACACACGCCCGTTTCTCCATTAGAAACTCAAATTAAAGTTGGTGGTTTTATATTAGGCTTATTGATTGGTTTGCTCATTGTTGTGGTGCGTTTCTTGCTGCATAAAAATATTGTTTCTATTGGCGAGATTGTTTCAAAAACAAGTGTGCCAATATTGGGTGTTGTGCCAAGCTATAATACACCAATGGAGCGTTCGCAAGTGGTGGTTACTAAAAACCCAAAATCAACAATTACAGAATCATTTCGTGCTATACGCTCCAACTTTCAATTTATTAGTAGCGGAGATGGAGCAAAAGTATTGGCTTCTACTTCAACTATTCCGGGAGAAGGTAAAACATTTACCGCCATCAATTTGGCAGCCATCATGAGCATGTTGGATAAAAAGGTGGTTGTTTTAGATTGCGACTTGCGTAAACCTAGAATTGGGAAAATTTTCAATATAGACTCGCCAACTGGTGTGAGTACAATATTGAGCAAGCAGTCTGGTATAGACGAAGCAATTCACAAAACCGAGATTAAGAATATTGATGTGATTACAGCCGGACCCATTCCTCCTAATCCCTCTGAGTTAATTTTGAGCGATTCGATGGACGAGCTGATAGGCTATTTGAAAATGAAGTATGATGTAATAGTGATAGATACACCTCCTATTGGTTTGGTAACTGATGCATTAAGTATTTTAAAAAAAGCAGATTACCCGGTTTATGTTTTAAGAGCAGCATATTCAAACAAGTCTTTTATTGATAACGTTAATAAGTTGTATTCCGATAATGATATTAAGCATCTTGGAATTGTATTGAATGACTTCGGCCGAGGACCATCGGGATATGCGTATGGCTCATCTTACGGCTATGGATACAGCTATGGCTATGGCTATGGGTACGGCTATGGTGTTTATGGTTCTTACGGATACAAAACCGGATATTATAGTGACGACTCCTCATCAAAACCAGCTAAGAAAGAATCCATTATATCCCGCATTTTTAAAGCTTTAAAACCTTAAGGGTGGAAGAAAAATTTTTGGCACTATTTCTTGTTTTATTTTTTGTGATATCAGTTTTATTTTCTTTTTTGATAAACTGGTTGTTTCTAAAATTTTCAATAAATCTTGGTTCTCGCAATAAAGAAATTAGCCAAGTGCGATGGAGTGCAAATGTGAAGCCTGCAATTGGCGGCATTTCTTTTTTTATTGTTTTTCTTGTGTCTATTTCTGTAATTGGCACTATTCCTCGCGAATCATCTACCTTTTTAGATAAAAAACTGATAGGATTGATGGCAGCGTCAAGTTTGGGTTTTTTGTTAGGCTTGGCAGATGATGCATACAATACAAATCCATTAGTGAAGTTTATTGGTCAACTAAGCTGCGCTTACATTTTGATAGTTTCGGATGTTTACATTAAAGTATTTGGTGTAGATTCCATAGATTTTTTAGTAACCACTATTTGGGTTATTGGCATGATGAACTCTATAAATATGCTCGATAATATGGATGCTATAACAACAACTGTTTCTGCCAGTATCATCATTGGCATGATAACCGTGATTTTATCAACCGGATACATAGAAAACAACTTATACTTGGTAATGTTAATAGGCGTGCTGGGCTCGCTGATAGGTTTTCTTTATTTCAATTGGAACCCATCGAGAATATACATGGGCGATACGGGCAGCCAATTTCTTGGTGTGTTTCTTGCCGCAGCCAGCATGGTGTTTATTTGGGATTACAGAGATTCCGGCTCGGCAGAATTTATACAATTGAAACAATTTGTAGTGCCCATGTTGTTCTTTATAGTTCCGCTAATTGATACAATTACGGTAACCATTCGCAGGCTGATGCGCAAGCAATCGCCATTTGTAGGCGGTAAAGACCACATTACGCATCACCTCGCTTATTTAGGATTGAGCGACCGGCAAGTTGCTGCTGTTCTTATTGGCGTTTCATTGATTTCTATTCCGCTTTGTGTAGTAATAATATCTGGTGTGGTAGAGTGGAATTGGGCTGTAACACTTAGTGCATTCGTCTATTTCGCGGTTGTGTTTACCATCTTTCAACTGTTTTATAACAAAGGCAAAAAGATGTTTAAAGCTAAACAAGATGCTGCTGCCGCAAGTGCAGTATAAAACAACTTACAACGCAGCCTCCAGTACAATTTCTCTTAGTTCGCTTAGCACAATTGCGGTAGCTCCCCAAATAATATGATTGCCAAAAACAAATGCTGGCACTTCGGTAACCAAGCCATGTTGCAAATGTATTTTAGTGTGTTTTATATTATCTGCTGATAAGAAAAACCCAAGTGGTATCTCAACAATTTCTTGCACCTCTCGCTCCTGCGCAATAAATTTTTTTTCGCCATGCAAATGTGCCACCACCGGATGCACCAAAAAATTACTTGGTGGAATGTAAAGTTCTGTTAGCCTGCCAATCACTTCAATGGCAGATTTTGAAACGCCTATTTCTTCTTCTGCTTCGCGCAAAGCGGTACAAACAATATCCGTATCCGTATCATCAAATTTTCCTCCCGGAAAACTCATTTGCCCGCTGTGAACACCTTCATATTTTCTGCGCTGAGTAAACACTGTGAACCATTCATTATTGCGTTCATACAACAAAACCAACACCCCGCTCAAACGCGGATGCTGCATAGCAATTTCATCTGCAGAAATTCGTGGGCGATAGGACGGAGCCATTCTGTACTGCGCATCTTTGCCCGGCAAAGGTTGTTGTAAACGATGTTTTATTAGCGTAATAAAATCTGATTGCATTTCACTGTATATGGTTTTGGCGAAAGAAATTACTTTTGTCTCCTTTTCAAAAATTATTCATGCAAACAAGATTCACGGCAAAAGGTATAGCCGGAGATGGCAAAGAAGTTCTATTAGCATTTGAATTGCTCGAAGATGCATTTCTGGTGAATTTGAATATTATTCCCAAAGCAGCTTTTTCGAGCGAGCAATTGGCGCAATGGGCATTGGGCGAAACGGTTCAATTGCCCGATGGAACAGTTACTATTCAACCAAATTTGAATGAAGATTCAATTTTGCCGGCCGATATAAAAAGTGAGGAGGCTGGTAAAATTCGTATTAAACAAAACGAATGGGCATATCTGTTGCTTACCAACAAACTGTGGGAGTCGTACCTCATTGAATTAGAAGATTTGAAAAAACAGGCTGCCGAGCTTACAACATACAGCCGTAGCTTGTTCGATGATGCTAAAGGTTTTTGGGAAAGAGTGCTGGCGCACAAAAAAGATCGCGATTTATCGCAATCAAAATTGGATGAAATAAAAGAAGAGGTAAATAAAATTTTTGAAACACTGAAAGTATTGCGCAAAAACGAAGGTGCGCAATACGAAGAAGCATCGGCAAAAGTGCGCGATGAAATTTTTGCGCTGATTGAAACCTTTAAAACAAAATTGGTAGAAGGTGCGCAGTTTAAAGAATTGTTTGAAGAGTTAAAACAACTGCAGTTAAGTATTCGCGGCAAGCGCATCACCAAGTCGGATGATAGTGCAATTCGCAAGGCATTTGATGCTGCATTTCAACAACTGAACGAAGCGCGCAATAGCTTTGCTACCAACAAAAATGCTTCGCGTATAGAAAACCTTAGCAAGATTGTGGGCAGTATGGAAAAATCTTTGCAACGCGATAAAGCCGACTTAGATTACTATACCAAAAAAATAAGTAACCCTAAAGCGAATGCTTTAGAAATTCAATTGGTGAAATTGAAATTGAATATGATTCAAGAGGCAATAACCTCGAAAGAAGTGAAAGTTGCCGACATTCATAAAACACTTGAAAAACTTCAGCAGCCAAAACGCAAACAAGCACAGGTAGCAGCAAATAAGCCTGCCGAAACGGAAGAAGAAAATGTCGAAGAAACAGTGGATAATGTTTCGGAGGCAGTAGATACCCATACCGATGAAGCATCTTCATCTGCAGAAACACAAGCATAATGTTCATGCGCGCTTCGGTACTTTTTGTGTTGCTGAGTTTTGCATTTGTGCAAGGCTGTAAAATATATTCTTTTAGTGGTGCGAATATTCCGGCAGATATTAAAACGGTGCAGATTGAATTGTTTCAAAACAGAGCAAATAATGGACCGGCTTTATTGAGCCAACTTTTTACCGATCGGCTTAAAAATAAGTTTATTACAGAAGGAAACTTGAAACAAGTAGGTGCTGATGGAGATTTGCAATTCAAAGGTTACATCAGTTCTTTCACTTATACCAATCAAGCACCAACTGCCGGCATTAGCAGCTCACTTAATCGGTTAACAATCAGTGTTACAGTAGATTTTGTAAATGCTAATGAAGAAAAGGATAAATGGCAACAAGTGTTTACCCGTTTTGCCGAAGCGCCTTCGAGCGAAGATATTTTCAGTATCGAAAACCGCTTGATTGATGAAATCAATAAACAATTGGTTGATGATATTTTCAACAAAGCGTTAGTGAAGTGGTAGGCGACAACTACCTTAAAAAACACACTCGCCCAAAACGTTTTATTTCTTCAGCTTATCTGCAAATACTTTTTGAAATTTCTCGATTTTGGGAACAATAACTAAAGCGCAATACTGATTCTTGCTCTTATTTTCGTTGTAGTAATTTTGATGATAATCTTCGGCTTTGTAGAAAACAGAATAGGGTTTTACCTCGGTAACAATTTTTGAATTGAATGCGGCTGCCTTATCCAATTCAGCAATCAAATTTTCTGCAATTTGTTGCTGCTCGATGTTATGATAGTAAATACCCGAGCGATATTGTGTTCCTTCATCGGCACCTTGGCGATTTAATGTTGTAGGGTCGTGCGTTTTAAAAAACACCTGCAGCAATTCGATAAAAGAAATTTTAGCTGCATCATATTTTATTTCAATGCACTCGGCATGCCCCGTTAATCCACTGCAAACCTCCTTGTAAGTCGGATTTTTTATTTTGCCATCTGTGTAGCCGCTTTCTACACTTATCACTCCATCTAATTGCTGGTAGATAGCTTCGGTGCACCAAAAGCAGCCTCCCGCCAAGGTTGCGGTTTCAATCTTTATGTTTTCGTTCATTTTAGTTTTATTGTTTTTATTGCTTGTATTTGGTTGATTGCGCACCTGACCGCAACCGGCAAAAACTACTATTAAAAGCGCACCAAGTATAGATGTTTTTTGTTTCATGTTAAGCGTAGTACAAAGACGAACAAGCGTAGATTTTAGTTTGTAGCGAAAGCAATTTTGTAAAATCAGATTGACGAAAATTAAATACAATTGCTACAACACAGAATATTTTGCTTTCATTATTTATTTCAATACAGCCATTCGGTAGATTTTCACATCTTTAAACTTCGTATGAATAGAGTTTGGCTCATTACCTTATTCTTATTGTTTGTGTTGTTGCAAAGCAACATTGCCGCGCATGAATGTAACTCTTGCCGAAGTGTTGTTTTTAAACAGAATAAAAACCAGTGGCATAGCAATGTTTTGTTTAAAGCCGATTTGCCATTTGCTGCACTTTTTTTAGAAGATAACGGCTTTTCTTTTGCCAAAGGCGATGAAAAAGAACTGATGTTTTTGCGCCACGATAATCACCGTCAACACGATTTTAAACCCGACCTACCAGAGGTGTTGCATTTTCATGCTGTTAAAGCAACTTTTGTTGGCAGCAATACAAATGCGCTAAAAGAAGGAGGCGAAAAACAGGAGGAATACTTTAATTATTTTATTGGAAACGATAAAAGCAAATGGGCAAGTAAAGTCAATGGATTTCATCAGGTTTTATACAAAGATATTTACGCGGGAATTGATTTACGGGTTTACTCCAGCAAAGGCACACCAAAGTTTGATTGGATAGTAAAAGCAAGCACTGCAAAGCCGAAAAGCAGTATTCCAATAAAGATAAAGTACGAAGGCGCATCAAAACTTTTGTTGCATGATGGAGCGTTTGTTGTGCAAACTACTGTGGGCGATGTGATTGAAGAAAAACCATTTGCATATCAAATAATAGAAGGAAAGAAAGTTGAAGTGCTATGTAGTTTCGTGCTTTCCGAAAACATTGTGAGTTTTCATTTGCCTAATAGCTATAACTCCGATTACGATTTGGTTATTGATCCGGCTCTATTGTTTTCTACATATAGCGGCTCTACGGCCGATAACTTTGGTTACACTGCTACTTTTGATAGTAAAGAAAATACCTATGCAGCAGGTAGTGTTTTTGGTATTGGCTATCCAACCACACCGGGTGCATATCAAACCACTTGGGCAGGTGGAAGTGGCGCAGGATTGCCCGGCACAGACATTGCCATTACAAAATATAACTCCACTGGTACACAAAGAGAGTATTCAACTTTTTTAGGCGGCAAAAGCGATGAACTACCACACAGTTTGATAGTGAATACAAATGATGAATTGTTTGTATTCGGCACATCCAGTTCCGATAATTTTCCTGTTACACCAGGAGCTTTTCAAACCGTTTATCAAGGCGGCCCCGACCCGGGTGCTTTTACCGGTTTGGGTGTTCACTATGTTTTTGGTTCCGATATTGTGATTTCGCGTTTTAGTGCCGATGGCACTCAATTACTTGCCTCTACTTACGTTGGCGGCACAGACAACGATGGCTTGAACACTTCGATGCCCAATAATTTTTTGCGCCACAACTATGCCGATGAAGTGCGTGGCGAAATTGACATTGATAAAGAAGATAATATTTATTTGGCTACTTGTACGCGTTCGCAAGATTTTCCGGTAACACAAGGTTCATTTCAGAATGCGGCAGGTGGTGGTTTAGATGGCATCATTATTAAAATGAACAACAACCTTTCTACCATGGTGTGGTGCTCGTATTTTGGTGGCGAAGATGATGATGCAATTTACTCGCTCGCATTC
Source organism: uncultured Chitinophagaceae bacterium (assembly GCA_964650845.1). Taxonomy (GTDB): domain Bacteria; phylum Bacteroidota; class Bacteroidia; order Chitinophagales; family LD1; genus UBA7692. The sequence goes on from CAZYXR010000024.1 coordinate 40,307, forward strand.
GATAAAAACGATGATTTGCTGGTGAGTGGCGGCACGCGCTCACAAGCCACCTTGCCAATTTCGCAAACAGGTGTGCTACAGTGGCAATACAATGGTGGCAGCAGCGATGGTTTTGTGGGTATAGTAGATAAGTCTGGTGTTTCGGTTAAAGCAGCTACTTATTGGGGCAGCAACAGTTACGACCAAATCTATTTTGTTGAAACCGATAGGGCGGACAATGTGTATGTAGTAGGGCAAACAAGCACCACGGGCAGTTTTTTTATAC
>CAZYXR010000025.1:0-10208 GCA_964650845.1 uncultured Chitinophagaceae bacterium
TTATGGAATTCGAAAAAGAATTCAGCATCGCCATTCCTGATGAGCAAGCAGAAACAATTACTACGGTTGGTCAGGCAATAGAATACCTGCAAAAAACCGTTGCTTCCTAAATTTATCGTAGCGCAATGCTGTTAAAGCGCGCAGTTATCACCGGCTTAGGGGCTATTACACCCATCGGCAACACTATTCCAGAGTATTGGGGCAACTTAATAAACGGAAAAAGTGGTGCAGCTATAATTGCACGAATTGATGCTGCTGTTTTTAAAACTCGTTTTGCTTGCGAAGTAAAAAACTTCGACCCGCTCAATTTTTTTGAACGGAAAGATGTAAAACGTTTCGACAGATACGCTCAGTTTGCCATGATAGCAGCCGATGAGGCAATTGCCGATTCGGGCTTGGATGCCGAAAGTGTTGATAAAGAACTTATCGGGGTGCTTTGGGCATCCGGCATTGGAGGTTTAGAAATTTTCCAAGAAGAAGTAAGCCAATTTGCTCGCAGTGCCGATGGTGTTCCGCGCTTTAATCCATTTTTTATTCCAAAAATGATAGCAGATATTGCCGCAGGGCAAATATCTATGAAGCATGGATTTAAAGGACCAAACTTTGCACCAGTTGCAGCCTGCGCATCCTCTACTATTTCAATAGCACAAGCATTCGACCTGATAAGATTAGGAAAAGCAACTGCTGTGGTAGCCGGAGGCTCCGAAGCGGCAATTACCGCAGGCGGCATTGGTGGCTTCAACAGCATGAAGGCAATGAGTGAGCGAAACGACTCGCCCGAAACAGCATCGCGACCTTACGATAAAGACCGTGATGGTTTTGTAATGGGCGAAGGCGGTGGCGCTTTAATAATTGAAGAATTAGAACACGCCTTGGCGCGTGGCGCAAAGATTTATGCCGAAGTGCTGGGTAGCGGTTTAAGTGCCGATGCTTATCATTTAACTGCTCCACATCCCGATGGTTTAGGTGCTGCAAAAGTGATGGAATATGCCTTGAAAGATTCAAGCATCAAAGCTACCGATATTAACTACATCAATACACACGGCACTTCTACACCGCTTGGCGACAATGCCGAGCTTTTAGCCATTAAAAAAGTTTTTGGCGGCCATGCTTACAACATGAACATCAGTGCCACCAAATCTATGACAGGGCATTTGCTCGGTGGCGCAGGAGCTATTGAGGCAATTGCTTGCGTGCTATCAATTGTACACGATATTGTGCCGCCTACCATCAATCACTTCACCGATGACCCCGAGATTGATAGCAAACTAAACCTAACCTTCAATACCGCTCAAAAACGTGTGGTGAATGCTGCACTAAGCAATACCTTTGGCTTTGGCGGACACAATGCAGCAGCGGTTTTCAGCAAATTCGCGAAGTAGCACCCATTCATTCCTATTAAAATAAAAATCGAATACCTAATTCGTTTTGAATGTATCGCGAAACCTATTCGTTAATCAGCAATACTTTTATACACCCAAAAAACCTACTTCAACTTCGCCTGTGTTTATCCGCACTTTGTTTTTTCCTTTCCTTGCGTCAATCAAATACACAATTGCCTTTTATGACAAAATAACTCATGAAAATTTCATGTAGGTTTGCAGCAGTTATGGAATACCGTTTTACAGATATAGAAGATAAGTGGAAGAAAGAGTGGGCAAAAAATGACCTTTATAAAGTTACCGAAGACCCTGCAAAACCAAAATTTTACGCATTAAGTATGTTCCCTTACCCCAGTGGTGCGGGTTTGCATGTAGGGCATCCGCTGGGTTATGTAGCCAACGATATTTATGCCCGATATAAAAGGCTGAAAGGCTTTAACGTGTTACACCCAATGGGTTACGATGCTTTTGGTTTGCCAGCCGAGCAATATGCTATTGAAACCGGCACCCACCCCGATTTCACAACCGATACAGCCATAAAACGCTACCGCGAACAATTAGATAAAATCGGCTTTAGTTTCGATTGGAGCCGCCAAGTGGTAACCTGCAAACCCGAATACTACAAATGGACACAATGGATGTTTTTGCAGCTATTCAACAGCTGGTACAACCGCCAAACCGGCAAAGCCGAAACAATTGAAAAACTAATTGAACGCTTTGAAACCAAAGGTTGCAATACCGATTGGAAGCAATTTAACCCCGAACTGCACAGAACATTTTCTGCAGCCGAATGGAAAAAGTTTTCGCGCAAGCAGCAAGAGCGCATCTTACAGTTTTATCGCATTGCTTTTCGCTCGTTTACCGAAGTAAACTGGTGCGAAGCACTTGGCTGTGTGTTGGCAAACGATGAAGTAAAAGACGGCAAAAGCGAGCGTGGCGGCTACCTAGTGGAGCGCAGAAAAATGCGCCAGTGGAGTTTGCGCATTACAGAATATGCCGATAGATTGCTGGAAGGCTTGAACCGCATTGAATGGAGCGATAGCATTAAAGAACAACAACGAAACTGGATAGGCAAAAGCGAAGGTTGCCAGCTAAACTTTATGATGGAGTTGCTGCCACTTGACCTTACAGTGTTTACCACCCGTGTAGATACACTTTTTGGCGCTACATTTCTTGTAATTGCACCCGAACACGAAGCCATGGATGCCATTGTAACCGATGATCACCGCGCTGCAATTGATGAATATTTGGCGTATGTAAAAAGCCGTAGCGATATTGAACGCCAGCAAGAAAAAAAGATTACGGGCTGCTTTACGGGTGCTTATGCCATTCACCCTTTCACCAACCAAAAAGTACCCGTGTGGACAGCCGAATATGTACTTGCGGGCTACGGCACCGGAGCTATAATGGCAGTGCCTGCCGATGATGAACGCGACAGAAAGTTTGCCGAAAAATTCGGCTTGCCAATTATTGAAATTGTGGACAAAAGCATGTACACCAACGCCACAATCGAAGATAAGTTAGGCAAGATGATAAACAGCGACTTCCTAAACAAAATGGAAGTAACAGATGCCATAGAAACCATGATTGAAAAGGTGGAAGAAATGGGCATTGGCAAACGAAAAGTAAACTACAAATTGCGCGATGCCAGCTTTAGCCGCCAGCGCTATTGGGGTGAGCCTTTTCCAATAAAATACGAAGTGCAAGGCGATGTGGACTCGCCATTTTTAGACGAAGAAACTGATGATGAAGCTGACATTCCGGTTGCATTATCTACACAAGAGTTGCCTTTAGAATTGCCAAAAGTAGATAGCTTTAAACCCACGGGCGATGGACGTTCGCCATTGGCAAACAATAGCGATTGGTTAGCAAAAAAATACGAAACCGATACCATGCCCGGCTATGCTGGCAGCAGTTGGTATTTTTTGCGCTATATGGATCCGCACAACAACAATGATTTTGCGGCAAAAGAGAAATTGGATTACTGGCAGCAGGTGGATTTATACGTTGGCGGAAGCGAACATGCCGTAGGGCATTTGCTGTATTCGCGTTTTTTTACAAAAGTGTTGTATGATTTAGGGCATCTGTGTTTTGACGAGCCATTTAAAAGAATGGTAAACCAAGGCATGATACAAGGCAGAAGTGCGTTTGTGTTTCAAAATGTAGAAGGCAAAAAATTCGTATCGCACCAAATTGCTAATGCACAGAATTTAAACGGGCGATACATACATTGCGACATCGCTTTGCTCGAAGATGACAAACTAAATATCGAAGCATTCAAAAAATGGCGACCCGAATACTCAAATTACACATTTGAAACTGAAAGTGATGGAAGTTTCTATGCTCAACGCGAAGTCGAAAAAATGTCGAAGTCGAAGTATAATGTTGTAAACCCCGATGATGTAATAGCAAAGTACGGAGCAGATACTTTCCGTTTGTTTGAAATGTTTTTAGGTCCGATAGAGTTGAGCAAACCTTGGGACGATAAAGGCATTAGCGGCTGCTACAACTTTTTGCGCAAATTCTGGCGATTGTTTTACGATAATGATGGAAAGTTTTTAGCTACAAACGAAACACCCACCAAAGAAGAATTAAAATCATTACATAAGTTATTGAAGAAGTTAGAATACGATATAGAGCAATTGGGCTTTAATACTTCGGTGGCAGCTTTTATGATTTGTGTAAATGAATTGACAGATTTAAAGTGCAGCAAAAAAGCTATTCTTCAAGAGGTGGTAATTGCACTTGCACCATTTGCACCATTTATTACCGAGGAACTGTATGCTGCATTGGGCAACACTACAAGTGTACACACAGCAACTTTTCCAGCATTCAACGAAAGCTATTTGGTAGAAAATTCATTTACCTATCCGGTAAGTGTAAATGGCAAATTGCGCGCTACCATAGAGTTGCCACTAAGCATGGAGCAAGCCGAAGTACAAGAAACTGTGCTTGCCATAGAGAATGTACAAAAATGGATGGAAGGTAAGCCTGTAAAGAAGTTCATCTTCGTTAAAGGTAAAATTGCAAATGTAGTGTGTTGATTGAGCAATCAATCGCATTGCTCACAAACATTGTGCTATTTCCAAAACCGAAGTAGCAGCACCTCGGCAGCCAAAAACAACAAAGCGGCAATTAAAAAGAATTTCCAAAGCAAGGTTGCTTTATCGAGCGATTGCACCGCAGCGCCAATGCTTGAAACTGTTGAGCTTACAACATTCACATTATCTTTCGATTCAAAAAACGTTGTCAATTCATCGGTTGAATTAAAGCGCATCACACTTTCGGTCCGGTTGTAATTTGCCGCTATTACAGCCACCGCGCTATCGCTGCCTTGCCGCACCACATTGTAAAATCCGGCATCGCGCACATCACTACCCAACACTAACACAGTTTGGCTACCCGAGTTGTACTGCTGCGGAATAAACTCGGTGTTACCATTTTTCATTCGCAGCACATTTTCTTTTCCGGCAAGGGTGTTTACCGGCAGCACCGTGCGATAGCCAATAGTGTGCAACTGAGCGGCCGAGCCGGCATTGAGCACTGCCATTTTATAAAGCATTGGCGCAAACAAAGCATTCACGGGCAGTTCGCTGTTTTGCTCATCGGCAGCCACAGCACTCACATATACACTCCCTGCTTTAAAACCATATCGCGCCACCAATGTATTTCCTTCGCGCGTTTGTAAAATATCTTCGCGCAATGGCGATAAAGTTTTGCTAAATAAAGCATACTTTTTTACAGCAGGCAGCCGCATATTTTCGGGCACCTTTTCAAACACATCTTTAAAAATATTTTGTTGAATATTGGGTTGTGCAGCTTCTGTGGCAACATCCGAAAAGGCTTCAATATTTTGCGCACCAAAGTTAGTGAACAATTTATTGTAAGTAGAAAGTTCGCTTTGATAAGCCGGAAACACAGCCAACGAACCACCCTCGGCTACATAAGTTGATAGCGCTGCAATCAAGCCCGAAGACAACTGACCCAGGTTGGCAACAGCAATAAAATTGTAAGCCTTAAATTGCTCAAAATTCAAATTGCTTTGCGACATCTGCTCTAACTGAAACTGAGGATTGCCAGCAAAAACCGCAGCCATAAAGCGATTGGGCGCACCATCTGTAATACTGAGAACATTCACCTTTTCAAGCACTTGAAAAGCAACAAAATAACTATCGTCAAAAGTTACTTCATTGTCAACTACACTAATTTCGGCAAGATTCCACCCTGCCCGCTCGTTGGTAAATTGAATGGTATCAAAAACCGAACCCTCGGCAGCCACATCAAACTCCGAAATTGCTTTAGATTGCCCATTCAACTTCATTGTTAAGCGACCACCTTCCACAGCATCATCGCTACTATTTTTGATGCGCACTATTAAAGTATTGCTTTGGTTCACCAATTGTATTGGTTCATAAAACCAACAAGAATCAATGAATAAATTGGCTGTGTTATTAGCAGAAAATGGCAATAAATTAAAACGTACACTCGTATCGGGCAAAAAGTGTTGTTCCATTCCCTTTTGAAAATCCGAAAGCAGATATGCTGTTTTTACTGTGCCACTTTCGGTGGCCAAAATTTCGCTTTGGCGCTTGCCCACTTCATCTACACTTCTCGGAGCTGACGAGAAATTCACTTCATCTACCGCAGCCAGCAATTCTTCTTTGCTAACCAACCGTTGTTGGCTGCCGGTAAAATCATTTGTAATCAATTGAAAGCGATCGTCATCATTATAACTTTTAGTAATACCCGCGGCCGTTTGTTTGGCTTTATCCAAAAGCGAAAATCCTTCATCTACTCTTTTCATAGAAAAAGAATTATCAATGTATATACTTACAAAACTTTTACCGGTGGCAGCTTGCTGAGCACGCTTTGGAATAAAAGGTTGAGCAAATGCAAATACCAAACAAGCCACTGCAAGCACGCGAGCCGCAAGTATCAAAAGATGCTTGAGCTTATTGCGCGAAGAACTTTCCTGCTGCACCTGTTTCAAAAAATTTACATTGCTGAAGTAAACAGTTTTATAGCGCCTGAATTGAAACAAGTGAATAATCACCGGAATTGCAATTGCCGCTAAAGCCCACAAGAAAGATGGATAGATGAATTGCATATTACTTTAAAAAACGGAAGTCGCCAGTTAAGCGACTTCCGACACTACTCGTCTGGGTGACTGGACTTGAACCAGCGACCTCTTGCACCCCATGCAAGTACGCTACCAAACTGCGCCACACCCAGAAAAAAAATGTGGTAATCGAAAGCAGCTGAGATGTAAAAATCTCAGCTGCTCAAAATTTTTGCAGTTGAAAGAACACTATGCATGCCGAGGGGAGTTCCACCCAAAAGAGCGGGGCGAATTTATCAAAATATCATTCATGCTATATTGCTTAACATCATTTCAATGAAAATGACACACATTCATAGCCTTTCGCGCCTCTTCATTTTTATATTAGGTTTGTTGCATGAAGTTACATCGCATATTGGTAGAAGCCGTTGCAAAAAGTTTAGATAGAATTTTTACCGAAAAAAAATATGCCGATGATGTGGTTGAAAACATCATTGCTTCCGACAAGCGTTGGGGCGCTCGCGACCGAAATTTTATTGCCGAAAGCATCTACGACATTGTACGCAACCATAAACTTTACGCACATTGCGCACAAAGCACCGATGCATTGAAAGTGATAGAAGCACGTTTTATCATTATGCAAATTGCTATACCTGCTTGGGATAATTTTGGTTCATTAGATAGCAACACAGCACAAAGCTTATACAAAACAGCACAACAACAACGTGTGTTAAAATATTCCATTCCCGATTGGTTAGATGCCGCTGGCGAAGCGCAAATGGGTACCGAACTTTGGGAAAAAGAAATGGCAGCCATGCACACTCCGGCAAAAGTTTGTTTGCGTGTAAACACATTAAAAACAACACTTGCCAATGCAAAAAACCAACTGAAAAACGATGGAATAGAAACCGTAGAAGAAGGCGAAGCATTGATAATGGAAGGTCGCAAAAATATTCTGCACACCACGGCTTACAAAAGTGGCTGGGTAGAAGTGCAAGATGCAAACTCGCAATCTGTGGCAAAAGTGCTAAACCCACAACCAGGTGAATTTGTAATAGATGCTTGTGCCGGAGCAGGTGGCAAAACATTGCAATTGGCAGCTTTGATGAAAAACAAGGGCAACATTTATGCTTTAGATGTTTACGACAAAAAGTTGATTGAACTGCAAAAACGCGCACATCGTGCCGGTGCAAAAATTATAAAATGCGCTTTGGTAGATTTTACGGCACAAAATTTTTTGTTTGAAAAAGCAGATAAATTATTGTTGGATGTACCATGTACAGGGCTTGGCGTATTGCGCAGAAACCCCGACACCAAATGGAAGCTTACGGCTTCCATCTTGCAAGACAACATCAACCTGCAATGGGAAATACTATCGAGCTACCACAGCATGTTAAAGAAAGGAGGCGAATTGCTATACACTACTTGCAGTATTTTACCATGCGAAAATCAACAACAAGTTCAAAGATTTTTAGCTGAACAAAATGGCAAATTCACGCTTGTAAACGAATACATTCTCTCTCCATCTCAAACCGGATTTGATGGATTTTATATGGCATTATTGAAGAAAGGATAATGAAAAATATACGGATTTACAGATTGATAGATTTACAAATTGATGTCATGGTGAGCGAAACAAAGCCTACTCCCACTTCCCAATACTTATCTCTCATTTCTCGTCTTACAGCTAAGTATTTTCTACAAATTATCCTTTTCCCTTGCACACTTTTTGCGCAAGATTCGCTGCCCGGCATGAGCTACAAGCAACTTATCCGCCAGGGCAACAAAGACTTTAAGCAAGCCTATTATTACGATGCCATCAGCTATTACAACGAAGCATTAAAACGCGACACCGGTACATTGGAAGTATTGCAAAACCTCGGCATGGCCAACTATCGCATCCGCGATTACAAACAAGCATTGAATTGGTTTTCGCAGGCTGCGGCTAAAGATGAAGGCTGCCTCACAACATCGCTTTACTATAAAGGTGTAATGCAAAAAATAGCAGGCGATTACAAGCAAGCATTAGAAAGTTTCAATCGCTTTGCCGCAAGCTACAAAGGCAAAGACAATCTTGTAAAAGGATTTGTGCCCAGCGACATTTTGGGCTGCTACGATATAAAAACTATTGAAGATACTTTTGTTGTAAAGCACCTTCCTCCAAACATCAACTCGGGTTATAGCGATTTATCGCCAGCGGTGCTGCAAAAGCGGTTATTTTTCGCATCTATTTACTCCGACACTTTGGTTTATGCCAAGCCCGACACCGGCTATCAGCAACCAAACATGCAGTTGTATGCTTCAAAAATGGAAGACAGCGTTTTTAGCGACCCCGAGCTTTTTACCGATTTGGATTTGGCCGATAAAAACCTTACCAATGTTTCATTTAGTAATGATGGCAGGCAAATTTTCTTTACATTATGTGTAGGAGAATTACAACAAAACAACTGCGCAATTTGGAGCGCGTTTTACGAAGAAGGTGCTTGGCAAAACACCCGCGAAGTGAGCGAAAAAATAAACTATCCATTGCACGCAACTACGCATCCTCACTTGGTTCAAAATGCCGATGGCAGCGAATTGTTATGGTTCTCCTCCAACCAACCCGGTGGTTTGGGCGGTTTTGATATTTGGTTTAGTGTGCGCGAGCCAGGCGGCAAATTTCAGAAGCCTGTAAACGCAGGAAAAGTAATCAATACCTCACGCGATGAAATCACTCCATTTTTTGATGATAATGCTTCAACACTTTATTTCAGTTCATCGGGTTTGGTGGGCAGGGGTGGTTTAGATGTTTTTTACTCAAAGTTTAAAGATGGGAAATTCGCCTTGCCAAAAACTTTACCCGAACCATTAAACTCAAGTTATGACGAGTCTTTTTACCGTTTAACCGAAAGACAAAAAGGCTTTTTTGTTTCTAACCGCCCGGGTGTTTTTTCGGTAAAAGGCGAAACCTGCTGCGATGATATTTTTAGCTTCTCCATAAAAAAATCTATTCGTCCGTGGCTCAAACTTTCTGCTTTTGATAGCACCGGAAACAACATACCTTTTGTGCGGTTTGAGATAAAAGATGAAAACGGGAAAACTCTCGAAGACAAAGAAAAATCACTGTTGTTTTATCAACTCCCTGCAAATGGAAAATATTTTTTAAACGCCACTAAACAAGACTTTTTCAGCACTCAAAAAGAAATTATAATCGACTCGTACAATTCAACCGATACTAACGAAATAGCATTGATGATGACAGCCGTAGAAGTGAATAAAGTTTACCGAATGAATGAAATTTACTTCAGCTACAACAGTGCCGAACTCAATGACGAAACCAAAGAATCGTTGGATACGCTTGCCACTTTGTTGCAGCAAAACCCTAAATTAAAAATCGAAATCGGGTCACACACCGATGCGCGTGGCGATGATAATTTTAATATGACTTTATCGCAGCAGCGGGCAGAAAGTGTAGTTGCCTATCTGTCGCAAAAAGGAATTGCAACTGCCAGACTTGCAGCAAAAGGCTATGGCGAAACATTGTTGCTGCAAGACTGCTCCACCGATACCGATTGCGGAATCTACGATTGCGATTGCCACAAGCTGAACAGAAGAACAGAGTTTAAGATAGTGGAGTAGCCACATCAACAAAAAAACAGCGAAAGTTTACTGTTTCGTTTTTCTCGCAAATCTACTCCTCTCACACTGTTGATTATTTTCCTTCGTTCATAGATTGTTTTCGCCTACATTCGCCCTCCGAAATGTCGAAATCATTCCAATCTCAACCT
>CAZYXR010000025.1:10218-38901 GCA_964650845.1 uncultured Chitinophagaceae bacterium
TTTTGCTGCTGCAAGACGGCACTTTTTTCTACGGAAAAGCACTTGGCAAAATCGGAACCACTACCGGTGAAATCTGCTTCAATACAGGCATGACCGGCTATCAGGAAATTTTTACCGACCCCTCCTATTTTGGTCAGGTAGTTGTAATGACAAACGACCACATCGGCAATTACGGAGTTCATCAAAATGAAGTTGAATCGGCATCGGTGAAAATTTCGGGCATGATTTGCCGCAATTTCACTGCCAATAATTTTTCTCGCCTGCCTGCCGAAGGTTCTTTGCAGCAATATTTCGAAAACAATCAAGTTGTTGGAATTTCTGATGTAGATACACGCGCTTTGGTAGTGCACATCCGCAAATCGGGCGCCATGAACTGCATTATCAGCAGCGAAGTTTTAGACATAAATGAACTGAAACAAAAATTGGCTGCCGTACCAGATATGAATGGGCTGGACTTAGCCAAAGAGGTTTCAACCAAAGAGGTGTATTACGCAGGCGATGAAAATGCTGCGCTGAAAGTTGCTGTGCTGGACTGCGGCATCAAGAAAAACATATTGCGTTGTTTGAATGAGCGCGGTGTTTACACAAAAGTCTTCCCTGCTCAAACACCTGCTTCGGAGTTATTGGCATGGAGCCCTAACGGAGTATTTGTTTCTAACGGACCCGGAGACCCCGCTTCTATGCCTTATGCCATTCAAACCGTTAAAGAAGTTCAGCAAGCAGGTAAACCACTTTTCGGCATTTGTTTAGGGCATCAATTGTTAGCATTAGCAAATGATATTCCAACATTCAAAATGCACCACGGGCATCGCGGCATCAATCACCCTGTAAAAAATTTAATAACCGGCTTAAGCGAAATCACTTCGCAAAATCATGGTTTTGAAGTAAGCCGCGCAGCCATAGAAAAAAGCGAAACGGTAGAGATTACTCATGTTAATTTAAACGATGAAACCATCGAAGGTATTCGCATTAAAGGCAAAAAAGCATTTAGTGTACAGTATCACCCCGAAAGTTCACCGGGACCACACGATTCAAGGTACTTGTTCGATGAATTTATAGCAATGATGCAATAATTACCACTACCAATTACACCCATTCATAACACAAGCATTAAAATAAAAAATCAATAAATAATTATTCAATGAGTCAGATAGCAGCAGTTCACGCACGTCAGATTTTAGATTCAAGAGGCAACCCAACGGTTGAAGCAGATGTAATTACAACCACCGGCACACTTGGCAGGGCAGCCGTACCAAGCGGTGCATCTACCGGCAAACACGAAGCGGTTGAGCTACGCGATGGCAAGAAAAATGTGTATCTCGGAAAAGGGGTTCTAAAAGCTGTTGAACACATCAACAAAACTATTGCTGAAGAACTGCAAGGCATAAATGTGTTTGAGCAGAATGTGATTGACAAATTGATGTTGCTCTTAGATAATACTGACAATAAAAGTAAGTTGGGAGCCAATGCCATTCTTGCAGTAAGCATGGCAGCAGCCAGAGCCGCTGCCGATGAAATAGGCATTCCACTTTACCGCTACATTGGCGGTGTAAATGCAAACACACTCCCCATTCCGTTAATGAACATTTTGAATGGTGGCGCACATGCCGATAACAAAATAGACTTTCAGGAGTTTATGGTAGTGCCCGTTGGTGCCGATACTTTTGGCGAAGCATTGCGTATGGGAGTTGAAATTTTCCATAGCCTTAAAACGGTATTGAAAAAGAAAGGATATAGCACCAACGTAGGCGATGAGGGCGGCTTTGCGCCCGATATTGCCAGCAATGAAGCAGCTATTGAAATAGTGTTAATGGCCATTGAAGCAGCAGGATACAAACCAGGGCAAAATGTATTTATTGCAATGGACGCTGCCACAACAGAGTTTTATGACGAAAAATCGAAACTCTATCACTTTAAAAAGAGCAGCGGTAAAAAATTAAGCAGCGAAGAACTGGTAAGCTATTGGGCATCGTGGGTAAAAAAATACCCAATTATATCCATCGAAGACGGCATGGCCGAAGACGACTGGAAAGGATGGGAAGCACTTACCAAAAAGGTGGGCGAAAAAGTACAATTGGTGGGCGATGATTTGTTTGTTACCAACGTAAAACGTCTGCAACAAGGCATTGATAAAAACATTGCCAACTCTATTTTGGTAAAGGTGAACCAAATAGGCACGCTTACCGAAACTATTAATACCGTAAACCTTGCCACGCGCAATAGTTACACATCTATCATCAGCCACCGCAGTGGCGAAACCGAAGACACTACAATTGCCGACCTTGCTGTGGCATTGAATGCAGGCCAAATCAAAACAGGCTCGGCTTCGCGCACCGATAGAATTGCTAAGTACAATCAATTGTTGCGTATTGAAGAAGAGCTTGGACCATTGGCTTACTACCCTGGCAAAGACTTTAAGTTTTTGAAATAAACTGCCGTATTCGCAGCTTATTTTTGCCTACTGTTAGGAAATATGCCGAAAACTTGTAATTTCGCAACCCATTTTTAAACCAAAAAAGCAGAGAAACATGCTTAATCAGTACGAAACAACATTTATCCTCACGCCAGTGTTATCGGAAGATGACGCCAAAAAAGCAGTTAGTGCATACACTGATTTGCTTAAGTCCGCAGGTGCTGAGTTGGTGCACGAAGAGCACTGGGGTTTGCGCAACTTGCGTTACCCAATCAACAAAAAAACTACCGGTATTTACCACTTGGTAGAATTCAAAGCGCCAGCTGATGCAATCAAACTTTTAGAGATTGCTTTCAGACGTGATGAAAACATTTTCCGCTATTTAACTGTAAGGTTGGATAAGTACTCTATCAAGTACAACGAAGACAAACGCGCAGGCAAAATCGGAAGAAAAAACAACGAAACAGCAGTTGCTAACGAAAAAAAGGAGGCATAAGTCATGGCAGTAGCTAACGAACAAATCAAATTTTTAACCGCAACAAAAATCGGTTTAATAAAAAAGAAGTATTGCCGTTTCAAAAAAAGCGGAATCCGTTATATTGATTATAAAGACCCTGAGTATCTTTTGAAATTCATCAACGAACAAGGCAAAATTGTTCCTCGCAGAGTTTCGGGTAACTCATTAAAATTTCAACGTAAAGTTGCAGTTGCTATCAAACGTGCACGCCACTTGGCTTTATTGCCTTACGTTGCCGATTTGTTGAAATAATCATTAACCAAAAAATTGAGTAGCAATGAATGTTATACTATTAAAAAACGTTGAAAAATTAGGCTATGCCGATGACGTTGTAAACGTTAAGAATGGCTTTGCCTTGAATTACTTAATTCCACAAGGTTATGCAGTTGTAAAAAGCGAAACAAACCTTAAAGAATTAAATAACCGCTTAAAAGTACGCGAGAAAAAAGAAGCTAAATTGTTAGAGCGCTTGCAAGAAATAACTGCACGCTTGCAAGAATCTACTTTGAAAATTGGTGCTAAAGTTGGCTCTACCGATAAAATTTTCGGCTCTGTTACTTCTTACCATGTTGCCGAAGCTATTCGCACAGCAGCAAGTGTGGAAGTTGACCGCAGAAAAATTACAATTGTAGAAGGCGAAGTAAAAGTACTTGGCAACTACACTGCAGAAGTTACCATTGGTAAAGACCATAAAGTAACTGTGAAATTTGAAGTTGTAGCTGAATAATTTCACACCATTTACCAAATTATTTCAATGCCTTTCCGTTTTTTCGGAAAGGCATTTTAGTATAAAAATTGTTTAACCTTTTGTTTGAGATTAAACAATTGCATAATGAAAAACCCATTGAGCAACATTTACAATAGCAATACAACTATACATTATTTCGTGCCGAGCTATGTACTTGTGCGCATTATTTTGTTGTTTGTTATTTGTTTTTCTATGTCTGTTTTTTCTGCAAAGGCTCAAATAGATTTCACCTTTCAAGAAGGCACATTTTTAATAAAAGGAAAAATATCTGATTTACAATCGCATCAGGGAATTTCAAAAGCAAACATTGTAATTTTGAACAGACGCACTGGCGCAACTGCCGATGCCGATGGCAATTTTAAAATTTATGTTTTTCCAACCGATACATTGAAATTTACTTCTATCAATTACATCTCAAAAGAGTTTCCGGTAAGTGCTATCGAAAAAGACTCGCAGTACAACGTAAACGTAGAATTGATGCGCGACTTTATTAAATTAAAAGATGTGGTAATTTATCCCTTTGGCAATTTAGATGAATTTAAACAAGCATTTATGGAAGCCAAAGATGTAAACAAAGTGGTGCTACCGGGTATAGCACCACCCAAATACAGCACAAAAATTCCAAAGGCGAAATTTTCTAATCCAATTTCTTTTATCTACGATAGGGCTAAGAAAAAACGAGCAGCCGACCCCGATTTTAGACCTTGATAAATTTTCAAAAAATGCAATAATGATTTTGTTTAGAATAATTCCAAATAGCATATTCGTTGCCTAAATCAAAAAAAATGGCAGAAAAAAACTTTGTTGCAATCAACTACATTACATGCTCTTCCGAATACACACAAAGATTTGAAGAACTGTTTGGCAGCCGCGCCCGTGCCATTGATACCATGCCGGGGTTTGTGGATATGATGGTGCTGAAAGCAGCAAAGCCGGGAGAGCCCTATTTAATTGTGAGCCATTGGGAAAGCGAAGAGGCATTTAAGGCGTGGACAAATTCTCCTGAATTTATTGAAGGACATAAACGAGGATTTGAAGATATTCGCAAAGCAAAAGAGGAAGGAAAACCCGCTCCGATGCACAGCGATTTCAAAACATATAACGTGCTTACACGCTAATGATTACGATGGAAAAAACAGAAGAAAAGGTAGATGCAAAAAAAATAGGCTGGCTTAAGAAATTAGGCGTTGCAGGCTTCCTTTTCTTTTTGATAAAAGGAATTCTGTGGTTGGTATTGTTTGCAGCGGTAGCCTTTGGTTTGGCCGATGAAACTACTGTGCAAAAACTCAAAGATTTAATACCATTCTAATGTATTGAAAAATCAGTTTTGTTACCTGCACATTCCACCGCAAACACTCAACACTTGCCCGCTTACATAAGTAGATAAATTGCTTGCTAAAAAGAGTGCCGCGTCAGCCACTTCCTGTGCATTTCCCATTCTGCCAAAAGGCACCTGCTTTAATAAAACAGCTTTGGTTTCATCGTTCAAAACGTGTGTCATATCTGTTTCGATAAAACCGGGCGATATGGCATTGCAACGAATGCTGCGCGAACCAAACTCATCTGCAATACTTTTAGTAAAACCAATGATGCCGGCTTTAGATGCCGCATAATTGGTTTGACCTGCCTGACCCTTTATACCAACTATAGAGGTAAGGTTGATGATTGAACCTTGCTTGGCACGCAACATGAATCTTGAAACGTGTTTAGTTAAATTGAAAACACTTTTGAGGTTTGCTTGAATTACTTCATCAAATTGTTGTTCGCTCATGCGCAGCAGCAAGTTATCGCGTGTAATGCCAGCGTTGTTTACAAGCACATCAATTTTACCAAATTCCTTCGCTACTTCTTCAACTAGTAAGTTCGATGCTTCAAAACTTCCAGCATCAGATTTATAGGCTTTCACCTTCACCCCGTCTTTGCTTAATAGTTGTTCAATTTCTTTTGCCCGCGCATCGGAACTTACATAAGTGAATGCAACATTTGCCCCTTGTGCTGCGAATGTTTCAACAATTGCATAGCCGATACCGCGCGTTCCGCCTGTTACAAGCGCAACTTTTCCATCTAATAATTTACTCATAACTGATTGCGAAGAAAATATTTTCGTTTGATAATTAGACTTCTTGCTTAACTCAATAGTTGATTACAATTTTCGGCAACTTTATACAAATGCAATTGCACTGAAATGCTGAAAAGAAAATTGGCGCTTACTTTTTGCTTTCAAATTTTTTCTCCAGTTCATCTAAACTAAACGATACAATTGTTTGCCTTCCATTAGGTGCAATGTAAGGATAATCGCAAGCAAACAATTCGTCAATCAATGCTTTCATTTCATCTACCGCTAAAATTTTTCCGGATTTGATAGAGGAGCTAACAGCCAATGCCTGAGCCAGTTTTTCGCGTTTTGAAAGCTTAGAAATATGTAGCTGACTTTTATATTGCTCAAGCAATTCCTCCAACACTAATCTTTCGTTTCCATTATTAATATCGGCCGGAAAAGAATGAATCACAAAAGCGTTGTTACCAAATTCCTGCACCTCGAAACCAAGGTTATTAATATCGGGTAAAATTTCGGTAAGCAACTGCGCATCGGCAGCCGGAAATGTAATAGTTTGTGGAAACAACTGCCGCTGGCTGGTACTGCGATTATTTTTCAAAAGCCGCAAGTACTTTTCGTACAGCACTCGCTCGTGTGCAGCTTGCTGGTCGATAAGAATTATGCCACTTTTTATTTGCGAAACAATGTAGCGTTTATGAAACTGGTGAGGCTGTACAATAGTTTTATCGGCTGTGTGCGAAGATCGAAAAGTGAGTTCGGAATTATTGGTTTGTGGTGGAGTATTGCTAAGTGCATCAACGGGAGGCGCAACAATATCTTCGGCATCGGTATTTACTGTATTCAAATCGTTTCCAATTTCTAACCCTTGTGTAAGCTGTTGCCAATTAGAGGCTTCGCGCTTACCTTGGAATGGTTGAAAGTTGGATGGCGGAGCAAACTTTTTGGCTTCGCGATTGATAGTTGGTTGCTGATTGATGAACGTACTACCGGTAAAATTGTTGTTGGTAAATGCACCTCCGGCATCTAAATGTTGCTCTTGATTAAAGTCTAACGAAGGCGAAACACTGTAAGCACCAAGTGCGTGTTTTGCTCCAAGGTTCACAAAAGTGTAAACCAATTTTTCGTCCTCAAACTTCACTTCATACTTTTGCGGATGTACGTTTATATCTATTCGCGAAGGCTCAATTTCCATAAACAGGATATAAAAAGGATAGCTATCCTTACCTATCATATCGCTGTATGCCTGTGTTACAGCGTGGTTTAGGTAAGCCGACTTAATGAAACGATTGTTTACAAACAGATACTGCTCGCCTCGCGTTTTTTTTGCAAACTGAGGCTTACCAATAAAACCGATAACACTTAATGAATATGATTTTTCTTCGAGCGGCACAATTTTTTGTGCATAATCATCGCCAAAAAACTGAACAATACGTTGTTTAAGATTACCGCTTTTTAAGTTCTGCAATTCATAATCGTTGTGGTGAAATCGAAATGCAACTTTAGGATGCGCCAACGCTATTCGTGTAAACTCTTCAATAATATTTTTTAACTCTACATTATCGCTTTTCAAAAAATTACGCCTGGCGGGCACATTAAAAAAAAGATTTTTTACAGCAATGGAAGTGCCGCTTTGTGTTTGGCATACTTCCTGCCGGGTAATTTTAGAGCCTTCCACTTCTATCAAAACTCCGGTAGTTTCATCATGCTGCTTGGTGCGCATTTCTACCTGTGCAATGGCAGCTACCGAAGCCAAAGCCTCGCCACGAAAACCCATGGTGCGAATGTTGAACAAATCATCGGAGTTGGTGATTTTAGAAGTAGCGTGCTTTTCAAAACTCATTCGCGCATCGGTTTCGCTCATACCGCAGCCATTATCAATAATTTGAATAAGCGACTTGCCAGCTTGCTTCACAATCAATTGAATATTGGTAGCTCCGGCATCAATGGAGTTTTCCATCAACTCTTTTACAACCGAAGCGGGTCTTTGTATTACTTCGCCCGCAGCTATTTGGTTGGCTATGGCATCGGGCAACAATCTTATTATATCAGGCACAGGTCAAAAGTATTGCTTTATAAATGAGTAAAGAATATTTTTTGAAGCATAGAAAGAAAGCAAACCATTATCGTTGGTATGGAAAGGCATTCATTTCTTCAAGCGTTACAACAGGCGGCACTGCTTGTTGCAAATTTCTTTCGTCTTTTGGCTTCAACATAGCGTTTGCCAGTTCATCGAATTTAGTTTGCAAAGCTGCTAAACTCCATTGCCCAAAAACGGTGTGCCCGCCTTCGTACATTTGTGCCTGATACTCTTCGTTGGTGGTGATGTAGCCCGAAAAACCATTGGCATAAGGCGCAAGAATTACACGATTTACACCACGTTGTTTTAAACGCGCTTCTAATGAATTACGCAATCGCTTGCCACTTACAGTAGTAATTTCGAAAGGAAATGCGGCAATTGCTACTTCGCCAATAATTGAAATTTGTAATGGTAGAATTTTGGGCGTATAACAGACCTTATCTTTTTTGCTACCTACATTTTTGTAATAGCGTTTCATTGCTGCAATGCTTCCATCTACAAAACCAGGAATCAACATTTTTGTAAGGTCTTTATCGCCCATCATGATGCCTTCGTTGGTTTCAAAGAGTATGTTTTTGGGCTCTTGTGTTTTATACTTCAACACTGTTGCTGCATTGCCTGCCGCTTGTGCAATATCTTTTTGCTTAATTTTATTGGTAAGCCACTTTGCAAGTGGAACAATTACCGGTGGCATTCCCGGCCCATCCATTAGCGCTCCGGCAAAAAAAGAAACGCCCATGCAAGCTGGCGAAGTAAAAGCATCTACTTTGCCATTAGCATATTCGGTATTGCAATGGATATTTGTAAAATCAACCCACAGCAACTCTGAGTCTATATTTTCTAAAAGAGTAGTATTGTTCTGCTTAGTTATTTCTAATGCTTTTTCAAACTGCAATTTGCCGTTATATTCGGCACTTTTGTAGTCATCGTCAAACTTGCCATACCAATATCCGCGCTGCCATTTCAACACATTTTTTTTGTAGCGAAAGCGAGGCGAAACATCACCACAATTACCTTGCGCAAAAGCGCCAACATAATTTTCTACACCATTTTCTTTGAAGTGATTTTCTAAAAACTTTGCCGCATACCCTTTGTTATCGGCATTCACTTTGCGCAAATCGTTGGAAAGGCTGGTGGTATGCACTGCAAACCAGTTTACACTGCCAATGGCATTGCCACTTTCACTTTCAAAACTCAACATCGTCATTTCGCGATTAACACCAAGATGAAGTTCGTTGGCTTCAATCTTTTTGGGAATATCAGGATTGAGGTTATAGGCCACTCGCGAACGCTGAAACGAAACTTCTTTATCTAAAGCAAACTCGCTGCTGCCAACCTTCACCTTGCCTGCTTGCTTATTGGCTTCAGCTTTTACAATTGATTCAACTACGGCATTCACAACTATGTTATAAATGTATTCTGAAAAACCCGGAGTTGGAAAATTGTATAACGGGTAAAACGAATACCCACCCGGTGCGCTATGCGTGTGTTGGGCTGTAAGTATCAGGTTGTTTTCTGAGTAGGCAAATTGCGGATAATCGGCCTGTAACTTTTTTAAAACCCCTTGTTGAATAGAGAGGGTGATAAAACCCAACTCTGCATTTACAAACCCAATTTTACTTTGCCCATTATCTATTACAAAAGTGCGCATATACAAGGTTGCAGCTTCCTGCATGGTATGAAAATACATGCCATATCCTAACATGGCCGCACCTTTTACGAAAGGTGAAAACCCAACAATAGACGAGCCGATTTGCAACATAAATTACTTTGTAAATAAATTGATTTGGAAGGTGTACAAACTTAAAAATTGTGATTACAATTATTATAAGATTACATGCCTAAATTTTTGTTGTCGGTTCAGGAATCGAACACTGCTTTTGGATGGGACTATAGAAAAATCAGTTCTATTGCTTCTTGTGCGGCTGCAAAATACTATCAGTACTTATTGAGTAAATGTGGTTATGGAATAAGGCATTGTATTTGTTGCTTCAGCTCCGGCAAAACAGTTTTGCTAAACCATTCGTTTTTAGATTGCCAAATATTGTTTCGGGGCGAAGGATGCGGCAGAGGGAAGTATTTTGGCAGGTAATTTTTAAAATTATGAACAGTCTCTGTCAAAGTAGATGCGGCATTACTACTCAGATAATAGTCTTGCGCATATTTTCCTATAAGTAAAATGAGTTTTACATCCGGCATTGATGCTAAAAGCTTATTGTGCCACAAAGGAGCACATTCGGGTCGTGGTGGTAAATCGCCATTTTTACCTGCACCGGGAAAACAAAATCCCATAGGCATTAAAGCAATCAAGCTGGGATTGTAAAAAATTGACTTGTCAATACCCAACCAATTACGAAGGTTGTCGCCACTTTTATCGTTCCACAGAATGCCTGTGCTGTGTGCTATGCGGCCCGGTGCCTGCCCAACAATAACAATTTTACTGTTGGTGGTTGCAGCAACAATGGGATTGACACCATCTTTCAACTGCTTCTCACATACTCTACAATTTTTAATTTGCCTTAATAGTCTGTCCATTTTTGTATCATTTTACAATACTGGATACGGTTCGTGAACGTGGCTATTGGGTGAGCTTTTATCTAATTTCAAATGTAAGTAAAAAAGTACTACAGTTCGAGTAAACTCCACCAATTCCTGATTTGGAAAACATTTGTTAGCGGCAACTCGTTTATACTACAATCGTTCTAAAGGTCAGGTTTATTCTCGGTGTGGTTACTTTTTTAGTCGGGGGAAGCCGGTGCAGCCAATGGGTCTGTGTAGCATCTTTCATTACTAATAAACTTCCATGTTCTAAAATCATTTCCACTTTCTCATTGGATCGCTTGTGCTTAAAGGCAAACTTTCGTTCTGCTCCAAAACTCATTGAACCAATTGCTCCGTCTTTTTTCAAATCAGTTTCTCCGTCACTGTGCCAGGCCATTCCTTCCTCCCCGTTGTGATACAAATTGAGCAAGCAAGAATTAAAAGTTTCGCCTGTTTCTTTTTCTATCAAAGTCTTTAACTCCAACAATTCTTTTGTCCAGGGCAACGCATATTTTGTTGTGTTGGAATAAGTGTATTCAAAAGGCTTTTCGCCATACCAGGCTACTTTGCGTTTGGTGATGATTTTCTTTCCGAAAATTACCGCTTCATCATTTCGCCATTCAATTGTTTCCAATAAACTGTTTAGATAAACATCAGCATCTTTTTTATTGAGCAACTTGCCGTAATAGTTTACCGTTCCGTCTTGAGGCAACCAATTCTTTGTTTTGTCTATTTCAAAATTAAATAAGTCCATATTTGTTAGTGGTTAGTTGTAAGTTGTTAGTTATATGGACAAGACATTATCCACTAATCACTAATCACTCTCCACTAATCACTGCCCCCTATTTACTTTCAACAGATTTTATTAATCCATAAATTATTTTTGAAACTTCATTCACATTCGAGATAAGTTGGTTGGCTTTGTTTTTATCAATAAATGATAATCTTTCAGCGAGGTATAACATTGATTTTACTTCACTTGCCGAGCCCGTTGAAATATATAAAAATCGTTTAAATTCTTTTGGGCTTTGTCTATCAAAACCTTCGGCAATGTTATTTGATATCGAAATGACTGCTCTGCATATTTGATCCTTAAAACCCCAATCTTTCAGATCTTTGAACGTCTCATAAATTTCTACGGCTAAGTCCTGTGATTTTTCCCAGGCAATTAGATCTTCAAATTTTACTATTGGCATAAGTTTAGTTTTTTTAGTTACAAGTTACAAGTTACAAGTTGTTAGTGATTAGTTGCTAGTACTAACTACTAACCACTAATCACTAACCACTATCCACTATCTACTAACCACTACCCACTTTCGCTCCTTCCCATCCTATAATGGCTGTTTTTCGTGTATTGCCCCACATATAGCCACCAAAATTTCCTGTTGATTGAATTACACGATGGCAAGGAATAAGAAATGCAACCGGATTGCTTCCGATGGCTGTGCCTACGGCTCTTGAAGCATTGGCATTGCCTATTTGTTCTGCAATATTACCGTAAGTGGAAAGCTGCCCCATCGGAATTTTTAGAAGTGTTTCCCAAACTTTTAGTTGAAAGTCTGTTCCTTTTAAATGCAGTTTTATTTCGGGCAGTTTGCTCCAGTCATGCTGAAAAATAAATAAAGCATTTTGTTGTAGCAGGTCTAATTTTCTTTGAAATACTGCATTCGGAAATTTTGTTTTAAGGTTGTTTAACGCTTTTACTTCATCATCTTCAAAAGCCATATAACAAACGCCTTTTAAGGTAGATGCTACAATTAGATTTCCAAACGGGCTTTCTGCAAAACTGAAATTGATGTGTAAATTTTTGCCACCGTTTTTATATTCGGCTGGCGTCATTCCCTCGATATTAATAAATAAATCGTGCAAACGGCTTGTACTTGAAAATCCGGTTTCAAAAGCTGTGTCAAACAGCGTTGCCTGCTCTTGTTTCAAAATATTCTTCGCATGTTCAACACTTATATACTGCAAAAACTTTTTGGGGCTTGTGCCTGCCCATTCTGTAAATAACCGTTGAAAATGTGCCGGGCTTAAATGTACCTGCTCCGCAACGGCATCCAAATTAGGTTGTTGTTTGAAGTTGTTTTTTATATACTCAATTGCTTCGGCAATACGGTGATAGTTGATTTGTTCCTGCGTTTCCATTTCTATAAATTTTATAATGCAAATATCCGAATGGTTTTGCTGTTATAAAATCCGAAACATGCGGAATGTTGGCTTTCAATTGAATGATGTGTGTTGTTTGGTTAGATTTTTTTGCCAACCGTTTGTAGCTTTTAGAAATCTATGTAAAAATTATACTCTGAACTATATTAACTTGAGCCCATAACTATAAAATGATGTGTGTGCGACCAATAGAATATCGAAGCTTTTCATCAATACCAACAGTTTTTGCATAAGTGCTCCATCTTGAAAGTACAGATGATATTTTATCAATTATAGCCTCCGCATTTTTTATGTTCATGCTTTTGCCAACAGTAAGCAAGTCTTTGCGTTCAATGTTTTTTCTTTTACCGTTAA
The DNA here is from genome assembly GCA_964650845.1 of uncultured Chitinophagaceae bacterium. GTDB lineage: Bacteria > Bacteroidota > Bacteroidia > Chitinophagales > LD1 > UBA7692. Next base: position 23,094 of record CAZYXR010000025.1, read on the forward strand.
TACTTAGCGCATGTTGACTTACCCAATCACTCCCCGGCCTGTATGCATGACATACATCATACGCAGGGGACAAATTCCAATCACCTGCTTTATTCATTACAAAGGCAAAGTTTTTCGTATGGTCATCGCAGTTCTTCGACATTACATTGAAAACCATTCTTCGGAAAAGTTCTTGAGCTTCCGGATAGCTTAAACCAAGCATACGCATAGTTTCGAATAGTTCTTCGTAGCTATACATATTTACTTCGCTAAAATCATAATGTCTCATAGCGCAAAACGTTTGAACATGAATCTTCTCATTACCGAGTTTTCTATCAAATCGTTTTGTCATAAAGTGCGCCCTTCCATTTTCTTCCAGTAATCGGCTCTCCATCATTTGTATCCCTGCATCAATAGCCATATCGTAGTAAGCTTTTTCTACTCGGCCATATCCCGAGGACGCACCAAATTGCGAGTCGGATACTCCATCAAATTTTACTAGCCAATGTTCAAACCCTTTTGGTGCATTGGCTTGTCCGCTCCTTACTTCCCTTGTTTTTTCGTTGTATGCTATCAACGCTTTTGCCCTTGCTCCGCCAGCTGAAGAACCAATCTTCAAAATTTCAAATAGCGCTTTTTCTTCGGCTCCAGATAAACTAGTGGTAAAGTCCTTTCTTCCGGATAGAATATCTTCCGCAATTTCTATAAGGCTACCCAATTCTATTTTAGTGGAAGTATTCTTCGGCTTTGGTTCAACTGGCTCAAACTCTAATGCACCCATACCTCGCTCTCCGATGAAGCATAGAGTTTCAACCGGATTCAAGCTGTTACTTGGTCTTCCATGCCTTGCCAACCAAGTGTTTATTAAGGCATTTCCATATTTATCGGGAAGAACGTCTGCTAATAACCCAGGCAATCCTTTAAATGTTGAGCTATTTCTATTTTCCCGAAATTCATACAAGATATCTCCATTTTCTATTGGCATTAAAATTGGCGACAAGTTGACACCTAATTTTAGAAAAGATTTATCGTACTGAAATGTTCCTAATCCCGTATCAGCATTCCAAGCAATAGCGCCAACTCTCTTGTTCCAAATATTTACAAAAGCATTATTTATCATTACCAGTCGGTTTTTGGGGTTGTGGAGTTGTTGTTTTGTCTTGAGGCCTTTTGACGTTTCTTTATCTCCATTTCGGCCAATTTAATTGGGCTGATTTGCTGCTTTACTTCAAATGACTCAAAAACATAAAGTTTATTGAGAATTCTAAGAACTTGAATCAAAGTCATCAATTGGCATCTTCTCCCTAATTCTAAATCTGATAGTGTAGTTCTATTAATACCAGCTTTATCTGCAAGATCTTTTTGCGTGATGTTTTGCTGCAAACGATGGTGTTTTACAAAATCGCCTATTGTTTGAACGATAGCATCGTCACTCATTTTATGCATGTCCATGATACTTTTTTCCATCACAAACAAACGTTTTTATACTTTATGATGGTTATATACGGCAAATATACACAATTTGTTATGGTATTATATTATGGATTAATCCATCATTTTAGGCAAATACCACTTTTAATGATGATTTTTTCCATCAATTATAGTTGCCACCCAAATGTAGCCAATAAAAAATCTGAAGTTGTAGCGTGTAGTGTAGCCATTACACCTGTATGAAAATGTAACCTAACCAACTATCGCACCATCACCATTTTGCCAAAACCTTTTTTGAAGTACTTATCAAAACTTTCGGAGCGATGATCCACTACTTCACCATTCATCTTAGTAACCACACGATAAAAGTAAACGCCATTGGCAAGTAAATCGCCATATTGGTCGCGTCCGTCCCATGCGTATTCAGTTATGTTGTCGCCAATGCGAATGGGGCCCAGTTCGGCTTGCGTAATTTGCTTTACTACAATGCCGCGAATGGTCATTATCTGAATACTCATTTGATCTGGAATTCCGCTTCCGGTGAGCGTGAACACAAACTTGGTAGAAGTAGTAAACGGATTGGGATAGTTCAAGATATTGGTGATGCTGGTTTTGGTAACAATTTCAAACGATGTTTTATAATCGTAATAAACATCGCCTTCGTAGCGGGTTGGGGTGCTACTGCTTTGGTTGCCGCTGCGATCGCGGTCGCTTATCATCAGTTCGTATCGGCCATCAACAGTAAACACCGGTTTCAATTCTACTTTGGCTGTATTGTCTTTTGAAAGATTATTGACATTTGCCGGATAGAACGTTAGTATATTATTATCGTAAACCAACTTGCGGGGTTTCGCTTCGTTGGGGTACTTGATGTAAATATCCATCAGCGAAGTATCGTTGAGTGCAAGAAATTTATTTTCATCTTTTAAGGTAATAACAATGTTAGGTTTTGCCGAAACCAACTCGCCACTCACAATATGCTTTCCATCAAAAGTTACATCCAATAGCGGGTTTACATTATCGCCACTTGTTGTAAAGCTCACTTCGGCAATGTTATTGAAGTGATATTGTTCTAATTGATGATTATTATCTAAAGGATTTGTTTCGATATAAACACGGTTGGTACCTTGATAGTTATTACCGTTAATCGGCACACTCAACTTCAAAATCATGGTATCTAAACCGCGCAGCGAATCTTGCTTGATATAGTAAGTATATTGGCTTAATGCTGCATCGCGCAAAATGTATTTGGTAAGCAAGCTATCCATGTGAATGTCGGTTACGTTTTCTACCGCCATTTCAAAAGTGTAATTGCCACCCAGCAGCACACTATCGGTTGCTTTAAAAAATACCGATGGATTTAATGCAGCCTCGGGAACTTCTTTATACAACACACGCCAGTAATACAGTTGGGTAGGTGTGCGGTTGATGTTGTCGTGTGTTTTAAGTTGCAACTGCAAGTAAGGATACTGTTGTGCATTGATGTTTTGAATAAAATTATCGGGCTGTGTAGTGCTTAGCAAAAGCACTTTTTGATTGGCATTATCAATACCATAAATATTTACCGTATCGCCATCGGTTGAAGGATTTTCTAAAGCATTTTTGCGCCAATGAAAACTACCCCACTCCATTGCCGGTCCAATAATGGTAGAGGTCATAAAACCTTCGTGCCATCTGCCGTTTAAAGAAATGGAAGTGCTTACCGATGAAGAAATACCACCTGTGCCCAAAACACTGGTTGATGAATAGTTTGGATTCCCTTTTTCGGTAAAGTAAATATATGGTTGATTGATAGAACCATTTTTTAATTGCTGGAATGTAGCTGCACCGAGCTTATTCACCAAAGCATTTACCAAAACGGTATCCCACGAGGTGTAGTTTGGATTGGAATAACAATTGGTATAAACCAAAACATAATGTCCATCAGGAATAGCATTTATAAAATCGCTGATTACCTGCGCCCATGTTTTGCCCGAAATGGTTGGGTGATTGGCGTTTGCTGTTCTAAAATCAAATCCATTTTGTGCACCGTTGCCAGCACAATGAATATTACCATAAGTACCATAGTTTGTACCCGAAGTGTTGATGCTGCTCCAAGCTTTTCCGGTCGAGGAGTCTATTACTGCAAACACAAGACCAGAGGTAAAACCTCCGCAACCAACAAATCTACCCGCGTGCATCAATATACCATTGTAAAACCAACGCATATACAAAGGGTCTTGTATGCCATTTACATCGCGTGCATTTCCGGCAGTAACATCAATTTGGTTTATAGTTATTGGAAAAGAAAACTGGCGATTTGTGCCATAATTCAACAAATCGAAGTTATCTTTTTGGTACTGAAAATAGTGGCTCTGATTCCACCCCGGATATTCATCTTTAAGGTAAATAAATGAACTGTAATGCCAGCGCGAGCCAGTGCCTCCGCTATCAATACCTACACGCCAGTAGTAAACAAGGCTATCTTCGTAAGTAATGTTTGGGGTGAATTTAACCACACCTCCCGTTTGTGTTACTGTGCCGCTGCTCTTTTTTGATGAATTGAAATTTTCGGTTGTATCAATCTCAAAACGATAAGTGCGCAATGGAGCAAATGGATTTACGGTAGATGCCTTCAATGTTACTCCTTGCTTTGGCACAATGGCAAACTCGTATGGATAAATAGGAATAATATCATCGCTTTGAATAGAAACAACTACGCTGCCCAATGCAATGCGGTTGTTCAATTCTGCCATCTCATCAATTTTTTCTTCGCTTTCTACAAACGCGCCAAATTCGTTTCCGCCATAACCGATGTAAGAATTGTTGTAAGGAACAAGCGTTGGAATTCTAAATGTAAACGTGTCTTTGTAATAAGTTGCCGGAACTTTCTTTTCGTAATTCAAATCCAAGAAAACACTTGGATTTTGTGGGTCGCGCACCCTGCGTGTAATGCTTATTTTTATTGAATCTTTAATTGCTCTACCAAGATTTGTATTTATGATTTTTACTTCGAAAGTATCGGTAGCAGCAGTGATATTGGCAGGGTTAAAATACATTGAAGATACATCAATTGCATAATCGGGTTTAGCATATTGATTGAGTGTTACCGAAGGGTCGCCATGAAGCGTAAACTCGTAGGCTGTCATCATTGTAAAGTCTTGATTTGCACAACAAGAATTCAAATCGGCCATAGATTGTTTCACAATATTGCCCAGCGACCCTGTATAAGTTTTCTTAGCCAGGTTAGAATAAACCTGACTTGTAAAAGCATACAGACTATTGGATAATGACAAACCGGTGGTAGCAAGAAAAGCAATTGCTCCGGTTTTTTTGTTTGCTTGCGGCAGCACAAATCGTTCGCTGTAATTTCTTACACTTCCATGCAGCATTCCGGCTAAACATCCATTGGAAATAATAACCGGGTAGCGATCGTAGTTTACATAGTTTTCCGGCTCATCAATGCTGATATCAAAACCAGCTCCTGCGGCCGAGTGCCCAAAAAATGTAAGCAACGAAATGCCGTGATTGATTTTGTTTTTAATTTCTGTTTGCAAACCGATTTGTATTGGCGCATTAGTGGTTTTATTATAGCTGGTAACATTCGCACCATAAAAAGTATCGGTAATAATACTGCGCCAGTTATTTACATAATTGCGCAGCAAAGTTTGCTCCGATAAAGATGAACCTCCACTAAAATGCAACACTTGTTTCATCCATTCTTTATCAGGAATATTTTGATTGGCGGCATACTGCGCCTGCAACGATTCGTAAGACTTTAACTTATCTAAATAGATAGTGATATCGCCAACAGACTGCGCAGCAACTCTACCAATAGCCACACTGGGCACATTGCTTCCAATAGGGCAAGCCATTAAAATATCGGAACCCGGATTGCCAAAAGTAGGAACTGTGCATTGTTCGCGCGCAGAAGCATTTGAGCGCATTTCGGGATACTCTCTTGCTTTGCCTAAAAGCAACACATGAGCAGGCTTGCGGGGTGCTGGCCAGTTGTTTACTGCATATTGAATGAAACTTTGAATAGCCAAGGGATGCTTACTAATGCCATAAGCAAACTGATCGTACAATTGCTCTACATCAACAACCGTAGCACGATATTTACCACCTGTTGAAACATCACGGTAGTCTCTATAATCTTTTAATGCTCCTGTGGCTACACCAGCAGCATCAATACCTAAACTCGGGTGAGAAACAATTACAAAATCGCCCTGACGACTTTGCAGGCTGTAGTTAACAAATGAAATCGGAGAAATTCTACCTATATTATTGATATCACCTTCTGCAGTTAAATACAATTCTCTCTCAACGTTAGAGGCCGGTAGTGCAATAGGAATAATAGTTCCGGGTGTTAGTTCTATACGAATGCCATTTACAAAATCGTATAAAATTGGCATCCCGTTACTATTGTAATTAGCCACCTCAATATACCTTTTTCCGCTGCCGGCAGTCATGAACCATCTAAATGCTGTAACATTAGCAAAGTCGTAGGTACGCGGATAAGCAATCTCCATCATTTGAAAACGATTTTGCTGCGACCCCGGAGAGTTATCAATATATGAAGATTTGATTTTGGTAAAGCCAGACACCAACTGACTTAACTGCAACTGGCGCACAAAACGATCTTGCTTAAAGCCGCTAAAATCTTCCGATATCATTGTTTGCCCACCAATTTCCACCCGCAGTTTGTGCAGCGTATTGGTGCGGCTTACCGTAAACATTTTAAAAGTAGCAAAGCCCGGGCTGCCAACACCATTATACACAAAAGGCGTGTTTAAAGAATCGAGACGCGGTGAGTTAGAATTATTCACCCATGCGCTTGCCCAGCCCTCGCCTTCTTCGTAAGTTGATTTATTGAACTCATCCGAGCCGGCATAGTACTGTTTGCCACCATAAAAACCACCATTGGTAAACACACTTCGTACCGTATGAATGAAAAAATTATCGCGAGGCGGCAGGTTGTTTAAATCATTTGAAACATTGCTGAATCGAGCATTGCTTTGCGAGGCCGAAGTGGTAAGAAAATAAACCGAAGTATCGGAGTACAAACTGTAATAGGGATGCGGCTGAGCAGAGCGAGGCGAATAGAGTAAACTATCTACCTCTCCCCTATTTCTTCGCCCAAAAAACTCTATGTAATCGTTTTGCCCAATTGTACTATTGTTAGAAACATAAATTGGCACTTGCTCGCCATTGTGAAACATTACAAGGTTGGCCGGGTTAATAGACGCTATTGCCGGAATAGCAGCTACCAGCGTACTGTATGGAATTCTATAAATACCATCGGTAGCTACTTTTACTTTATAGTGCGTACGATTGTAATCAATCCATTCATTGCCATATTGCTGTGCAAAAAGCCCAAAGCCCCAAACCGCAAAAACCAGCAAAGTAAAAATCCGCTTCATCATCTTTACTTCTTTTTCTTGTTTATATCTAACCGAATGGAAACAACGTTGGAGTACAATCCCGTGCCGGCAGATGAATTTTTATCTAAGGTAGTAAGGTTGGTAAGTGCGTAATCCAACGAGATAACTTTGATGTGTACACCCACACCAAATGTTGGCGCAACCGAAAAATTACGTTTGCCATCTTCGGCATAAACCCTTTGTATATTAGTTACACCGGCTCTTACATAACCAATTTTAAAAATGTTCACTTCAAGCCCGGCATTCAAATCCATACTGATTGGTTTTGCCGAAAGCAATACATTTCTTCTTCCATCGGTACTGAAAACAAAATTTATTTCGGGCATGATGTAAAACTTATCTTTTACAACAGATATGTTGTAAGCCGCGCCAAGGTTGATAGTGGGAACGGTAATTTCTAAAGTGCTTTTAGGAAGCTGATTGTTGGTTTGCAACAAAACTCTTTTTTCATCTTCGGTAAACGAAAAATCCCACGCGCTGAAAGTGGATGAAATGTCGCGCGCCATTAAACCAACCTGCAAACCTTTCCACCGATATTGAACACCCGCATCAATACCAAAGCCGAAAGCCTGCGCAAACGAACCAACCTTGCGGTAAATCATTTTGGCACTGCCACCAAGTGTCAAACCTTTAATGCCAAGTTTTTGAGCATAATGAAACATGAAAGCATAATCGGCAACAGAAAACGAACGAATATTGTCGTAGTTGATACTGCCATCGGGGCCAACCAAAAAAAGTGTGTTAGGAATGTTATCAACTCCAAAACGAAAAAACGAAAAACCAATGGTTCGCTTTTTATCTTGAATGGGAACTGCAAAAGCACCAAAATCCCACTTGGCTATTCCCGCAAAATATTCGGTGTGCATTACACCCAGTTGAAAATTATTTTCGATACGCGCCAAACCTGCCGGGTTGTAGTAAGTGCTGTAAACATCGCTTACGCTGGCAGCCTGCGAACCGCCCATTGCCAAACCACGCGCACCAACGCCTATATTCAAAAATTCGTTGCTGTACTTGCGCACCACTTGTGCATGAGCCAACACGCATGTAAAAGCAAAAAATATGATGAGGGTTTTTCGCAACATGTTTATCTAATTAGTAGCGCTTGCCAAACTATTGGTTGCGCATAAAAGCTATTTATTGATTCAATGATACGAAACTGTTCGTTTTTTGTTATCACCCTGCCGGTTGAACGGGCATAAATTCTGCCAACACCCATTGCCATTTGTTCACTATTATGTAATTGGTAAAGAAAGCGATGCTCTAAAAACCATCGTCTTCGTTCCAAAGATAAATTCTTTTCATGTTCCAAATTCATGGAATCAAAATATAGATGAACACTTGGTATATTAAGTTGTTCGAGGTGATTGTAAAATTTATCGGCCAAACCGGAATGCTTCTCGGCCAACCACCTATCGAAAAGCATTTCTACTAAAAGGTGTGCAATAAACGACAATCTCAACTCAGTACGACTCAAGCCCGAAGCCACCAATTGATGAGTGAGTTCACGGTTCAGTTTTTCAAACGCTACATTTGAATGAAACTGTTTATCATCACTAAAATGGCATTGAATACCTTTATACAAATCGCTATCGCTTGGAGTTTTCGAAATGGTGCGATTGTATATTTTAGTAAAGCCCGGCACAAAATCAGGCAACATCAACCCAAAAGCAAATTCAGGTGATTTTACTTCGCGCTGAACAAATTGATGTGCCAAAAAGTGCATGGTAATAACTGATAATTAAGAGTGAACTATGCTATTTTACATCGCTGTACTTTCTGCGTTTCAGCAAAAAGTATTGAATCAAAATACTTTTAGAAAAAACAGACGATGGCAAAGTATATGGCGCATCAAAATTTTTGCGCTTAGTAGCCATACTTGGCAAAGAAGCATAGAAAGCAAAATGTGCTTTTAGTATAGCATCCAAACCTTTTAAATCTTTGTATTTTAGGCTTAACTGCAAGGCGGCAACACCGTCTAAAACCAACCTTACAGGAATTACCCAAAGCAGTTTTGACAGCGATAAATTTTTGGTAAGCAACCAAAGATTGTTGCGAAAATTCAAATAGGTTTTGCGAGGATTGGCGTAAGATAAAGTTCCTCCACCCACATGATAGATAATCGAGCTACCACAATACCAAACTTCGTGCCCCAGCCGTTGAAGTCGCCAGCACAAATCAATTTCTTCTTGATGGGCAAAAAAATCGGAATCTAAACCTCCGGCTTGCCAAAATGTCGATGCGCGCACAAACATACAAGCTCCTGTTGCCCAAAAAATTTTCGCATCTGCATTGTATTGCCCCGCGTCTGTTTCTACAGTATCAAAAATTCGACCTCGGCAAAATGGATAGCCCAAGCAATCAATTTCGCCACCTGCTGCCCCGGCATATTCAAACTTTTGGCGGCTATTAAAATCACGAATTTTAGGTTGCGCGGCTGCAATGTTTTTATTGCTTTCCATCAGTTCAATTACAGGAAGCAACCAATTTTTTGTTACCTCAATATCCGAATTCAGCAAAACATAATAATCGGCTTGAATTTGCTGCAATGCAGCTTGATACCCTCCTGCATAACCGGTATTTTCTTTCAAAACAACTTGGCTTACCTGTGGGTATTTAGTCAATAAAAACCGCACCGAATCATCGGTAGAAGCATTATCAGCAACTACTACATTTACCCATTCATAATTTGAATGCAACAACACCGAAGGCAAAAACTTTTCGAGAAAATGCTTGCCATTCCAATTCAGGATAACGATACTAACCCTTGGGTGATTCACGCGGCTAAGGTATGTTTCTATTTCACAAAAAAAGGGGGCATGTTTTTTAAAGTAGCATCTACTTGCAATCGCACCAATCACAATGCTTTTTTTGCGGTAAACTTTCGTATAAAACCCCAAACTACAATTGCTATAACTGCCGCAAACAAACTCCATTTTAGCGAAGTAAGCGAAGACGCTACTCTTACCTGCCAGTCTGCCACATCGGGATAGTTGAAATGCAAGGAAGCTATTCCAATATTTTCGAAATAATCAACCAGCAACACTGCAAACGGAAACAAATGAATATTGCGCCACACGGTAGTTTTAGCCTCGGGCGACTTATAAATTAAGGCCACAATAACTACCAACAGAAAAGTGTATGCCATGGGGTAAAAAAAATCGGCACCCAAACCAAACTTAATTGCAAAATCTCTTGCCTCCGGTGTGTATTCAGCTAAATAAGCGCGAGCGCTATCGGGCGAATAGGCAAATTGCAAATCCAAAATTTCAACTTCTTTTCCTCCGCTCAAATCGCGAATTTTTTGTGCACCATTGGGCATTATGTACGCGCCAAAAAAAATGTAAAGCAAGATAGCCGCAATTAGCAATTTCCAGTCGGCAGCAGCCGAAAAGTAGCGTGCAATTTGTGTGATCATACATTGAAGAAAATGAAAATTATTGAGAACCGACTATCGATTAAAAATTTCGATCACAAGTACACAAAAACGGACGTCCTGTTTTTTTCCACAACAACGGCATTTGCACTTACACAATGTCCATCATAAATCTACATATTTGCACCCATGCAAACCATTTCATCTACCAATTTTCAGTTTCCAAACCAGCAATCGGTATATCACGGCAAAGTGCGCGATGTATATTTTTTTGAAGATAAAATTGCCGTAATCGCCAGCGACCGCATATCAGCTTTCGATTTCATTTTACCAAAACCAATTCCATATAAAGGACAGGTGCTTAATTTGATTGCCCAACATTTTTTGCAAAACACAAAAGATATTTGCCCCAACTGGTTGCTTGCGGTGCCGCATCCAAATGTAGCCATTGGATTAAAATGCACACCCATAAGATTAGAAATGGTAGTGAGGGGCTATTTGGCGGGTCATGCAGCGCGTACTTACAATAGTGGTATCCGCACACTTTGCGGTGTGCAGTTGCCCGAAGGTTTAAAAGAAAACGATCGGCTTCCGCAACCCATAATTACACCGGCCACCAAAGCCGAAGAAGGGCATGATGAAGATATTTCGAGAGAAGATATTTTGAAACGAAACATAGTGTCGGAAGATGTTTACACAACTTTAGAAAGATACACACTTGCCTTGTTTAAGCGCGGCACCGAAATGGCAGCCAAGCAAGGACTTATTTTGGTTGATACCAAGTATGAATTTGGCTTATTCAACGGACAGGCTTACCTGATTGACGAAATTCACACACCCGATTCATCGCGCTATTTTTATGCCGATGGCTTTGACGAAAGACAAGGTAAAGGCGAACCACAAAAGCAGCTATCAAAAGAATTTGTGCGCCAATGGCTGATAGAAAATAACTTTCAAGGCAAAGAAGGGCAGCAGATGCCCGAAATGCCCGATAGTTTTGTAAACGAAATTACCGATAGATACATTCATTTACACGACATGGTTACTGGTACAAAGTTCGCAAAAAAACAAAGCGAAAATCTGCAACACGAAATTGCAGAAGCCGTGCTAAAAAGTCTTTAGATAAAAGGTTACTTGCCTTTGCATAGAGCACCACAAAACGTATATTAGGCAGCCATACACAGCTAAGGAAAATGTGACGAGTAGTAGATGACAAAATTTTTATTCTTTCGCCCTAACGCCTCCCTGTCTCGATAATCGCTTCACAGCAAGTGTCTCGCCTAAGCGGACGTTGCGTGGCTTGAATGACATAACTAACAACAGTACGTAATTTAAACCGCATAAGACTTTCTTCGCCCCCAATGTCTCCCCTGCCCCGATAATCCCTTCAAAGCAAGCGTCTCGCGAAGCGGACGTTGCGTGCCATTGCATCCAATTGCCTCATTATTCCCCAATACTTTTATACCACAAGACTTCATAACCTCTTTGTTTCCCTTCAAAGTAAAAGTATGCTGAACTATGCAGATAATCCATAGCGTTTTCAACCAAACTCCATTTACCCCTCACAGGGTTTTGGTGCATATAGTCCAACTTCTGTTTGATAAAGCTATCACCATAACAATACTTACAATCAAATGAAAGTTCAAATACCCTGTGCAATTTACCACCCTTTCTTTCGTAAGGCGTAGTACCAGCCTCTAACTTTTTCAATACATCAAATTGCTGCTGCTCTTTCAAAGCAACCACTAAATCATAAGCCATAAAACGTTTCATATTTCCAACAATGGTATTCACCTTTTTGCCCAAATCAGCAAAATGAATAAGCGTATGAACATGGTTTGGCATAATTACATAACCAATGATGCTATGTCCACACGACTTTAAATAATCAAACTGTTTATATACAAGATGATAGCCATCTGTTATTTCAAACAAAGGCAACCAATCATAACAAGTGAATGTGATGAAATACATTCCATCATGCTCAGGTATTGTGTGGCGAACGCTCATGATAAGCTAAAATATAAGTTTCTGTTCTGTTGACGCAACGTCCGCTTAGGCGAGACGCTTGCTGTGAAGGATTTTGTGCGAATGGGGATACGTTGAGGTGAAGGAAAATTATTTTTTATGAAAAAAATATTTACAATATCGTTGTTGCTATCTCTTTTTTGCACAAAAGTTTATTCGTTAGATACCTTGCGAGTATGTGGTGGCATTAAGTTGTCCACTATATGCGGTGTAAGGAGCCCTTTTCCTAAGGGAGTATTAAATGGTGTCCCGCTTTCATCATCATCACTCGGCAATAGTTTCCCTGCGGGAACGGAGGGAGTATTGGATGTTCATTGCGATAGGTTCCCACCTCCCTCGTTTGATACAAGTGTTTATATAATTGTTTATGGGATACCCAAAATTTGCGCCATCACAAGCGACATAAACAATCATCCTGTAATATACATTGACAGCTCTTGGCTTGCAGGAAACACTTCAATTGTAGTAAAACGAAAAACAACTACAAACTCTTGGCAAACCGTAGCAACTATTAGTTTAGGAGACAGTTTAGTGTTTACGGATGTAACTGCAAATACCGCTACACAGTCATATACTTACGTTCTTGAAGGTGCTTGCACAGGGGGTAATCAGGTAACAACTATGCACTTGCAATCGAATGGAAGCAATTTAAACTGGAATGCAGTCGGCTCCGGCTTGCGCGGCTATTATATTTATAAGAAAGATGGCTTGGGAAATTTCAATTTACTTGACAGCACAGCACACCTCACTTACAGCGACCCTAATTTTCAGAATGGCGATGAATATTATGTTGGGGCATTTAAAGATGATGGTTGTCAATCCACTGCATGGAGAAGCGTGGGCACTCCAATACTCGTAAAGTCAAACAGGTTAGCTGTCAATGCTTCGGGTATTGAAGACATACAGCCCGTAGTGAAAAAATGTTATGTAAACGGCAATATACTGAATGTGGAGTTAGACAGGGTTAGCGATATTTATATGAGTGATATTACAGGAAGAAAAGTAGCCCACGAACGCAGCGATAAACTTTCGGTTCAACTCACACAGGGTCTTTACATCATGAATGTAGGCGCAAAAGGATATAAAATCTTGATTCCTTAGCACATTTCCGGACTTCCTCGCGCAAGTGTATTGAGTGTCAATGGAAAAACTATCGAACAGAACACTACGGCAAGCATTGTTAACATCCTTCGCCCCAATGTCTCCCCTGCCGATAACCGCTTCAAATCGTCTCGCATAGCGGATGTTGCGTTGGCTGAATGGCAACCGTAGCCTGAAAACCTCCGCACAAAAACTCCCCTTTCAAAAACTAAAATATACCTTCACCATATACAAATCACCCGTTGTATGAAGTACACTTTACTTTCTCTCTGCCTTTTCTTTTGCAGTTGCTGCATAGCACAAAGCATTGTGCCAGGTTTTAGTTTTCATAGCAATACCATTTTTTCATTTTACAATACTTGGGTTCAGATACCGGGCAATGACTTTTACTCTTTAGACCTGAATGGCGAAGCCATTACCCTGAGCTTAGACCTCCGCTCCGCTCATCCTCCAGCGGCATGCCGCAACATACATCACACACACACATCTAAACAAGCTCTTGGAAACGTTCGGGCTTGGCTCTAAGCTTAAAAGCATTTTTTTGTGCAGAGGAATCGAATGTATGTAACCTTTGGGTATGGGTACGTGCCATAGTTTCATCAATATCTAAAACTTAAAACAAATTTGTTATGCTACACTTGTTACTTGTGTTTATTATCTGTTGCACAATGGGGCATTTATCCATAGCACAAAACCTTGTGCCTAATCCGAGTTTTGAAGATTATGATACATGTCCTACTTCTTCTGATCAAATAAATTATGCCTCCGGATGGTATGGATTTTCTTCAGAATGTTTTAATTCTTGTGGACCAAGCGGCTCATTCTCATTTGGAGTGCCTTCTAATTTTTTGGGGCATCAAGATGCTTCTACAGGCAATGCGTATGGAGGATTGTATACTCACGCAGGAGCTAAAAATTATAGAGAACACATTGGAAGGAAATTGCATACACCTTTGATAGCAGGTACAAGATATTTTATCAGTTTCAAAGTAAGTTTAGCTGACAATTCAGATTGTGCAACCAACATTGGTATAATTTTATCCAATACCCCCTACAGTATAAATCAACCACTTCCAATATTGAATTATTGCACTATACATTATTCAGGTGTTATTTATGATAAATTTAATTGGACTGTGATAGATGGCTCATTTATAGCAGATTCATCTTATGAATACTTGACAATAGGTAACTTTTTCAGCGATTCAATTACTGATAATGTATCTACAACTTTTGGCTGTGGTGCTTATTACTTTGTGGATGATGTTTGTATTTCAAGCAATTCTCAAGATTGTCATGTAGTTGCAAGTGCTGAGAATCTGACTGCCAAAACAATATCACTACATCCCAATCCTGCAAGTAACATATTGAATGTACCCATGCTTTCAGATTACACTGAGATTTCAATATATGATGTAGTTGGAAATATAAAATATCAAACTACAGGTGATAAAGCAAAACAAGGCGTAGATATTTCAGAATTTTCAAATGGACTATATTTTATCACATTAAAGGATGAGCTACATATACGTTCAGCAAAATTTTTAGTTAAAAAATAATTTTCAAAAACACAAAAAACAATGCTTTATGAAAAACGCATTCAAAACTTTTAGAGCAGTTGTCATAGCAATCATTGCCCTTTCTTCTTTCCTGTTATCAGCGCAAGAAAATCCATGGCACAATGTTGGCGATACTGTTGTTCACACTGACTATAAGGTAGGTGTTGGCACGGATGACCCTGCAAGCAGTATGGAGGTGAAGGGATTACTTACTGCCGATAGTATAAACGTTAGTGAAGGGTATATACGGGTGGATAGCATTCGTGCACGTGTAATACATGTTGGAGACAGTTCAATACAAATTGGTTTCCAACAAGTTAATATTAGTAATTTAAATATTATTTCAACTACTAATACCTTTAGTTCCACTTTGTTACTCGCACCATACAACGGAGTTACATCTATAGTAGAATGGGGTAATTTATTGGCTGGTTCGCCTCGTTTAGGTATTGGTACATTAGTTCCTAACCATCAATTGCAATTGTGGCGCAACACTACTGCACAGGTAGTTGCACAATTTTCCAACAGCGTCACAGGCGGTACTAGTGGTAATGGTTTTTTAACAGGTGTAGATGCCAGCGGCAATGCCATACTCTACCATCAGGGAAATTTCCCAATGCTGTTTCGTACCGATGACGATGAAAGAATGCGAATTGCCGCAAACGGTAACGTAGGCATCGGCACAAACAATCCGCAAAACCTTTTGCACCTAAACAGCGTCAACGCAGATCCGGTACACCAGCAATTTACCAATAGCGTCACAGATGATGACAATGATGATGGTTTTATCACAGGCATTGATGCCACGGGAAATGCCATACTCTATCAGCAGGAAAATTTACCAATGCTGTTTCGCACCAACAATGCTGAACGCATGCGCATAACAGAAGACGGTTGCGTAGGTATTGGCA
>CAZYXR010000026.1:0-32234 GCA_964650845.1 uncultured Chitinophagaceae bacterium
GTTATTATAAAGCAGAAAATTAAGATTCGCTTTGTTGAATTGCCGCTTCTATTTCTGCCAATAAAGTTTCATACTCTGGCAAATGTGCCTGAATGGAATTAGCTTTCAATATTTCACCCGCATAATCGCAAGCATTTTTGGCATCGTAAGCACGATTGGCAGCAAGTAAGCCTTTTGCATAATGCAAGTTGGCAAGTGCAGCATAGCGTTTGTTCGTATATCGCTCAATTATCTTAGCCGACTCGCGCATTAAGTTTACACCAAAATCAATATTTCCCTTTTTAATTTCATAATACCCAATATTTATCTCTGCTAATCCAATAGCAGATGGCGTATCATTAGCGCGAAGCGTTACAATTTTTTTCAGCAAAGTAATTTTTTCGTCAATCATATCTTCGGGCAGCAGTGTTGCAAAACGATTGTAACACAACGAAATTCCATGACGATCATCCACTGCTTGATAATACTCAAGAGCTTTTTGCGTGTATGCGGTAAGCTCTTTTACCCCCTCGCCTATCCGCACATGTTGCGCTCGGTTGTACCACATCGAAGCAAAAAACCATAGAATCTTCTTATCGTCCGATGTGTTGTAAGGCTCTAATAATGCAAAGGCTTTTTCATAGATGGCATTCGCATCTGCAAAGCGCGTTTGTATATCATAAGACAAAGCAAGCTGACGAAATAAATCAATAATTCCAGGAACAAATTCTATAGCCAAAATTTCATCAATAATACACTCGCACAATCGGCTGTGTAGATTATACAATTGATGCTTTTGAACAACCTCTGTCATTCTTTCGGCTGCCGATGCAGCCTCTTTGGCATCGCGCTTTTCCATAGCCTCGATGTAGCGTACATAATAGCGATGCATCATTATGGTATAATTAACGCCTAATTCCTTACGGCATTCGCGTATCAGTAATTTCAATGTGCTATCCGAGGTATTCATTAACGGCTACTCTATTTTTATGAAGTCAATAATTGCTTCTTTATCCGACTCTAAAAAAGGAACAAACGACTGCGTATAGATTGTTCCATCTTGATACAACGGGCTGCCAATCCAAAGAAACAAATGCTTATCGGGCACCGAGATTAAGTCGGGAGTAAAATCTGCTGTTTCTTTTCCATCTACATACATACGTACACGATTGGGTTCCCAAAGAATTTCGTAAGTATGAAATCTATCAAACCAATCGGGCAGCAGCTCTTCGCCAATAATGTTGGCTGAAACTTTCGGAAATCTATCAACCGAATATTTTCCGGTCCAAATTTCCATATCGGGTTTTAAGCGTGCATTGGCATTGCGCATATAATCTACAACAGCAAAATTTACATTGCTTTTGTTATCCCAGGCCTGCCACTCGTGTGTTGAATTCCATATTTCAAAATCAATTTCATACTTCTGAATGCGATGTACCGGATCGGTAAGATAACTGTATGGATGAGTGGTATCCACACTTTCATAATCGCGTTGATACAACCAAATATTATGAATGATTCCATTTGGTCGCCCTCCCCTACCTGCCATGCGCGGCAGCTTTGCGCGCACAGTTAAATGGCCATACTTAAAAGCCTGACCAAAGAAAAATTCACCCCAAGTTTTTTGCTTATTTTCTTTGGTAGAGCCGGGAATCAACAATCGAATTCCTTTATTGCTTACCAAAACATTTCTTGCTCTTTGTCCATACTCTGCTTTTACCATTCCTGCTTTTGCAATGTTTCCATTTACAAAATCATCGTGCACCCACTCTTCCGAAATCACATCCTTGTACCATCCTGTGCAGGTATCGCAAAGCTGTTTTTGATCATCTTCAAATGGAACATAAATATGTCCCAGCGCAGTATCGTTTTTGCCATCAAATCTTTCATCTAAAAACACAAACCGAAAATGTTTTGCATCGGTGTATGCAATGTTTTCTCTTAGTTCTTTTGTGCCATTCAACTGAATTTCGGCAAAAGGGTTTATGGCTTTTAAATTTAGCGAATCGCTTAGTAGTGTATTGGTAGAATCATCCTGAACCAGCAAACAAAATTCATAATTGCCGGGGCGCGCAGGCACATTCGCATCATCATCAAACTCGCCTTTGGGGTCTAAGCCAATGCGATATGGAATTTTCACAGTTTGTTTTTCGCCTGCGGCAAGTCTTACTTTATACACAGCCGAAGCACCATAAAAATTATCTAAGTAATCGTTCTTGTTTTTGTTGATAGAATTATCTGTTGCAAACCAATAAGTAGTATTTTGATAAAACAGCCGTAAGTAAAAATCTTTAGTGTGCGAAGTTGTATTGCGTATCTCAACACTTGCAGCCAATTTCCCATTTGCCAAACAAGGATTTGGGAACGCCACCTCGGCAAAACGATATACCGTTGAATCAATTCTGTACAAACAATTTTTACTGTAAACGTGTGTATATTCAAGTAAATTATCAGTAGCATATCCAAGCGGTTTAAAATCTACTCGCGCACCACAATGCAATGCCGCAACAGAACTTTTATCTTTAAAAGACGCATTGATTGTGCGATGAAAATATTGTCGCGCAGGTAGCTGCTTCAACATCAACACACTATCAAAATAAGGTTGATTGTATGAATCTGGAAATAAATAATTCTGTTTTGTACTCCATAAAAGAATCACAAACAACATCACCGATATGGTAGCTACAATAGCGTTAAAAGATTGCTTCATGAATATTATTACTCGGCTTGAATTTTTGCTTGCTCCTTACTTATCTCTGTTACAATGTTGTTATACATACTATCTAACTGATTGGCTTCGTACATGTAATATTTAAAGCTTCTGTAAAAAGCGGTATCGCTAACATGATGTTTATTAAAAACAGCTTTGTAATACGCTTTGGTAAGCACCTCTGTTGTGCCGTTAGGGTCGCCTTCACGATTTGCCAAACCATCCACTAAATGAATATCTTTTAATATCAATTGCATTTGCTGAAATGGAATAACATTCTCATCGCTCGGCACAATAGAATTTTTACTGCCGCAACCCGAAAAAAGACACACAATAACTACAAATCTTAAAACAAGTTTCACGCCCCGAATGTAGTTGATGAACAGTAAAATATTACACGAATTTTTACAAGGCAGGAAACACATCATCCATCATAAAGCATAAAAACAAAATTTTAAAAGGAAATTCCAAAACCATTACAATTCCTTGTAGCATATTACTCAACATAAAAAACACGAATCCACAAATAAATTCAAGTGCTTTACTCGTCCATTCATAGCTTTCAATCATTTAAGATTGAAAAGGGATGCAGTATATTTTGACAACAATATCACTCTTAATACTATTCGACAAAATGAGTTTTTCGGGCGTTCCTTAAAATAAAAAAGGCTGTACTCATCAATGAATACAGCCTTTCTAAACATCTAAAATGAACTACGGACGCACACTGGTTGGAATCAACTCATCAACCAAAATTACATACACATTTTTTGTTCCCTCAGCACGCAATATCAAGCGACTTTGGTCATACAAATGTCCTGCTTCAGCATCATTCAACTTCAACACAGAAGGCAACTCCGGTTTATGCAGTTTATTAAAACGCTGCAAGCCATTTGCCAATGTAGAACTTAGCTTAGACACATCAGCAAGAATGATATGCACATCAGGAAAACACGAAAGTGTTCTGCGCGAAGCTTGTTTTGGATTGAAGATAATGCTGCCGTCTTCGGCAATCAAATTCTCGCAAAGCGAAATTGCTGCATTGGAATTTTCGATAGTAAACCCTATTGAACCTTTTTGGAAATTGTAATTGCAAAAAGCATCTTTAATTTCATTCTCCCATGTAAACACATGATGCCAATTGTTTTCAACCTTCAATGCTTTCAACTCTTCAATTGCATCAGCTACGGTTTCGCAATACAAAAACTTACCACCTTGCTCAATAAATTTTTCAGCAAAACGAATATCTAAATCTGTTTGCACTTCATCGGTGGCGATTGTTGGTGCAGAAGGCGAAACAGTTCTTACTCCCACAGGTGGCGAAGTAGAAATTGGCTCGTTAATAATATCGGCAAATGATGAAGGGCGAGGCACCTCGTTTTCATCAAAGCCAACTACCTTGCGAGTTGGCATTGCTACTGTATCTTTTTCCTCGTTGCTTGAATTGAACAAACTTTTAAATCGAGAAAAAATTCCGGTCTCTTCAGTAAACATGTTTGCGTGTTGATTGGTTGTGGACTATTTCCGAAGTCCAAAACAACACTTTAATGCTTACGCAGCAACGATTTACCCCTTGTCATTCTCAACAGCAGAATTGTCTGTGTTCACATTTGTAGATACATCTAACACTGAATCGGTAGGAACCGATTCAGTTGTTGCTGCTTGAGTGTTGTCTGGCACCTCCGGTTTATCAAAAGGGCGTTTGCCAATCAAGCGCTCTAAATCATCTTTAAACAGCACTTCTTTTTCCAACAATTCTTTTGCAAGTACCTCTACCGCTTCGCGCTTATCGGTAAGCAATTGAATGGCACGTTGATATTGTTTATCAATTAATTTGCGCACCTCCTCGTCCATCATTGTTGCAGTTTCGTCCGAAAATGGTTTACTAAAACCACTACTTTGCTGCATCATATCATAGAAGCTTACATTACCTACTTTTTCATTCATACCAAATATACTCACCATAGCATAAGCTACACGGGTAACGTGGTCTAAATCATTTTGAGCACCGGTAGAAATTTTATCGAACACCACTTTCTCGGCCGCTCTGCCGGCCAATGTCATACACATCCTGTCGTTCATTTCCTCAATGGTTTCAAGGTATTTCTCTTTAGGCAAATATTGCGCATAACCCAATGCCGCAACACCTCTTGGCACTATAGATACTTTTACTAATGGATGCGCATGCTCTAAGAACCAACCGCTCACAGCGTGTCCGGCTTCGTGATAAGCAATAATCTTTTTCTCATCAGGAGAAATCAATTTATTTTTCTTTTCAAGCCCTCCTATGCTGCGGTCTATGGCATCGTTAAAGTCTTGCATATCCACTTGCACTTTATCTCTGCGCGCAGCTATCAATGCAGCTTCATTACAAATATTTGCAATATCGGCTCCTGCAAAACCTGGTGTTTGCGCAGCCAACTTATCGGCATCAACCTCGGGCGCAATTTTAATTGACTTTAAATGCACTCTAAAAATCTGTGCACGACCAGTCAAATCAGGTTTATCAATACTTATAACTCTATCAAATCTTCCTGGGCGCAACAATGCCGAATCCAATACATCTTGACGGTTAGTGGCAGCAACAATAATTACACCTTTCTCGCTGCTAAAACCATCCATTTCTACCAATAACTGGTTCAATGTATTCTCGCGCTCATCGTTGCTGGCAATCATATTTTTACCTCGCGCTCTACCTATTGCATCAATCTCATCAATAAAAATAATACAAGGGGCTTTCTCTCTTGCCTGGCGGAACAAATCGCGTACACGCGATGCGCCCACACCTACAAACATTTCTACAAAATCGGAACCACTGATTGAAAAGAACGGAACTTTTGCTTCGCCAGCCATTGCCTTAGCAATAAGTGTTTTACCTGTTCCCGGAGGCCCCACCAACAAAGCTCCTTTAGGAATTTTACCTCCCAGCAAAGTATATTTCTGTGGGTTTTTAAGAAAACTCACAATCTCTTGTACTTCTACTTTTGCTTCATCCAATCCGGCTACATCATCAAATGTGATGTTGATTTTTTCATCTTTATCAAACAGCACAGCTTTCGATCGCCCAATATTGAAAATTTGCCCACCGGCACCGCCCATTCCACCGCCCACTCTGCGCATAATAAATAACCAAATACCAACAAACAGCAACACCGGTAACACCCAACCTAATAAATCGCGAAACCAATCATTGCGGGTTTGAAACTGCAAATCTACCGGAGTAAGTTGTGGATTCTGTTTATAAAATTCCGACAAAAATCTATCAAAAGCATCGTTGGAAGCCACCGATAAAAAGAAGTGCGGACCTCTATTTATCATACCAAATTTTGTTTTGGAAATATCCTTGTAAGCATCTTTAGAAAGGCTCGTATCGCGCAGATACACTTCTGCTACCTCCTTATTTACAATTACAATTTTTTCCACCTCATTTTGTTCAAGCATTGCTTTCAACTTCTGTTGCGATGTTTCTTCAACTCGCGTTTGGAAGTAGTTCATATTGAGCGAAAACAAAATAAATACCCCAAGCAAAATATACACCCACAGGTAATTGAATTTCGGATCCTCTATTTTGGGGCGCGGAATACGTTTAGGCTTTTTTTCGTTGTTGGTAGTGTCTTTAGCGTCCTTATTTTCTTTGTTGTCCATTTCTTTAAAATTCTCTTTATCCAATTTGTGTAACCATGACGGCTACCACTTTAATATATTGTTAATAGTGCCATTTGTAATGTAAATTAGTTCTTGCCCCCAGCTCCTACCTCAAAGCGCATCAATCACTCCCATTCATCTTAATCTTCATGCAATGTTCTTTTGGCATCATGCCATAAATCGTCCAACTGATAAAAATCGCGCTTCTCGCGATGAAAAATATGAACAATCACATCAGAAAAATCTAAAATTATCCACTCGGAATTTTTCGAGCCTTCTGTTTGAAAAGGCATTGCTCCGTTCATTTCAGTATCCTTTAACACGCCCGCGCCCAAAGCACGCACCTGAGTGTTAGAGTCGCCATGTGCAATGATGAAAAAATCCGTTGGCCTGTCATTAAGTTTGCGCAAGTCAAGGGTTACAACATCCTGCCCCTTTTTTTCTAAAAGTGCCTCTACAATAATTTTGCGCAATTTCGCAGTGGTTAATAAAGTTTGTTTTGCCAATCGTTTTGTTTTAATGAATCAATACGCGAAAGTAACAAAATCAATACATTTAGATGGAAGGAGCGCCATTATTTACAGGAATTCACATTGTGGAATTGGAAGAAACCGATTCTACCAACAATTATGCAAAACAAATGCTTACCGAAGCAAAACCTTTGGAAGGCACTGTTATCATTGCCCATAACCAAACTAAAGGCCGTGGGCAACAAGGTAACACTTGGCAAACAGAAAAAGGGAAAAACCTTACATGCAGCTACATTTTGTATCCGGTTTTTTTGGGGGCCGACAAACATTTTTACCTAAACATGGTAGTAAGTTTGGCGGTAAAAGAAGTATGCGAAATTTACTTAGAAGATGAAGTAAAAGTAAAGTGGCCCAACGATATTTATTTTGGTAAAAACAAAATTGCCGGGATTTTGATTGAAAATTCGATACGTGGCTCTTCGGTAATTACATCAGTGGCAGGTATCGGTATCAACGTAAATCAAACTTTGTTTGACGAATCTTTACCTAATCCATCATCATTAAAATTGCTTACCGAACGTGAAATAAGTATTCAAGAAGTAATGCATCAACTCTCTATTTATTTAGAAAAATATTATTTGCAACTAAGAAAGGGCAACTTTCATTTTCTACAAAGAGCATATACCGAAGCATTGTTTCGATACAATCAAACCGCCAATTTTAAAAGAGGCGAACAAGTTATAAAGGGAGAAGTGGCCGGCATTGCCCGCGATGGAAAATTGATCATTCACAGCAATGGAAAGGAACTACGTTTTACCATGCAGGAAATTCAATTTGTAATATAATTGAGATGAGCGCGCAACTACATATTACACTTGTTCAAACAGAAATACACTGGGAAAACACAGCTGCAAACCTTGCTATGCTGGATGAAAAGTTATTGCCCATTATCGAAACCGATATTATTGTTCTACCCGAAATGTTCACCACAGGTTTCAGCATGAATACCTCTTTGGCAGAAACAATGAGCGGCAACACTTTTTGCTGGATGAAAAAAATTGCCGCCCAAAAAAAATGCGTTGTAATTGGCTCGGTAATGATTACAGAAGATAACAAATTTTACAATCGTGCCATTTGGGTGCGTTATGACGGAACTTTCGACTATTATGACAAACGTCATCTATTCTCTTTATCCGATGAGCCAAAGCATTACACTGCTGGCAACAAAATAGTAGTAACAGAGGTAAAAGGGTGGAAACTGCTACTACAAATATGCTTCGATTTGCGCTTCCCCGTATGGAGCAGAAACACGCACAACTATGATGCAATAATATATGTAGCCAATTGGCCACAAAAAAGAAATTTGGCTTGGAAAACACTACTGCAAGCCCGCGCTATCGAAAACCAAAGCTACGTTGTAGGCCTTAACAGAGTTGGATATGACGGCAATAACATTTACCACTCAGGTGATTCGGTCGTTATTACTGCCGAAGGCCACTATTTATATGAAAAAAGCGATATGGAAGACCTGTTTACTATCACTATCAATCACGAATCGCTAATGGAAACTCGACACAAGTTTCCGTTCCTCCAAGAAAAAGATTTTTTTGAGATTAAACCTTGAGTAAAATATACAATCTGTTGCACCAAAATAACCGAATTCTTACTTTGCACTTGCAAGATTGAATTAAGTTATTCTTTTTTGTAACACATTTAAAAACAACAGATTTATGAAAAAACTTACTTTCCTACTTGCTGCAATTGTAACAATTGCTACTACAACTTTTGCTCAGGACGTACAAATTCCTGACTTTAAATTAACACCAATGCTTGTAAAAAGCGATGGCACATTAAGCAGACTTGAAAAACCTACCAGTGAGGTAAAATCAAAAACTAAAGGATTCAGCTACGGTGCAAGCGCGGTTACTTTTTTGAACATCTTAGGTGGAAGTTCATCAGTAAAAATTGATCCAAGCGAAGCCAATTTCATTATTAAACTAAATGATGCAGAAACTGACCCAGAAGGTTTCTTGTATATCACTAAAGTAATTGTTGCTAAAGACACTCGCGAATTAGAGTTAGCACAATCTGCAGCAGTTGGTGCAATGATGTTTGGTGGCGGAAAAGGTAAATCAGTTCAACGCGATGACATCAAAGCTGAATTTACTAAAGTAGCTCCCGGGGTTTACAAATTTGTACCTTCTACTCCACTAACTCCTGGAACCGAGTGGGGCATTGTACTTCCTGGTAATGTAGCTTACTGCTTTGCAACTACCGGTACTGCGCCAAAAGGCAAAAAGAAGAAATAATCCAAAACTTGATTTGGTCAAAAGAAGCCGCTCGCGAAAGTGAAGCGGCTTTTTTGTTTGGCAACAAACAAAACACAAACAACAATACCTACTTGTGTAACAACCTCAATTTACAACAATAATCTCGCTTGATCTTCTACTACACTCCTTCTATCTTTCATTTACGAGTATCATTTTCAACAAACAAAACCATAAAAAACACTTAAACAAAAAACAACTCTACATTGCCAAAAACAAAAAGAGGGAACACAATATTGTGTTCCCTCTTTCAATATAAAACAATGCTTATTATTTCTTTTTCCTTAAAGTAAAATAGAATGTAGCGCGCGAAGGTAAACCACTTGTGCTCATACCTCCCATTACCTCCCAACCTTCGGCTTGCAATTTATTTACATGCTTAAGCAAAGGATTTAGACTTGCACCCCACAACTGCCCTTGCAATTCGCTTCTTTCAATTGGTATTTGTTCAAATTTATCATCATTGATTGAGACAATAATTAGCGGCTTAGGCACATCATTAAAATAACTAACAACAGCCAAATCATAAACCTGTGCCGAAGCAACTTGCGTAAATGCCAATAATGCAGTGCCTAAAAAAATTGATTTTATTGTATTCATAATTGAGATTTTACTTGTTCTAATTAGCTCTAATTTTTGTTGCCGCTTTTACAAAGCAATTTTTTCTAGTTCCGGTAATAATCAGCGCACCTTTCGATTTGTAATTTTGTGCTGCCGTAGTAAACACCCAGCAATCATTTAATACAAGCTTAGTTCCATCAACAGCGGGTACATCATGAATATCAACCCTTAACTCAAATTTTTTACTATTGGTTACAGTTGCGCTAACACTTGTTCCTTTTTTCACAACAACCTTGCCATTTACCAATACATCTTCTAACACAGAAAGTTTGGCAGCTTCACCAACTTTATTCTTTTTTTCTCTGTAATCCTGGTCGAACTTCATCTGTATTTGTGTGTTTTCGGGAACGAGAAAATCGCCACCTTGAGCATAAGAAAATACAGAGAAGAATGTACTAAAAAACAACAAGCATGTTTTCATTGGTTTCATTTGATTTTATTTTTTTGTAAACGCCAAAGTAGTGATAAAAAATGCACTAAAACAAACCTAAATTCCTAACAAATATCACTGCCGATGTTTATTTACTATTCAATGCTTTATTGCATTATTGTAACACAAAATGGGCAAGAAAGTTTTAGTGCTTTATTATTCGCAAACAGGGCAATTGACAGAGATAGTAGAAAACTTTCTACAGCCATTTTTGCAATGATTTTCCTTTTCCATGGACTGAGGAAAAATTTTACGACACCATGCCCGAAAGTGTTTTAGGCAAAACTGTTGAGTTAAAACCATTTCAACTGAAAGAAAAAAAATACGACTTAATAGTTTTCGCATATCAGCCGTGGTTCCTATCACTCAGTATTCCTGCAAATTCCATTATACAACATCCGCAAGTTCAGTCAATATTAAAAGGAAGTAATGTTGTTACACTAATTGGCTCGCGAAACATGTGGTTGCACGCTCAAGAAAGTTTAAAAACAATATTAAAAAACGCAGGAGCAACTCTTGTAGGAAACATTGCACTTGCCGACCGCAATCAAAATCATGTAAGTGCATTAACCATCATGCACTGGATGTTTACCGGTTCAAAAACCCGAAAATGGGGTTGGTTTCCACTACCAGGAGTTTCAGATACCGATATAAAAAACACATCGGTGTTTGGCAAAACTGTAGCGGCAGCATTACTGAAAGAAAACTTCGATAATCTACAATCGCAATTGATTGCCCAGGAGGCGGTTGATGTGCAACCAAATTACGTTTTTATAGAGCAAGTAGCACCACGTCTTTTTTCTATATGGGCAAACTTGGTTACTAAGAGAAAAAACCGTTCTTTGTGGCTCACTTTTTACAAGTATTACTTATTGTTTGCACTATTCATAATCGCGCCTATTGTACTCACCATCAACTCCATTTTTTTTCGACCATTTCTTGGCAATAAAGTGAAGAAACAAATTGAATACTATCAGGGAATTGACTAAATAAACTAAACAACACACATACACAAAAGACATTCAAATCACACAACAAGCAAATTCGATATGAAACATTATGACGTAATAATTCCCGGTGGGGGTTTGGCAGGATTAACTCTTTCCATTCAACTAAAATTAGCCAATCCCGAAACAAAAATTTTAATCTTAGAGAGGCGTAAAAGTGCTGCGTCAATTGCTGCACATAAAGTTGGCGAATCAACCGTTGAATTAGGCAGCCACTACCTTCGCCATGTAGTTGGGCTTAAAGACTATTTGGAAAAACACGAATTGCACAAATATGGTTTGCGGTTTTTCTTCAAAAACAATACCAAAGAAAATATTGCATCGCGTGTAGAATTGGGACCTCGAAAATGGCTCTACACACCAAGCCACCAAGTGGATCGTGGCACTTTAGAAAATCATTTAGCCGAGAAAACAAGAGCAATGGGTTCCGAGTTTTTGTTAGACGCTAATGCAAAAGATATTGAATTTGGTAAAGAGCAACACACATTTACCTACACACACGAAGGCAAAGAGTATAAAGCAACCTGCCGATGGTTGGCAGATGCGAGCGGAAGAGGAAGTTTTTTAAAACGCAAACTTGGTTTTGAAAAACCAATGGAACACCACTGCAATGCTGTGTGGTGGCGATTAAAAGGCGTTATTGACATTTCCGACTGGAGCGATAACCAAGCATGGCGCGACTACCCCGATGTAAAACTGCGCTATCTTTCTACGGTACACTTTTTAGATAAAGGTTATTGGGTTTGGGTAATTCCTTTGGGTTCAAAAAACACCAGCATTGGAATAGTTGCCGACCCGGCAGTTCATCCATTCGAAACTTTCAACACCTACGAAAATGCATTGAATTGGCTGAAAGAAAACGAACCGCTTGTGTATGAAAAATTAGAACCGGAAACACCCAACAAAATTGATTTTAAAATTCTTAGACATTACGCGCATCACACCGGAAGGCTATATGATGGAAACAATCGCTGGGGAGTAACTGGCGAAGCCGGAGCGTTCCTCGACCCATTCTACTCGCCCGGCACAGATTTTATTGCCATGAACAACACTTGGTTAAGCGATTTAATTCTGCGCGAAATGAATGGCGAGGATGTAACCTTTCGCGCAGAAATTTACGAACAAACACACTTTGCTTTGGTAGATAGTTGGATTCCAATTTACCAAAACAAGTATTTGCTGATGGGCAAAACACAGATTATGACAACTAAAATTCTGTGGGATTGGGCAATATACTGGTCCGTTCCTTCGCTCATGTTTACCAACAATGCGTTTACAGATTTACAAATGCTGAAAAAATTATTTGTTGCGCCAGATAGCTTAGGCAAACGTTTCAGAAAATTGCACGAGCAAGTACAACAACTATTTTTAGACTGGATGCCATACGACAATGAAATTTTTTCTAATAAATACATCGACCCCGTAGATTTAAGCTACATGCTAAAATTTCAAACAAGCATTCTGAATCAACACGAAGGCGATGAATTGATTGAGCAGATTTCCAAAAATATGGAAGTATTGGAGCAAGTAGCAGTAGAGCTGTTCAGAAGGGTGAGTGCGCAAGTAAAAGGAACACCTTTAAACATTAAGGTAAATCCATACACCATGGTGTTAGATGCAGAAAACAAACTCAACTTGCCCGAAGCTACTGACGAAACATGTGTTGAACCTAACGAAGATATCAAACAAGATATTGACACAATATGGTTTTACAAAAAGTTAGCCTCGGCATAAATACTCCTTTTCAGAAAGTAGTTTTTTTATGCAATAGCTTTCAACATTATGAACAACTATAAATGAATACTGAAAATTTGATTGCACAAAAAATGGAACTTATACAATCCATTTTTATGAATGTTCAAGAAAAAAATTTAGTTGAATTTTCGCTTTCAAAACAAACTGAATATCTCCATTCATTCGATGTTGAGTTTAGGGGAATAGCTTACGAAGCAGCTTCAATGAATACAGCATTGAGCGATGCAAAAACTGACAAAAAACAATCGCGCTGGTTAGCATTTCTAAATGAATGCGGAAACGAATATGCTATTCAAATTCATGTTGGCTTGGGCTGGGCTTTAGCGCAAGAACATCAAAGTGTAGTACCATTTACATCTGCTTTAGCTCCAATGCTTAGATATAGAGTATTAGACGGATATGGATACTACGAAGGTATTTTCCGCAAAAGAAAAAGCATCATCAGCAAACAAAAATTTGAGACCGAAGATTATACAGCAGCCGCTGCGTACGACCAAGGCTTGGGTAGAAGTATTTGGTACAGTACCAAAGGGAATATCGACATTGCCAAAAGCACCATTGCTACTTTCCCTGCCGATAGGCAAAAAGATTTGTGGCGTGGTTTGGGCATAGCAATAACTTATGTTGGAGGCTGCAATACAGATTACCTGAAAAAAATTACTGATAACGCAACTGGATTCACAGCCGATTTAGCCACTGGCGCAGCAATGACATTAGTAAGCCGCAACATAGCAAATTCTATTTTGCCCGATACAGAAGTGGCTTGCAACATGTTTTGCCATAAAACTACATCTGCAATTATTGCACTCGATACGACCATAAAATCTCGATTGACCATCAATAAAAACGATGCCTTTGCAACATGGTTGAAGGATTTTGAAAACGCCTTTAGCATTTAGTAATTTCTAAAAAGTAAAAAGCCCGAAACTGAGTTCAGTTGCGGGCTTTTTTATTGGCGAGGGATAGTGTGTCCCTCAATACTTTTCTAAAAGCTTTCCTTTATGCTTTTTCAATTGCCGTGAAATTACATCCACAGCAATATCGGTGCTTTCTTCAAATGACTTTCCAGTTTCGGTAACAAAAAGTGTTTTTCCAGGTACCGATAATTTCACCTCCACTATTTTGTCTTTAATATTCTGTTTTGTTCCCACTTTCAGAAATACTTCTGCTTCTACAATCTTGTCGAAAAATGTTTCGAGCTTTTTTAGTTTCTTACCTACGAAATCAATAAGTTGGTTTGAAACATCTAAGTTTACCGGATGAATTACTACGTTCATAAACTAATAAGGATTTAATGATGAAAAAATTACTTCCTCCTTCCGTCTTACACCACTAATGTAAGCATCGAAGTTGAATGTTACAACACATTAACGAAATTTTCATGTAAATGTTTCAAGCCTAACCTCTCGGGTGTGCTTGTTTATGTATCTTTTTCAGTTTATCAACCGTGTTGTGTGTGTAAACCTGAGTTGCTGCAAGGCTTGAATGCCCTAAAAGTTCTTTTACCGCATTAATATGTGTGTGGCAAAGGTATGGCGCAAAATATGCGGGCTTTTCTTTTCTAATGTTGTAACGGCTGACAAGCACTTTTTTACCACCACATAAATTTCTGCATCTGTAATTGGCTTACCTTTTTTGCCAACCAACAAAGTAGAATGCGCCAATTCTGGAAACAGTTCACTCCTACTAACAATAAATGCCTGAATAGACTTTAGTAACTGCGGGTGTATAGGAAGCAATCTTTCTTTCTTGCCTTTTCCCAACACTTTTATTTGGCTGTTCCACGAATCAATATCTGTAAGTTTTATACCCGATAGTTCGCTTCTACGCATTCCGGTTGCATAAAGTATTTCGATAATCAGTTTATCTCTTTCGCCCCAAACTCCTTCTTCAAACTTCACCTGCCCCAACAACTGATCAATACTTTGTTTTTCAACAAAAACCGGTAGGCGTTTTGAAGTTTTGGGGTTGGTAACTTTGGCAAATGGGTTAATCGTAATTTCACCCTTGCGCAAAAGAAATTTATAGAAAGATTTAAGCGAAGAAAGTTTGCGATTGATGCTTCGAGCTGTGGTGCCATCTTGCATCATCGAAACAATCCAATTACGTATTTGCGTATGCTTCACCTCTGCAATCTGTAAATCGTATTGCTGAATAAAAACCTGAAACTGCTCTATATCGTTGGCATAGGCCAAAAGCGTATGCTCAGAGTACCTCTTTTCAAACTCAATAAAACGCAAAAAAGATCCTACCAACTCACTCATCAATTCAAATGTATTCAAGTTACTTTTTATTCGCTTTCACATATAAACAAGCAATAAAATATAATGCTACAACCTACTCAATAATTACACTTTGTATTTGATTAAAGATACATAGGTTTGCTTCAACATTCCAAACATGTATTATACTCAAATACAAACACAAAAATTTCATTCCGAAACATTTACGTTTCTAAAAGTTTCAGAAGCCGACAATGTTCTTTATGTAACGCTCAATAACCCTGCGCGAAAAAATGCATTAAGCCCACAACTGCTGAACGAGTTGGCTTTTGCATTTGCGTATGCACAAAATACACCAAACGTATGGATGGTAGTATTGCAATCTGAAGGCAATGTATTTTGCGCAGGAGCCGACTTAAAAGCCTTTGCAGGCAACGAGTTACCTTCTACCTCGAGCATACCCAAACCTGCGCGCGAAATTGTTATTGGAGAAATCTTTACATCGCTACACAAGCCAAGCATTGCAAAAGTTGAAGGCGATGTGTATGCAGGGGGTTTTTTGCTGTTGTGTGGAGTACGTTTTGTGCTAGCAAATCAGGGTTTAAAATTTGGCCTACCCGAGGTTAAACGCGGTTTGTTTCCATTTCAGGTAATGGCAGCATTGATGGAAGTAATGCCTGCCCGCAAAGTGTTAGACTGGTGTGTGCGGGGCTATAACTTGCCGGTGGAAGATGCCGCACAATTAGGATTGGTTACCAAAGTAGCACAACAAGGCGAAATGGAAACCGAGCTGAATAAATTACTTAATGAATTGAAAGAAAATTCGCCAACTGCTATGCACATGGGTATTGCTGCTTACGAAAAAATAAAAAAGAGTGCTTCGCCCGAAGAACACTTAGCTATGAAACAAATACTGGATAACTTGCTACAAACCGAAAACGCCATTGAAGGTTTGGCGGCCTTTAAAGAAAAAAGGAAACCAATTTGGAAGTAGTTTTTGATTCGAGAGAAAACAACATTCGAATCCTATAACCCACAAATTTTTAAATTGCAGTATATGAGCAATAACAAGACAATTATTACGGCTGCGCTTACAGGTGTGTTGGCAAACAGAAGCCAATGCCCACATATACCATACACTCCGGAAGAAATTGCCGAAGAAGCTTTACACGCTACTAATGCCGGGGCAAGTATTTTGCACATTCATGCACGAAAAAATGACGGCTCGCCTGCTTATGATATTGAAACATACAAAAGCATAGGCGAAGAAGTGCGCAAGCGAGTGCCCAATGCCATCATCAACTATTCTACTGGCGCAGTTGGCATTTCGCGCCAAGAAAGAATTCATCATGTAACAGCATTGAAACCCGAAATGGCGGCACTGAATATGGGCAGTATGAACTATGGAATTTTTTCACAAAAATCTAAGCAATTCTATCACGACTTTGTTTTTCAAAACCCTTTTGGCGATATCCAGTATTTTTTAGAAAAAATGAAAGAAGTCGGCACTATTCCCGAAATGGAAGTATTCGACAATGGCCATATCAACAATGCTGATCCATTTATAGAAATGGGCTTATTGCAAAAACCTTATGTAATGAGTTTTGTGTTGGGTGTGTTAGGCGGCATTCCTGCTACTACACAAAACCTGATGCACCAAATTGCAAGTGTGCCTCCAAATACACATTGGCAAGTAATTACCGTAAGCCGCAAGCAATGGGCAATGGCTGCCGTTGCATTAAGTATGGATGGTAACTTCCGTGTAGGATTAGAAGATAATTTTTACCTACCTTGTGGCGAAATGGCAAAAAGCAATGGCGAACTTGTGGAAGCGGCAAGCACCCTTGCAAGAATGTTGGGCAAAGAGCCTGCCAGTATTGCCGAAACACGCGCTTTATTAGGCTTGCCTGCTATGTAATTCCACACTTCATTTGCCATAAACACAACAAGATATTATTTTAGCAGCATGGGTTCAGTTTTAGATAAATGGATTCCGCCAAAAACCGGCAAGCCAGAGTATTATGATACGGTGAAGTATGTGTATAAGTACATTGATTTCCCTATTGCCGAACACGAAGCATATTTAATCTTAGATACCTTCATTTTTAAATGGAACGACAGTTTGGGTAACTTGGTAACCGAGGAGGATTTAAAAAACTATGTAATTGCTGAACTAAGGGCGCACCACTTTCTTTTTATGCCCGAAGAAAAAATCAAAACAGTAATTACACATATTATTGGCTACCTACGCGAAGTAGATCAATATCAAAAAGGATAGTACGGAACTTTTTATTTGGACTTGCCAAGCCAAAGCCTACTGTTTCTTAACTTGCTTGGCTGCATTTTTTTCCTGTTTTTTCAGGTATGCATCATCACGCTTTTTGCCGCCAAACACAGATATATTGATGTAGCGATAAGGATTGGCTTTTACGTCTTTCAGCAACTTGTCTAAGCTATTCACAGCCGTATCAATATCAGCATACAATTTTTCATCTTTCACCAACTTGCCTATTGTTCCTTTTCCACTGTTCACATCATCTAAAATTGTTTGCAACTCACCTATTGCATTTTTAGCATTCTCTATAGTGCCTTTTAAATCGGCAGCAGCAACGGTGTCGGTAATGTTTGCCACATTGTTTAGCAAACGAGTAATATCAGCATTGCTTTTTTGCAAATTCCCTGTGATGCCTTCAATGTTTTTCATAGAATTTTGAATGCTACCACCTTGTGCCAAAACAGAGAACTCTTTTGTTATCACCTCTATATTTGCCATTGATTTATTCAAGTGCATGATAGCATCGCGAATACTGGCATCTTCGCCAGACTTAAAGAGCGTATTGATTTCTTTAAGTGTAACTTCCAATTCATTTAACACAGTTCCAACCTTGGCAACTACTGGGTTAAACATATCTGAAATGCCTCCAATAAAATCTGTTTGAAATGCCGAAGGAATAGTGTCTAAGTGATTGTAAATTTTACTATTCTTTCCCAAGTCTATTTTTAAAACCTTACCTCCCAAAAAGTCGGTAGAAACAATTGTAGCACGCGAATCTACCGGAATAGGAATATCGTCATTAATTGTCATTTCAACAGTTATCTTACCTGTTTGAGTGTTATATCTCATATCACTTACCAAGCCAATCTTATAACCATTTACAACTACTTGGTTAGACTTATAAAGTCCATCCACTTTATCATAAACTGCGTAGTATTTATTCTTGGCAATAAAAATGTTAGTTCCTTTCAGAAAGTAAAATCCGAGAATGAAAATAACAACTGTAATAATGCTGAAAATGCCGACTTTGGTTGCGTTGTTCACTGAGTGTTTTTATTCGTATCGCCTCAAAAATAGCCCTTTGATTGGCTTTAGCAAATGCAAAAAAAGAAAAGGGGCAAGCATCAATAAAGTTTGATGCTTGCCCCTGTTAAAATACCGCATTATCTTACTTTAGTAACTTCAACATTTCCAAGGCTTCTGCATCGGCCGGATCAAGTTCAAGCATTTTATTGAAATATGATTTTGCAGTAGCAACATCATTGTTTTGCGCATAATAACTGCCTATGTACAAATATGATTCAGCTAAACCTCGTTTGTTTTTTGCAGGGTCAGCAGCAAACTTTTCTACAAACTGCTGGTAGTGGGGCAGCGCAATAAATTTAGGATTGGTTGGGTCATCCATCAAAGCTAAGTTTTTGCCTCTCCACAAATAGCCATCGGGGGTTGAAGGTGTACGTGTAATAAACTGTGCAAAAAAAGTATCTGCATTGGCATACTCCTTATTGAAATAATAAGCTCTTCCAACATTAAAAATATCGAGAGCCGAAAGTGAACCACAACTTTCTTGCTTCTTGTTGTAATATGCAGTTGCATCGGAATAGCGCTTTGCCAAATACAACGCTTTAGCATATTCGCCCAACAAATCGCAATTGGTAGAATCGTTTTGCAGCGCAGTAGTAAAATACAAAATTGCATTAGTAGTATCTCCTGTAAGCGATGCTAATTTTGCAGAGTTTACGTAGTCAATTGCTTTAGCCTTCACATCTGGTATTGCCCAAAATCTTTTCACTGCATCATATCCATCTTTGTATCGCTTCAACTCTAAATTTGATGCTGCCAGCACACGAAGATACAGTGCATTGTTAGGCTCCGATTGCAAGGCTTTGGTAGTTTCGGTGATAGTATTTTCGTAATCTTTTATTGAGAACAAGAAATTGATGTACTGAAATTTTGCGGCAGCATCATCGCTGTTCAATTCCATGTATTTTTTAAACATAGCACCTACTTTATCGTATTGTTTGCTGAGGTAGTAAACTTCACCCAACTCTTTATAAGCCAAAGCAAGGTTTGCATCTACTTTTATCGCGCTTTCCAATGCTGTAATTGCATCGGGGTAAATACGTCCGTTGCGGTTCACACGCGCAATTTTTATGAGCGCAACTGCGCTTTTAGTATCTAAATCGCGCGCTGTTTCGTACTTGCTCAGGGCTTTGCCGGCCTCATTGCTTTGCAAATATGCATCACCAAGTGTAATGAAGTAGTTTGTGCTTTTAGGGCTTAGGCGCACTGCTTCTTCCAATGCTTTCACTGCTTCTGCAAAATCTTTTGTTGGTGCAGTTAAATAAGCATCGCCAACTTGATATTGAATTTCAGCATTTTTGAATTTTGAAATTTGCAAAGCGCGATCAAAGTTTTGCTTTGCATCTTCTTTTTTGCCATTCAGCAAAGCTAACTTACCATTTGCTACATACCCAATAGGGTTCTTGCTTTCGCTATTAAAAGCGGCTGTATAAAACAATTTTGCCGAGTCGGCATCGCCATCGTTTAAGTAAGCATTTCCAAGATAAAAACTCACTGCGTTTTTATCGCTTGCAGGGTCGGTTTGCAACTTTCGCAACAGTTGTTTTGCTCTAAAATAATTCTCGTTATCAATTTCTCGTTGAGCATCTTGAATGGTTTGTGCATTCACTGAAAAGAAGGCACCGGCTAAAACTGTAAAAATGATTTTCTTCATTATGTTATCTGTATATTTTGAAAATATGTTTACTACGATTAAGGGGGCGAAAATAAGTTTATCGGGCTATTTACCTATTTTGAATTATTTGGCATTTCACATTCCACTTGTATCTATCACTACTTCGCGCTCGGGCATTATTGATGGCACCAAGCCCGCATGAAGAAAAATTCTACCCGCTTTGGGTTTATACAAAAAATTCACGAAGCCGATAGACAGTTTGTCTTTAAAATCTGTTACTACATAGTTTATTGGTGTTACCAAAGGGTAATCGCCCAAATAAATGTCGCTTTGATTGGCTGAAGTGGCAATGAGGTCCGAATCTTTTTTCATTTCAATCTTCATTATCAAAATATCTTTCAATAACTCTTTTGTACGGTGAGCATTTTCATCGCTGATGGCAGCATAAGAGATAAACCCTAATACATCATTATTTTTGCGCACATAACTAACCACACTATCTGCTGTGTTTAAAGCAAAAAATTGAGCTTTAATGTTTTGAAGATTCAGCCCCTCGGTGATGGGTTTCACCATATTGCTTTGTTTACCTTCTACCACAACCGTTGTGCTGCCCGATGATAGGATTTGTTGCAACTCACCAAGTTCAATGTTGCTTCTTGCCGATGCGCTGCTGGCAATCATAGCAATGGCATTTTTAGCAGCAACATGTTCGCGCGGTTTAATGTTATTGACAGCTTGCACTTTTTTAAATTCTGCTTCATTCAGCTTTCTTGAAATCACGGCTGTACGACTGCTACCACTCAGTAAATTTTCTACAATAACTTGTTCGGGTAAAAATTCAAACTCAATTTTTGCTTCCGGAAAATTTAATTCAAAAATTTCTGCTTGTTGAAGCATGATACTGCGCAACGATTCATCGCACTGCACTTTCAGCACACCTCGATTCATTTCTTCTACAGTTGGGTAGTACTCTATTTTACCTCCGTTTTTACACGAAGAAAAAAGCACAGCAAGAATCATAACCCAAAAAAACTTGTTGAATCTATTAACAGAACAAGAATTGAATACTAACTCACTCATCAAACTACTATCCACAGATTTCTTTACCTTATCACTTGTTACCTGATGTGTATTCATAAATCCTCTTGTTTTGCTTTTTTGAATTCCCACCAAAAAGTAAGAAAACGATACCCTCCATAAACCAGCATTAGGCTACCAAAAAGCAGACGGGTGTTTACATCTGCGTCATTAGTAACCGAAGGCACCAAAATAAGCACCACGCCCATAGCGAAAAACACTAAAGAAAATAACAACCTCAACATCACATTTGGATGTTTGGAAAGCAAAGAGAAAAATTCGTTCACTCCAAAAATTTTGGATGGTGAAACTATAATCTTCTGCCAAAACAGAAAACCAAAAAGTTGGCTAAAAAACAAATGCAACAACTTTTATGAAGAAGCAAAATCAAAAAAATTCATTACTACAATTAGTTTCGCGCAAAACTTCAGGTAATGACAATTAGTAAAGATGGTGTAATAAATGCGCTGCGTAAAGTGGACGACCCCGATTTAAAGAAGGATTTAGTTACATTAAACATGATAAGTGATGTGGAAATTGCCGGCAATGCCATACGCTTTAGAGTTACACTTACTACACCGGCTTGCCCGTTAAAAGAAAAAATAAAACAAGATTGTATTGATGCCGTTGCTACAGTTGCGCCTGATGCAGAAATTGATGTAGTGATGGATGCCAGTGTTACAAGCGTGCGCAATACCAATCTTAATATATTGCCGAGTGTAAAAAATGTAATTTGTGTAGCCTCGGGCAAGGGTGGCGTGGGAAAATCAACTGTTTCTGTAAACTTAGCATTGGCATTGGCCGCACAAGGCGCAAAAGTTGGTTTGATAGATGCCGATATACATGGACCTTCAATACCAATAATGTTGGGAATAAAAGGTAAGCGCCCCGAGGTTCGCCAAATTAAAGACAAACACTACATCCTACCTATCGAAACTCACAACATTAAAGTGCTTTCTATTGGCTTATTGATAGACGATAGACAGGCTGTGGTGTGGCGCGGGCCAATGGTAACTTCGGCATTGCGCCAGTTTGTTACCGATGTAATTTGGGGTAAGCTCGATTACTTAATAGTAGATATGCCCCCGGGCACTGGCGATGTGCATTTAACTATGGCACAAACTGTAAATGTTTCTGGCGCTTTACTGGTAACCACACCTCAAGAAGTGGCATTGGCAGATGCTCGTAAGGCACTTTCGATGTTTAGGATTGAAAGTATCAATGTACCAATAGTAGGCGTGGTAGAAAACATGGCATACTTTACACCAGAAGAATTGCCCGAAAACAAGTATTACATTTTTGGAAAAGACGGAGGAAAACGCCTTGCCGAAGAATACGAAATTCCTTTTCTTGGACACATCCCTATTGTACAAAACATCCGCGAAGGTGGCGACACCGGCAACCCAGTAGTATTGAACGAAAATGCACCTTTGCTTGTGCGCGAAGCCTTTGGCGAACTGGCCATTAATGTTGCTCGAAACATTGCAATAAAAAATGCCGAAAAAGGTGTAGTGGTATCTGCAAACTAACCGCAGCGAAAAAACTGCTCCTGCTTTTTGTTAGAGCCACTATTGATTTTTTTCGAGTGGTTTATTGCGGCTCAAAGATTAAACGTTTCGTAACAATTACTTAACTTGGCTTACTAAAGCAAAAAAAAATGCGTGTAAGTCTTTTGTTGATAGCCGCTATAATTACCCTACAATTTATTGGTTGCAAAAAGGAAGTTGCAGATAAAGATATTCCAACTGAATGGGATGTAATACCAATGAACCAAATTCAGGTACTGGCAAGCCACAATAGCTATCGCAAAAAAACTTATCCGCCAATCTACGATTCGGTTCAAAAACTGAAAGCGCTTTTTCCACCAAATCTAAACCCCGATGGTTGGGATTACACGCACCTTCCATTCGAGGAGCAGTTCAACACCTATGGTGTGCGCAGTTTAGAGATAGATGTTTATTACGACCCAACTGGGGGCCGGTTTTATGATCGTGGCGGCATGGCATTGGTGGGCGAACCGGTATCATCTGGCATTACAGTATTGCAGCAACCGGGCTATAAAGTATTACACATTCCAGATATGGATTTTGAAACAAACTATTACACTTTTAAAGATGCATTGTTGGCAGTAAAAAACTGGTCTAACGCACATCCAAAACACATTCCAATAACGTTATACATTGAAACCAAGCAAGAAACTGCCGGAGATAAAGTTCCTGTGGCCGGATTTGTAAAAGGGATTCCATACACAGCCGAATCGGCAAATGAACTTGATGCAGAAATAAAAAGTGTGTTTGGAGCAAATTTAGACAAAGTAATTACGCCCGATAAACTTCGGGGCAACTATACCACATTGCGCGAAGCCGCACTTGCAGGCAACTGGCCAAAACTAAAAGATGCTCGCGGCAAAATTTTATTTGTAATGAATGGCGGTATGGAAAGCGTTTACAAACAAGGTAAGCCTTCGCTTGAAGGGCGCGCCATGTTTATGTTTGCCGACACTACCGATTCGTACGCAGCATTCATTATTGAAAATACCGCACCTGGCAATGAAACTCAAATTACAAACTTGGTTAAGCAAGGTTTTATGGTGCGCACTCGTGCCGATGGAGAAACAATAGAGGCACGAACAGGGAGTTACAGCCGTTCCATTGCCGCTTTCAACAGTGGTGCTCAAATCGTTTCAACAGATTATTACAAAGCAGATTACCGCTGCGACACAAGCAGCATATTTACTTGTTACAAAGTAGAAGTGCCCGGCAAAAAATTAGCAAGAATAAGCCCTGCATTTGCAGCTACAGTTGCTATCAATACAGATTTGGCAGAATAACAATAATGCAGAATGAGCGTTTAGTATTGCTCTTCTTTAGTTGGAAAGTCTTTTGATTTTACATCTTCCACATATCTACTTACCGCATTTTCAATCTCATCAAACAGGTTTAGGTATCTGCGCAAAAACCGAGGTTTAAACTCTTTGGTAATACCAAGCATATCGTGGCTTACCAACACTTGCCCATCGGTTCCACCACCTGCTCCAATACCAATTGTAGGAATAGAAACTGCCTTTGAAACTTTCTCGGCCAATGCCGCAGGAATTTTTTCTAACACCAAACCAAAACAACCTATTTTGTCTAATAGACATGCATCTTCTAACAGTTTTTGTGCTTCAGCCTCTTCTTTAGCGCGCACTGTGTAAGTACCAAATTTATAGATGCTTTGAGGTGTGAGTCCAAGATGCCCCATCACAGGAATACCTGCAGTAAGTATGCGTTCGATACTTTCTTTTATTTCAGAACCGCCTTCTAATTTTACAGCATGAGCACCGGCTTCTTTCATAATGCGAATGGCACTTTCTAAAGCCAAACGCGAATTACCCTGATAATAACCAAAAGGCAAATCCACAACAACCAATGCCCGCTTCACACCGCGCACCACACTGCTTGCGTGATAAATCATTTGATCTAATGTAATAGGCAATGTGGTTTCGTGCCCTGCCATTACATTACTTGCCGAGTCGCCTACCAAAATCACATCTATTCCTGCCGCATCTACAATGCGTGCCATGCTGAAATCATAAGCCGTAAGCATGGCAATTTTTTCACCACCATGTTTAAACTCCATCAGCGTGTTGGTGGTAATTCTTTTAATTTCTTTATGAACACTCATGTTTGTTGGTTGATGTAGCAAAGGTGAAAAAAGAATTAAGAAATATCTGTTTAGAAATTGTGCATTTGGCGCAAAATCCAATTTTTCCGTTTCGATACATACGCAGATGGCTCGCCTGCATTCCATTTGCGTGGATTAGGCAACACAGCAGCAATTGTTGCGGCTTGCGAAGCCGAAAGTTTTGCTGCCGAAGTATTAAAAAATGCTTGTGCAGCAGCCTCCACACCGTAAATTCCATCGCCTGTTTCAATTACATTCAAGTAAACCTCCAGTATTCGTTCTTTACTCCAAATCAATTCAATAAAAAAAGTGAAATAGACCTCGAACCCTTTGCGCACCCAACTACGCGAAGACCACAAAAAAACATTCTTGGCAGTTTGTTGGCTAATTGTGCTTGCTCCACGCATTCTCTTACGCTTTTTTGTTTTTTGCTTTTCGTTATACTTTAATGCTTTTTCTATTGCTTTAGTATCAAAGCCATTGTGTTCATAAAACAATTGGTCTTCGGCAGCAACAACCGCCTTGCGCATATTAGGCGAAATTTTTTCTGCATTCATCCAATTTTTAGACAGTTTCAACTCTTTTCCATCCAACATTTGCTCTACACTGCGTTGCACCATCAACAATGTGAAAGGAACAGGAACAAAACGATACAACACTACCAAACCGATTGATACGAGGAAAAAACCAATGATAGTTCGCACAACAAAATTTTGTATTGCTTTATATGTTTTTTTCATTTCTGGTGTGCAATTATGCTTTTCGCAACTCGAATTAAAAACTAAAATTCACTCTTTTGCATCATGCGCAAATTATTGAACGAAGAACTTGGCAGATTAAGCAAAGAAGAATTTTCAAACACCACTAAAATGGATATTGTGGTAGTGCTCGATAACATTCGCAGCCATTTGAATGTAGGAAGCGTGTTTAGAACCTGCGATGCCTTTCCGGTAAAAAAGATTTTTTTATGTGGCATTACCGGAGTACCACCCCATCGCGACATTCAAAAAACCGCGCTTGGTGCTACCGAAACTGTGGCTTGGCAGTATTGCAACTCTGTAACAGATGCTATCAATGAGCTAAAGGAATCGGGATATACAATAGCATCGGTTGAACAAACCGAAAATGCGTTACCGCTACATCACCTGCAAAAGATAGCGCAAAAACCTCTTGCATTAATTTTTGGCAACGAGGTTGAAGGTGTAAATCAACAAGCTGTAAAGCAAAGTGATTATTGTATAGAGATTCCTCAGTTTGGCACAAAACATTCGCTAAACATTGCCGTTAGCGCAGGCGTTGTGATGTGGGAGGCTGCACGAATTCTAAAATTAAAAACAATGTGATTATTGTTCCATTAAAATATTCAGTTCCGTTTGCTTCTATTCCTTTATTATTGAAGAAAAAAAGCTCATGCGTTTCATTGCTCTACTCATTGTTTGTATCCTATCCGTTACCAAACTTACCGCACAAACAGTAATTTCTTATACATTACTGAAATCATTTTCTAAAGCACAAATAGACTCTGTTTTGGATGCCAACGGCATTCCTTCAAGTTTGGTAGGTACGCAATACGGGGTAGATATTTTTAAAGTGCTTTATCGCACACCATACAAGCATCCCGACTCATTAGTGCAAGCTTCGGGGGCAATTGCTTTGCCTCGCAATGTTAGTTGTGGCGTGCCATTGGCAATGTGGGCACATGGCACCGAAAGCAATATTAGCGTGGTAGCCAGCAGTTTAAAAGGTGGCCAATGGGAATTGGGCATTGGCTTTGCAGCAACTGGATATGCCGTAGCATTACCAGATTATTTAGGCATGGGCGATAAAGATCCAAAGATTCCAATCCACCCCTATCAACACGCCTATCACGAAGCCAATACTTCGGTAAATATTTTGCGCGCTTCGCGCGAAGTAAGCACAACAGAAAATGTTGCACTAAATGGGCAGTTGTTTTTATTGGGCTATTCGCAAGGCGGTTATGTAACGGTGGCCACGGCAAAAGAAATTCAAACGAACCTAAGCAGCGAGTTTCAAGTTACAGGAGCAGTGCCAATGAGCGGCTCTTATGATTTAGATGGGGCGCAATATGATATGATGAAGAGCGATAGCACTTATGCTACACCCGGCTATCTGCCATACCTCACTTTGGGCTACAACAGTGTACTTGAAAATTTATACAACCAGCCTTCCGATATTTTTAAATATCCCTACGACTCTATCCTTCCACCACTTTTTTATGCAGGCAATAGAGGCATTGGATACATCAATCAACGATGCAATCCGGTACCAAAAAAAATGTTTAAAGATTCTATTGTTGATGCCATTTTTACCGACTCACTACATCCTTTTCGTGTGGCATTGAAAGAAAATAGTTTGGTAAAAGGGTGGATTCCGCAATTTCCAATTCGTTTGTTTTACTGCTCGGGCGATGAACAAGTAAGCCCACTAAACAGCGAAGTAGCATACAATGTATGGAGCGCAGCAGGCGCACCCAATGTAGCCAAAACCGATTATGGCAATTACACACATGGTGGATGCACACAGTTTGCAATTTTAAATGCCAAGTTCTTTTTAGATAGTTTAAAAACCAATTGCTCAACCGGCATCAACGTTATAGACAATAACTTTAATGTTTCAATCTTCCCTAACCCGGCTCAAAGTTCTATAGAGATAACTATAACCGAAGCAATGAATGAAGAAACTGTACATATTTATTCTTTAGATGGGCAAATACAACTCAAACAGCAATTTTCGGGTAACAAAACTACAATTGACATCCGCAATCTCGCATCGGGAATTTATTTAGCCAAACTATCGGCAGAAGGCAAAGTTGTTACTAAGAGATTTGTAAAATACTGACAATCTGTGCGCGAACGAGAGTGATAAAATTCCCTAAGCGTACCCAACCCAAGCCAATTCGCTTACATTTGCGGTCTAAACCAAAAAGAGGAAGAAGAATTCTTCCTCA
This sequence comes from uncultured Chitinophagaceae bacterium, assembly GCA_964650845.1. Classification (GTDB taxonomy): domain Bacteria; phylum Bacteroidota; class Bacteroidia; order Chitinophagales; family LD1; genus UBA7692. Next base: position 27,851 of record CAZYXR010000026.1, read on the forward strand.
AAAAAATTCATTTTAAATGGACGTACTTATTCAGATAGCCCAGTTAGTTTTAAGTCTATCTATTCTTGTTGTGCTGCACGAACTTGGACACTTTATTCCCGCAAAATTGTTCAAAACTAAAGTAGAGAAATTCTACTTGTTCTTCGACCCTTGGTTTTCAATTTTTAAAAAGAAAATAGGTGAAACAGAATACGGTATTGGCTGGTTGCCATTAGGCGGTTATGTAAAAATTGCCGGCATGATTGATGAAAGCATGGACAAAGAGCAAATGAAACTACCACCACAACCGTGGGAGTTTCGTAGCAAGCCGGCATGGCAACGCTTAATAATTATGCTTGGTGGTGTTACCGTAAATATAATACTTGCATTCTTCATTTATGCAATGCTATTATTTACCGAAGGCGAGCAATACTTATCGGTTGAAAGTGCAAAATATGGCATTGTTGCCGATTCGCTTGCGCAGCAAATAGGTTTGCAAAATGGTGATATGATTGTGGGCTACGACCACAATAAAAAGTTTGAAACCTTCACTTCAATTGTGCCAACCATTTTGTTAGATAACGCTCTTTCGCTTCAAGTAAAAAGAAATGGCGAAATAGTTGATGTAGCAATCCCGCGCACACTTACCAAAGCGTTGGTTGAAGGCAAAGGAGATGGTTTTATCAGCATTGCCTTTCCGGCAGAAATTGGTGCAGTTCAAAAAGGCTCTGCCATTGCAAGCGCAGGTGCAAAAGATGGCGACTTCATCATTGGTATCAACAACGAGCAAGTTTCTTACTTTGATGAATTGCGCTTTAAACTACGCAATTACAAAACACAAACTGTGCCACTTACATTGTTGCGTGGCAACGACACCATTCAAACCTCGGTTACGGTTTCTGAAGCCGGCACAATTGGTTTTGCAGCCAAACCTTTAGATAGCTACTTTACACTAAGCACTAAAAACTACACGTTCTTTCAAGCAATACCTGCGGGAGTAAAGAAAACAGGAACCACACTTTCAAACTATCTTAAACAGTTCCGTTTGATATTCGACTCGGATGTAAAAGGATACAAACAAGTAGGTAGCTTCATTACCATTACACAGTTGTTTCCAAAACTTTGGGATTGGACAGCGTTTTGGAACCTAACAGCATTTCTTTCTATCATGTTAGCTGTATTAAACGTATTGCCAATTCCTGCGTTGGACGGTGGTCATGCACTTTTTACACTCATAGAAATGATAACCGGAAAAAAACCTAGCGACAAGTTTCTTGAATATGCCCAAACAGCAGGTATGCTATTGCTTTTAACCTTGATGGTGTTTGCATTAGGAAATGACATTTTCAAGAATTTTTTAAAGTAACATTAACCAAACATCAACACGCAACGTGGGTTTTACAATTGCAATTATCGGTCGCCCCAATGTGGGCAAAAGCACACTCTTCAATCGTTTGATTGGCGAGAAAAAGTCTATTACAGATGACGTAAGTGGTGTTACTCGCGATAGAATTTATGGCGAATCAGATTGGAATGGAAGAGAGTTTAATGTGATAGACACCGGAGGGTTTGTACCGCGTAGCGAAGATGTGTTTGAAAAACATATTCGCGAACAAGTGATGATTGCTATTGAAGAAGCATCACTACTAGTATTTGTAGTAGATGTTACTTGCGGCATTACCGATTTGGATGATGAATTTGCTGGACTACTGAGACGATCACAAAAACCTGTTTTTTTGGTAGTAAATAAGGTGGATAATGCTGAAAGGCAATATGCGGCATCGGAGTTTTACAGCTTAGGTTTAAAAGATGTGTTTTTCCTTTCGTCTATTAGCGGCACCGGCACCGGTGAGTTATTAGATGCAGTAGTAGATAAAATGCCTCCGCAGGAAGAAACCAAAGTAGATGAAGACATTCCTCGCATTTGTATAATTGGACAGCCAAATGTTGGCAAAAGCTCATTGGTAAATGCTTTGTTGGGCGAAGAAAGAAATGTTGTTACACCAATTGCCGGCACTACACGCGATAGTGTTCATGTTAGGTATAGCAAGTTTGGAAAAGAAATGCTGTTGATTGACACAGCAGGAATCCGCAAAAAATCGAAAGTACAAGAGAACTTAGAGTTTTATAGTGTAATTAGAGCAATAAAGGCATTAGACGAATGCGACATCGCAATTATTGTAATTGATGCTGTGGAAGGAATTACCCAACAAGATTTGACCATTTACAGATTAGCAGCAAAAAAACGCAGAGGCATAATAGTAGTGTTGAATAAATGGGATGCCGTTCCCAACAAAGAAACCAACACTATGAAGTATTATGAAGATGCTATAAAAGTCAAGTTAGCACCATTTAATGATGTACCCGTGCTATTTACTTCGGCCTTAGAAAAACAAAGAATCTTTCAGTTGGTAGAGTTAGTAGAAAAGGTTTACGAAAATAAGAAACGTAAAATAAACACATCGCAGCTAAATGAAATCATGCTTCCGCTTATTGAAAAAAATCCGCCTCCACCCAATAGCGGTCGCTTAGTTTCTATTAAATATGTTACTCAATTACCAACCAACACACCCACTTTTGCATTCTTTGCCAACCACCCAAAGTATGTAAAAGACAACTACAGAAACTACTTAGAGAACAAATTGCGCAACAAATTTGACTTTAATGGAGTGCCCATAAATATTGTGTTTAGAGAGAAGTGAAAATTTTTTTTCCATTTTTTTGGTAAATTCAATATTTCCTATGTTATCTTCGCACGTCTTTTTTAACTAAAATTTCAAAAACAAAAAGCAAAATGAAAAAAGTATTTTTCGCTTTCGTTGCTGTAGCTACATTAGCTTTAGCATCATGCAACAACAATGCGCCAGCAACTGAGGAAACTCCTGCTGCAACTGAAGAAACAACTGCACCTGCTGCTGAAGAAGCTGCACCAGTTGTTGAAGAAGCTGCACCTGCTGCTACTGACTCTGCTGCTGCAGCACCTGCTGCAACTCCAGCTCAGTAATCAGTTATGAGCAAACAAATAAAGAGCCTCGCAATAAAATGCGGGGCTTTTTACTTTAATGTATTGATTGACTAACAAAAATTAACTGCACAAATGCAGCCTCCTCTGCTACTTTGCGGCATCAGAGAATAACACATTCGCAACAGAAAAATTTGTATGAAGAAACTAACATTCCTATCAGCGGCATTCCTATTTTCAATAATTGCATTTTCTCAACACAAAACAGCTAAAACTCCTGCATCTACAAACATTAAACTAACAGTGCGCGGTTTAGAAAAAAGCGAAATGATACTCGCCTTTTATAGTGGCGATAAACAATATGTAAAAGACACTATCTACTCGGACGCAAAAGGCACATTTAATGTAAAAGCAGATACTGCATTGCCCGGTGGCATATACTTAGCAGTTTTTCCAAAATTGGGCAACAGATATTTTGAAGTAATAATGAGCGAGCCTTCGTTTCAAATGGAAACAGATTCGGGCGAACTTGCCGGTAAAATGAAGATAACCGGCTCGGTAGAAAACAAACTGTTTTATGACGATATGCTGTACCTCAACAAAATGAGAAAGCACTCAGATTCTATCAACAACATTATTAAAGCTTCAACAAATACGGAAACAACTGAAAAACTAAAAAGCGAACTAAAAAAAGTAGATACCGATGTGAAAGCGAAACGCGAAGGTATTGTGCGCGATTACCCGCAATTGTTTTACGCAAAACTTATAAAGGCAATGAAAGACCCCGAAGTGCCCGAATTTCCGAAAGATGCCTCGGGCAAGATTATTGACTCCACCTTTCAATGGCGGTGGTACAAATCGCACTATTGGGACAACCTCGACTTGAATGACGACCGCCTTTTGCGCACGCCAATTTTCCACAACAAGCTAAAACAGTTTTTTACTAAAACAGTAGTACAAATCCCCGATTCTTTAATTACTGCATCGGATGAAGTATTAGCAAAAGCCGACCCCAAAGGCGATATTTTCAAGTATATGTTGGTGTACTTTCTCAACAACATGGCAAATGCTAAAATTATGGGAATGGATGCCGTGTATGTTCATTTGGTAAAAAATTATTATTCAAAAGGTTATGCCACTTGGGTTGATTCTGCCCAACTTGCAAAAATAAATGAAAGAGGAACCATACTTGAGCCATTGCTGATAGGGAAAAGAGCTCAAAACTTTACTTTGGCTGACTCAACTTTGAAAAAATTCTATAGCCTCCACAATCTACCCAATAAATATACCGTGCTTTGTTTTTGGGATCCTGATTGCGGCCATTGCAAAAAAGAAGTTCCTGTATTGTTAGAAGCATATCACAACCTCAAAAAAGCCGGGGTGGATGTAGAAGTTGTAGCACCATCTATAAATGGCAAAGAGCATATTGATAAATGGACAGCT
>CAZYXR010000026.1:32244-38322 GCA_964650845.1 uncultured Chitinophagaceae bacterium
GATAAATGTTGCGGACCCATACCGCCAAAGCAATTTCCGTTACGAATGGGACATCCAAAGCACACCACAGATTTATATTTTGGATAAAAACAAAATAATAAAGGCAAAAAGATTGGGTGCAGAACAGATTGAAGACTTTATTCTTCACGAAGAAGACCCGAACCACAAACCTAAAAAGCCATTTATGGCATCGGAAGAGCAACATTCTGCCGAGCCACACTGATAATATTCGTTTTCATCACTTTAAAGAATTTAAGCGGCTAAATATTTGCTGAATTATCAAAAAATACTACTTTTGCCGCCCTTATTGTAAAAACCAATCATTCGTATGGGTCTTCTAACATTTCAAAAACCAGACAAAATATCTCTTCAAAAAGCAACTGATTTTGAAGGAACTTTCGAGTTTAAACCTTTAGAGCCAGGCTTTGGCGTAACCATAGGAAATGCTTTGCGCAGAGTGCTTTTATCTTCATTGGAAGGTTACGCAGTTTCTGGCTTGAAAATTTCGGGTGTTGACCATGAATTTTCAACCATTAAAGGTGTAATTGAAGATGTTACTGAAATAGTATTGAACTTGAAACAAGTTCGCTTGAAAAAAGTAATGGATGACGAATCTCAAAGCGATAAAATTTATATCTCTGTAAAAGGTTCAGACACTTTCAAAGCTGGTGCAATAGAAAAACATACAAGTGTTTACCAAGTAATGAATCCAGAGTTGGTTATCTGTAATATTGAGCCTTCTGTTAGCTTAGAATTAGAATTGACCATTTCTAAAGGACGTGGTTATGTTGCGGCAGATGAAAACAATGCAAAAGAACTTCCAATTGGTTTTATTGCTATTGACTCTATCTACACTCCTATCAGAAACGTAAAATATAGTGTTGAACCATACCGTGTTGAACAACGTGTGGACTTTGAAAAATTAGTTTTAGATATTTCAACAGACGGTACAACACATCCCGAAGAGGCTTTGAAAGAAGCATCTCGCATTTTGATTCAACACATGATGTTGATTACAGACGAGCATATTGCTTTTGATGTTCCAGTACAAGTTGAAAACGATGTAGTAGATGAGCAGGCACTACACTTACGCAAGTTGCTAAAAACTCCTTTGGAAGATTTAGACCTAAGTGTTCGCGCATTCAACTGCTTGAAAGCAGCAAAAATAAACAGCCTTGAAGAGTTGGTATCTTTCAACACAAACGATTTGTTGAAATTTCGCAACTTCGGTAAAAAGAGCTTAGTAGAAATCGAAGCTTTATTGCATGAGAAAGGTTTGAGTTTTGGTATGGATTTGAGCAAATTCAAATTAGACGAAGCATAATAGCAACACACTACAAAATTTAGAGTAACACAATTTTAAAAAGATACAGTAATGAGACACGGAGATAAAGTAAACAATCTCGGCAGAAAAACAGCTCACCGCCATGCATTGATGATGAATCTTGCAGGTTCTTTAATTGAACACAAGCGCATTTTTACAACAGTAGCTAAAGCTAAAGCATTAAGAGGCTTTATTGAACCTTTGATTACAAAAGCTAAAAACGACTCTACGCACTCGCGCAGGTTAGCTTTCAGTTCTTTAAGAAGCAAAGAAGCAGTTAAAGAATTGTTTGGTGTTGTAGCCGGTAAAATAGCAAACCGCCCTGGTGGGTACACACGCATTATCAAAACAGGTTTCCGTCCTGGAGATGCTGCTGAAATGGCCTTGATAGAGTTGGTAGATTTCAACGAACTTTACACTCAAAACAAAAATACTTCTAGCAGCGCAGAGCCTAAAAAGAAAACAAGAAGAGCAGGTTCTACCAAAAAGAAAGCTGCTGATACTGATACAACTAAACCTACAGAAGAATCTTCTGCTGAATAGTATCGGTTTAAAATTTACTATAAAAAAGGCTGCCTCGTATGAGGCAGCCTTTTTAGTTTTATATCGGTAAAATTCACAACGATCTTTCTGCTCTGCGCAGTCTATCATTTATTGCGCGCCCCAAACCCACCTCGGGTAAATATTCGGCAAGAATGATTTCGCAATCGCTACTATCGAACAAACGCAGCGCCTTAAAAAGATTGGCAGCGGCCTCATGCAAATTGCCATTTTCCGAAAGAAACATCACCTCATCTTGAAACTTATTGCGATATTCCTTGAAGGCTAACACACCTTTCCTTTTATGTTTAAACATCTCTGAAAGCAATGAAAGATCTCCAATTATCAATGGTTTGAGAGGTGCATAATGCGAAGCAAGTTTACCTGGCGCAGTAGGGTTTGACGACTGATTCAACTGAAGCTCAACATTGCCACAAACTTCGGCAATTGCTTCTACACTTAACCCACCAAGGCGATGTACAACTATCTTATCGGCAATTACTTCTAGAATTGTAGATTCTACACCAACCACTGCATCACCACCTTCTAACACAAAAGGTATTTTACCTTGCAGTTGCTCAAATACATGTTGTGCAGTGGTGGGGCTGATGTACCCAAATGGATTTGCACTTGGCGCAGCCAACGGAAAAGGCAATTGTTTCAGCAACTGGTGAGTAAGCGGATGTGCAGGCATGCGTAAGCCAACGGTATCTAAACCAGAGGTTACTAAATCGGGAATTATCGGATTTTTTTTAAGTAGCAGTGTAAGTGGCCCCGGCATGAACTTCTCGGCAAGCTGCTTTGCCAAATCGGGCACATCGCTCGCATATTTTTCAATACTATCAATTGCGTCAATATGTACGATTAATGGATCGAAAAACGGGCGTTGCTTTGCTTCAAAAATTTTGAGCACCGCATTTTCATTTAAGGCATTAGCAGCTAAGCCATAAACCGTTTCGGTTGGAATGCCCACCACCTCGCCTGCTGTTAGCAAACGAACAGCTTCCTCAATGTTTTTTGAAATTACAGTTTGCACAATTTAAAAAAGAAGGTTCTCACCATTTGCTGATTATGCAGCCTTTAGTTGCAATTCTTTTTTACGCTCAAATTGACGCTCGGCATACGCTTTGTTCAACACAAATTCCTTTACGCCCTTCTCTGAAGGCAATTCAAACATTGCTTCGTTCATGATGGCTTCGCAGATACTACGCAAACCACGCGCTCCCAAATTCAACTCCAATGCTTTCACTACCATATACTCTAAAGCATCGTCTTCTACTTTAAGAGTTATGTTTTCTGTTTTAAAAATCTTTTTGTACTGCTTTATCAAAGCATTTTTGGGCTCGGTAAGAATATCGCGAAGTGCCTCTTTGCCCAATGGATTCAAATATGAAACCACAGGAATTCTACCAATCAACTCCGGAATCAAACCAAAGCTACGCAAGTCGGCTGCGGTGATGTATTGAAGAAAATTATCGGCATCGGTTTTTTCAGCGTCTTTGGCCTTTTTAAAACCCACTTTTGAGCGATTTAAGCGTGCTGCAATCAACTTCTCGATACCTTCAAAAGCACCTCCGCAGATGAACAAAATATTTGACGTGTCCATCTTCAACAGCTTCTGTTCTGGATGTTTTCTTCCACCTTGTGGCGGCACTAAAACTTCTGCACCTTCCAATAACTTTAACATGCCTTGCTGCACACCTTCGCCACTTACATCGCGTGTAATGGAAGGGTTGTCGCCTTTGCGAGCAACTTTATCAATTTCATCAATAAAAATTATGCCTCGTTCTGCTGCTGCAACATCAAAATTGCAAGCCTGTAACAAACGAGAAAGAATACTTTCTACATCTTCGCCTACATAGCCGGCTTCGGTAAAAACAGTGGCATCGGCAATTGCAAATGGAACATTCAAATACTTTGCTATTGTTTTTGCAATGAGTGTTTTACCCGTACCTGTGTTACCAACAAGAAGAATATTAGATTTTTCAATTTCCACATCATCTGTTTTGGTTTGATTGATGCGTTTGTAATGGTTGTACACAGCAACCGAAATCACTTTCTTAGCTTCTTCTTGGCCAATTATGTGCAGATTCAAATGCGCAAAAATATCTTTGGGTTTGAACGAACTCAACAAAGGTGCTTTTCCTTGTTTTGGTTTGGGGCTTAGCTCTTCGCTAATAATCAATTGTGCTTGCGAAACACAGTTTTCGCAAATATGTCCTTCGGCTCCGGAAATAAGTATTTGCACATCTCTTTTTTTGCGCCCGCAAAACGAGCAATATGCTTCGTGTTCCTTTTTCATCCTCATTTAAAAATTATCGAAATAATACTGCAAAGATAGACTAAGAAAAATTGCATCAGAAGAAAAAACCTTAATTGCGAAAATTAAGCGTATGTGCTGCCTTTTTACCTAAAAACAGGCAGCTTCATTTGTTTGCATTGAGCACTTCATCCCCTTCAAAATACAAGCATTAAAGCGGTGTAAAATTACTGCCAACTATTTTTTTGATAAATCAAGTGCCTTGTTAAACTATATTCGCGCACAATTTTTCAATAAGCAGATAATGATAAAAATAACATTACCCGATGGCGCAGTGCGCGAATACGCAGCAGGCACTTCGGCACTTCAAGTGGCAGAGAGCATTTCGCAAGGTTTGGCACGCAAAGTATTGGCAGCAGAGGTAAATGGAGAAGTATTCGATTTAACTCGCGCTATCAATACCGATGCTTCGTTAAAACTGCTAACATGGGATGAAACTAATGGCAAAAAAACTTTTTGGCATTCAAGTGCGCATTTAATGGCAGAGGCTTTGGAAGCTACATTCCCTGGTGTAAAGTTTGGCATTGGCCCTGCAATTGACGAGGGTTTTTATTACGATATTGACTTAGGCGACAAAAAGTTGACCGAAGAGGATTTGCGCAAACTCGAAACTACCATGAAAACGCTTGCATCAAAAGACAGTAAGTATCAGCGTAGCGAAGTAAGCAAAGCAGATGCCATAAAATACTTCACCGAAAAAAATGATGAATACAAACTTGAATTATTGCAAGATTTGAAAGATGGTGAGATTACATTTTACCAACAGGGCGATTTTACCGATCTATGCCGCGGCCCGCATATTCCATCAACAGGGCATATTAAAAGCATAAAGCTATTAAGTATTGCCGGTGCATATTGGCGCGGAGATGAAAAGAACAAGCAACTTACACGTGTGTACGGTATTACATTTCCAAAACAGCAATTGCTGGATGATTATTTAGTGCTGCTTGAAGAGCGCAAAAAGCGCGACCACCGCACTCTTGGAAAAGAATTGGAGATATTCACTTTTGATGATGAAGTAGGCCCGGGGCTGCCGCTGTGGCTGCCCAAAGGTGCTGCTATTATTGAAAAATTAGAGGCGCTTGCAAAAAGCACCGAGGCAGCACAAGGTTATGTGCGTGTAAAAAGCCCACACATTGCTAAAGAAGCGTTGTATTTAAGAAGTGGCCACTTACCCTATTATGCCGATAGTATGTTTCCCCCTATGGAAATGGATGGTTCAAAGTATTATTTAAAAGCAATGAACTGCCCACATCATCACAAGATTTTTGCAGCCACACCAAAAAGCTACAGAGATTTACCGTTACGATTTGCAGAATACGGCACCTGTTATCGCTACGAACAAAGCGGAGAATTGTTTGGTTTGATGCGTGTGCGCTCGCTGCAAATGAATGATGCACACATCTATTGCACTGCCGAGCAATTTGAAGAAGAGTTCATGAAAGTGAATGAACTTTATGTAAAATACTTTAAGATTTTTGGTATTGAAAAATACCAAATGCGCTTTAGCACACACGAGCCTTCTAAACTTGGGCAGAAGTACATCAACAATGCCGAAATGTGGAAGCAAACCGAAGATATGGTTCGCAAAGTATTAATAAAAGGAGGCTTACCATTTGTGGAAGTAGCTGATGAAGCTGCTTTTTATGGCCCTAAAATTGATATACAAATTTGGAGCGCAATTGGTCGTGAATTTACCATTGCTACCAATCAGGTTGATTTTGCGCAAGCCGAGCGATTTGATTTATCATACACAAATGATAAAAATGAAAAAGAACGCCCGTTGATTATTCACCGTGCACCACTTTCTACTCACGAGCGTTTTATCGGCTTTTTGTTAGAACATTATGCTGGTAAATTTCCAATCTGGCTTGCTCCAATTCAAGTCGTAATA
>CAZYXR010000027.1:0-36446 GCA_964650845.1 uncultured Chitinophagaceae bacterium
CTACCTCCAAAACAACTTACATCAGTTTGCGAGGTATTGGTAATTGCTGGCGCACCATCTTGCGTAATAGTAACTGACGAGGTAGCGGTACACAAGTTTACATCTGCAACTGTAACATCATACACCCCGGCAGCAAGCCCACTAATGGTTGAAGTGTTTTCTCCGTTACTCCACAAATAAGTAAAACCTCCACTACCGGCAGTTGGATTCACCGTTGCCGAACCATTGCTTTGATTGCAACTTGCTGCAACAATAGTTGGTGCATTAAATACAATATCTGCAAACCTAAGCACTGAGACACTTGCATTTACCGAGCAACTTAAAGCATCGGCAACCGTTACGCTATACACGCCATTTGCAAGATTTTGAATGGTATCTACCGTTTGGCTGTTGCTCCACAAAATTGAGTATGGTGGATTGCCACCAGACGGAGTAACAAAAGCAACACCTTGTCCCACACCGCCACAAGCGGTATCACCCATCAGTGCAATTGCTAAAGTGCTGTTTTGATTTGGCACAGCAACACTTGCTACAACAGAGCAATTATTTGCATCACTCACCGTAACAGAGTAAGCACCGGCAGCAAGGTTAATAGCCGTTTGACTTGTTTGACCGTTATTCCACACATAAGTGTAGCTACCTGTGCCATTTGAAGCATTTACCGTAGCCGAGCCATTTGCTTGTGCGCAATCGGATGGGGTAGTGGTTGAAGTAGTTGTTATACCGAGCGCAGGTTCATTAATTGTTGCCGATGCAACTTTTGTGCAACTACCGCTTGTTACGGTAACAGCATAACTTCCGGCAAGTAAATTACCGATACTTGACGTAGTTTGGCTATTACTCCAAAGATATGTAAAGTTACCATTCGAACCACTTGTATTGGCTGTTGCAGATCCCGTGTTTGCACCTCTGCAAGCCACATCTGTTGTATTGAATTGAATAGCAATATCAGTAGGTTCGGCAACAACAAAACTTCTGGAGATGGTGCAATTATTTGCATCTCTCACAGTAACAGAATATGAGCCGGCAACCAATGCCGTTGCAGTTGCTCCGGTTTGGCTATTGCTCCACACATAAGTTATTGTTCCGGTTCCACCAGTGTAAGCAAGGGTAATACTACCGTTGTTACCTCCAAAACATGAAGCGTCAACTATGCTCGAAGATGTGAATGCCAAAGAATCGGGCTGAGTAATATTTATGGTTCCAGTGGCGGTGCAGCTATTTGCATCGGTAGCAGTAACCGTATATGTGCCAAAGGAGAGCCCTGTGGCGGTTTGAGTGGTTTGTCCATTGCTCCAGCTATAAGTTTTGGCACCAGTACCTCCCGTTGCAGTAGCGGTGGCTGTGCCGTTTGCAGCTCCATAGCAAGCGGGGTCGGTTTTTGTAATATTTGAAACAGCAGGACTACCAGCCTGTGTAATACTTACAGTATTGGTGCTACTGCATTGGTTTGCATCATAAGCCGTTACCGAATATGCACCTGTACCAAGTGCGGTTGCGGTTTGCGTTGTTTGTGCATTACTCCAAGTGTATGTAAAGCCTCCGCTTCCGCCCGCTGCATTTACTGTTGCCGAACCATTGTTTAACCCACAAGTGGCATTCGCTATAACAGATGGGTTGAATGTAACAGGCGCATATCGCAACACACCCGTTGAGCCTGTAACTGTGCAATTAGATGCATCGCGCACAGTAACCGAATAGATTCCATTTGGAATACTTTCAACCGTATCAGAAGTAAGTGTATTGCTCCACAAATAGGTATAAGGTGTAGCACCTCCTGTTGCAGTAACAAAAATTTTAGTAGCCGAAGGGTTGTCGCATGCTGTATCGCCCTTTAATGTAATAGCCAATGTGCTGCCTTGATTAGTAACAACAATTGTGGAAGTTGCCGTGCAATTATTCGCATCGCGAACAGTAACATCATAACTTCCGGCAACAAGACCTGTCGCTGTTTGTGAAGTTTGACCATTACTCCAATTATATGAAAATCCTCCGCCTCCTCCAGTGGGGTTTACAGTTGCTGTGCCATTGCTTTGACCGCAATTGGTTTGGGTAGTTGTTGGTGCATTAAATGTAATTGCCGGATGACGCAACACTCCGGTTGATGCTGTTACAGAACAATTCAGCGCATCGCGAACAGTAACTGCGTAAACACCATTTGCAAGGTTACTTACTGTATCAGATGTTTGTGCATTACTCCACAAATAAGTATAGTTGGGTGTTCCACCAATAGCTGTAACAAAAGCTCTACCCTGCCCAACACCAAAACAAGCCGTATCGCCCCGAACAGATAAGGCTAATGTGCTGTTTTGATTTGAAACAGTGGCAGCGGCAACAACACTACAGTTATTAGCATCGCGCACAGTAACCGAATAGTTTCCGGCAGCAAGATTGTTGGCAGTGGCTGCGGTTTGACCGTTGCTCCACAAATAGGTGTATGTTCCAATACCATTAGCAGGAGTTACCGTAGCCGTGCCATCTGTTTGCCCGCAATTGGATGGCGTGGTAGTTGTTGATGCCGACACACCCAGCGCGGGTTCATTTACTGTTACACTTGCTGTTCTTGTGCATTCGCCACTGGTAACAGTTACCGTATAGGTGCCAGCCGGCAAGTTGCTTATAGAAGCAGTAGTTGCATTATTGCTCCACAAATAAGTGTATGCGCCATTAGCTCCCGTAGCAGAAGCTGTAGCCGTTCCGGTACTTGCGCCTCTACAAATCACATCTGTTTTAGATGCATTAACTGCCAAGGCTGTAATTGTAAAAGTTAAACACGGTGAAGTTGATTGCGACTGATTGCCACATAAATCGGAAATGTTGCCGACAGTATTTGTCAAGCAAAGTGTATAGGTGCCTGTTTGTGTAAAGCCTGTTGCAGTATTTACCCTAAAACTATTGTCGTAGGTGGTTCCCAATTGACAGTAAACTGATGTAACAGAAGTAATAGGAATATTGCCGCCTGGGCCAGTTAAAGAAAAATCGCCTGCTTGTACAGTATTGCACATCACATTTTCATTCATGCTGAATGCAATACGATTTTGACCACAAACAGGTATTGAATCAATGGCGCGCAATCGAGGCCCAACATTGTCTAAGATTGTTGCCGTGGAAGCACTAAAATCTATGTTGTAACCAGATTGACCAGTACTGGACCAGTTGCTGATATTTACTACATAAGTTTGCCCCGCTGTTACAGGAATTGGAGCATTGAATCCGGTTCCCGCCTGCCCTTGAGAATTTGATACTGAACCCGAAGATGTGCCGGTACTTCCTGTTGTAGATGAATAATTGCAACTTACTTGAAGCGATGCATTTGAGGCAATGTCATTGCAATTGGCATTGGTAAGGTTAAAAACTGCCCAATCATAATCGTTGGTTGAAATGTTTGGCGTGATGGTAAAATTTACGTTTCCTGCGGTTTGCACTGTAAACGTGTACCACACATCATTGCGCTCGCCATTAGCTAAACAAGAAATAAGCTCATTTATTTCACCGGGAACATTACCAACACCAGTGTAGGATGCCACAGTAGAATAACTGCTTTGGCAAAGCGGAATTGCGCCCAAGCAATCTTGATTGTTTGGAACAGCATTTGATGCACAAATTTGAAATTGCCCTCCGGTGTTGTTGTTATTTCTCCAAAACCTAAACCAAATACTGGTGCCGGGAGTTTCGCCCACCAAACTTATTTGCGGCATTAAGCCCGGTCCGCCATCATCATCGCACCCTATCAAAGTTAAATTATTGCACGATGTACCTCTGTATGCTGCCATTACGCCATCGGCAAAAGTTAAGATATTGAACTGATTGGCAGAAACAGTTACTGCGCCATTTGCAGGCACCACAACCCTAAACCACACATCTCTGCCGCCACCCCAACCAGCACAATTGGTTCCGGTAGGTTGCGGCACCGAGGGTGTAGGTGTAGCATTGGTACTGTTATAAGTTACATAATTGCACGAGCTGCCCACATTTAGCACCGCAGCTGTACAAGGCGAGTTATTTGCCGGAGCTTGCGCAAAAACTACTGCCGAAAAAATAGCGATAACGCAAAGAGCATAAAACTTTTTCAATCTTTTTTTGGGTTTAAGCATGATGACGAAACACTACCGAAATGCTCGCGATATGTTTCTATGGATAGATGATATTTTTCTACTGCGGGTTTCACCTGCTCTATCACAAAACCTTTTTGAGTAGCCAAACAAATTGTTTGCGCATTCACCCACTGTACATTTGCCACATAGGGCAATGCTGCATAATCTTCAAGTAATGCTGTTTTGGTTTCAGTATGTAAAGGGAAAGAAAACTCTATTTCAAAAAAATTGAATTGTTGCTCGGCTGATGCCGAAACTTTGGAATGTTGTGCTGTAGCCGACAAACCCCAAAAAACAAATGATACACAAAGAACGAAAGCGCATCTCATCACAAACAAATTTAAAATTGATCGTTAAAATCTTGGGCAGTAGCTGTGATACTGAACCGGACCTTGTTTTTCTTTTCTAAAAACATATACCACTCCTACTTCAAGTGCGCCTTGCGCGCGAGTTGCTGTGCGCAATCCGCTGAAGTTTACATCATAACTTACACCCAAGCGCACGTTATAAAACTCCATTCCTACACCTACAATTACCGCATCGGAACCTCCAGGATTGAAGCGTGCAGACACCGAACCAAAATAACCTAAATCATCGCTATAATCGTAATTGAACCCAAGCCCAGCCTGATACTGCTGTGCATTGTTTTGAAGCAACATTAAAAAGGTTGGTGCAAAACTGAAATCTTGTCTGTTGCTGGTAAAAATTTCCATGCCGCCATGCACAACATATCTTACTGGCAACCGATTTCTATCATCGCCAAGAAAAGATTCGCGAGGGCGCGAAAGATGGTTGGCACCAAATCCAAGGTAGTAACGAAATTTGGTTTTGGGAGCCGATGACCACAAAGCACCAATAGCTACATCCGGATAAAGTATGGACCCGCTGGAATAACCAGTTTCGCCATTAGATAAACTTTCGTTCCAAAAGCCAATTGATTGATCAAATTGATTTTCAAAAATAAGATTGCTGATATTCACCCTTTTGCTTACGATGCCGGCTTGCAACCCAAAAGAAATGCGGCTTCTGCCATACCTATCTACCGCTTTGTGGTAAGCAATAGAAGCTAATGCAGAAGTGGTAGCTAAAACTCCATTTCCGGCACGATCGTGATAAACATTCAGCCCAAAACCAAAACCATCATTACCCAATTTGTCTCTTAAAATTGGCATATCAAATGATCCTTGAAAAGTTTGGTAAGGTGCTTTTTGATTTTGTGTGGGCACAATAAACCATTGATTTCTATAATTAGCCGCTACCCTAAACACGCCATTTACATTTGCTGTAAGTGCGGGATTCAAATGCACAGGAGCAGCATAATATTGCGAAAAATGAATGTCTTGAGCAGATGCTTGAACAACACAAAATAATATTAGAATAGCGTAGAAATGCTTCATACTTCGTCTTCAATAAAGGTTTAAATATACAAGACAGTTAATAAACTTCAAAAAGTTTATTTGTAATGATTGGAAGAGAAAAGGAATGGTTGCTTTAACACATCACCAACTGTGTGTTTATAGCGCCAAAAAGGTTGCGGCTTTGCGCCAAAACCCTTGTAGAAGCGCGCGATATTTTCTACTGAAGAGCCTTCAAAATCCAACACTTTACCTGTTTGTGCGTATCGGTTAATATATTCATTCAATAGAAAAGTCATTCCATTTGCTTCTCTTGCATGAGCGGATGTAACCGGTGCAATATTGATGATTCTGTCACCCGAAAAAAGCATAAAACACGCAGCCACGGGGTTTTTAGACTTGCCATCAAATGCTGCGACAACTTCGCCTACGCCCCGCTCCTTTGCTTCCACTATCAAGTTTTTCAGAATGGTATTGTGCTTGCTTTTGTAGCCCTTTGTATTTGCACCAGAGTTTTCGGCATAAAGATTTACAAACGCATCCACATCATCAAACTGTTCCGCATGTATATGATGCGACAAGGCTTTTGTCAAATTGCGCGAAGTGTTTTTAGCATAATCGCTTTGTAATTTTTCATAGGCAGCATTAAGTGGCAAAACAAAATTTTGCTTTACACTTAATTGATTCGAATTTTCGGCAAAACTTTTATAGTGCAAATTGATTTCGGAAAACAGAAACTTACGCTGCAAAAATTTAAGGCAAGCAATTTCAAATTGAGGGTGTGGCTCGGGCGAAAAAAGCCCCAATTGCTGACAAAAAAATGGTTGATACACATGCCGCACACCAAAATTACTTTTCCAGGCAATAGGGAACACAGCCTCGTAATCGCGCAACACCAAAGCGCTCCAGCTACCTTCTGTAACAACATCCAAATACCAAAAAAGTGGATAGGGAAAATCGGTAGATGCACTGATACAAGCATCCCACTTTTTGGGGTTGATGTGTTTGCGATGAAGGAAACGGTATTGTGACACCTGTTAAAAATTAACGTGCGAACATATTTAATTTTAGGAAACTATCTACTTCAAATTCATATCCGGGTCGTCTTTTAGTAACGAGATGTCTTTGGGTTTTTCGTCATCAAAAATGGTTTTTACATCATTCTGCTGATACACTTCGCTTGGCTTTAGTTGTAACTGATGTTCAATAGCTTTTGCGGTAGTAGAGTAAACCAAATTCTCGGCTTTGCCAAAAATTTTGCCTTTTGCAAAAGTTGATTGCACAACATAATCCAATACATACTTACCTTCAAATGGTTTGAACGCTGCTTTTACCAATACATTGAGCGAATCCATTTTCGCAACCAACATAAAACGTTTTGCCTTTTCGCTTTTTATACTGAACTCTACATATCTAATCGCCTTATTGGTTTTTCCAACAAAAACCCTGCCACGCACAGAAACAAAACTGTTCTTTTTGGTAGGTATTGCTTTAAAGCCAATCACATCAAACTGTTCCCCTTCATAGGTTTCGCTGTTTAAATAGTTAAATTCATACTCGTCCAATTTTTCATCTTCAAAAGACTTTTCGAGCATCACAAAACGCATTAAATCTGTGGGCTTCATCGAAGCCGTAAACTCTCCTTTCTTATCATACATTTCATGCTTATTCACCTTAGTTGTTACCTCGGCTTTTTTGCCTTCATAACTTTTTAGATACGCATTAAAATCGAAATAAAAATAATGACTCCTATGTCCGCTGCGCCTGCTAAAATCTTTAAACACCAACCTCATTCGGCTGTAATCGGTTGGGTAATTATCTTTCACTTTGCTTACTGCAAGTTGCAGCAATTCTTTTGCCGCAAAAGGCGTAATAACTACTTCATTCAAATTATACTGATTGGCGCGCATGGATACATTTCCATTTATCTTTTTTAAATCTAAAATAGTGGTGCGAATACTTTCGTAACCGATGTGCGAAAAAAAGATACTGTCGGAATCTGTTGTAGCAATTGTATTTACCTGAAAAACGCCTTCGTCATTTGCATACATACCTTGCTTGGTAGTTGGAATAAAAACATTGGCATAAGGCAGCGGGTAACCGGTTTCGGCATCGGTGATAATGCCTCGGTAATTTTCGGTTTGTGCTACACAGGTTGTAGCAACCAAAACCACAAATACAACAATTGATTTTGCAAGCATACATTAAAATGTAAGGGGCAATATAGTGGCTTAGTTTCATATTACTATGTACCAAAAAACAGATACCCACCCGCCTACTTTGGAAAACATAAAGCTGCAATTTTAGTTGTTGCCACAGCACTGCTCTACTTTCAGCCCCCGAACAACAGCAAAATATGTTTTACGAATTTATTGCTCCTGCCGATACAGAACTTTTGTTTGGCGATGAAAAATTCCACCCTAATCAAATTGGCACACACATTCAGGTTTACAATGGCGAACCTACCAATCTACACGAATTTGATGTTGCCATAATAGGCATTGCCGATGGGCGCGGTTCGGCAGAAAACGAAGGTTGCATGATTGCACCCAACGAAGTTCGCAAGCAACTATACAAACTTTATCTGCCATCAAAACATACCTTTAAAGCGGTAGATTTGGGTAATGTGGCTTCGGGGGCTACTGCTCGTGATACTTATTTTGCTTTAGCAGCAGTGGTGCTTAAATGTGTTACACACAAAGTTGTACCAATAATTATTGGCGGTAGCCACGACCTTACTTACGGGCAGTTTTTGGGCTATCAAGATTTGCAAGGCATGATAAACGTAGTGAATGTAGATGAACGAATAGACATGGGTGCTTCGCCCGATGAGCCTATGAACTCATCTTCGTTTTTAATGCACTTGCTGATGCACCAACCGAATTATCTTTTCAATTATAGCCATCTCGGGCATCAAAGCTATATGAACGACCCGAGCGCGGTAGATACTTTGCAAAGTTTAAATTTCGATTGCTACCGCTTAGGTATGCTGCAAGGCAACATGGAGGAAGTGGAGCCCATAGTGCGTGATGCCGATATGGTTTCAATTGATATTAGTGCGTTGCGCATGAGCGATGCGCCTGCACATGCACAAGCCTCGCCTCATGGGTTTTATGGCGAAGAACTATGCCAAATTGCACGCTATGCCGGCATGAGCGACAAAGTAAGCTCCATTGGGTTTTATGAATTGAATCCGCACTATGATGTAAACCAACAAACCGCGCAATTAGTGGCACATGCCATTTGGTATTTTATTGAAGGCTACTACAATCGCAAAGAAGATACACCGCAGGAAGACAACAACTACTATCGCTTTACAGTGAAATTAGAAGAGGTAGATCACGAAATTATTTTTTGGAAAAGCAAACGCACCGAACGCTGGTGGATGGAAATGCCCTTTCGCAATACAAAATTTAGCCGCGAGCAACATTTAATTCCTTGTTCGTATGCCGATTACCAACTTGCCTGCAACGAAGAATTGCCCGACAAATGGATGAAGTACTACACAAAAATGCTTTAAGTATGATGTGAAAAATCAGAAATCTGATTAGCATTCAATACAATTTGTTGCCCACAGAATCTCTTTGTATTTTCTCGCAACTCACTTCTTTTTAAAAGAAAAATGCCTTTGCGAAAAATAGCTGAATAAAATCACCACAACGGTAGTGATTATCTTGGCAATGGTAGGATAGATACCAAGGCTTTCAACAAAAAATTTGATGAATACATAGTTAAGCAACAAGCTAACCATTACTACCGAAAAATAACGAAACAACTGCACCCTGCCGCGCAAATTCGACTCCACAAAAACCACTGTGCGCATCAAGAAAAAGCCCACCGGAAAAGTGATGATAAATGCCAACATGAACGCTGCAATGTGGGGGCTGATAGCAATAAAAGGTGTATGCACAATTTCTTTATGCAACACATAGTGATAAGCCAAAAAATAAAGTAAAATATCTAATACAGTATTCCCTCCGCCACAGGCTGCATAACGAAAAGTTTGCTTATCGAAAATCTTCGAAAAGGGTGGGTAGAAAAAATCAATAATTGCAGTTATAGTTTTGCGCATCAACTATTTGAGACTGCGAATAAAAGAAAAGTTCGATGTTGAGATATGCTTTTTGCGCCCCCATAAGTATTTGCCATAGTTCTTTCAAAAGCATTTACACACCTTTGCAGCGTGGCAGGCATTTACATTCACATTCCTTTTTGCAAACAAGCTTGCAACTATTGCAATTTTTATTTTTCTACTTCCACAGGGCTTAAACAAAAAGTACTCGATGCCATTACTAAAGAAATTGAGCTAAGCAAAAACTACCTGAATGGCGAAACTATCAGCACTATCTATTTTGGCGGAGGTACTCCATCCATTTTAATGGCAGATGAACTGAAACGAATTATCGCAAGCATTCATTTGCATCACAACTGCAAAGTGCAAGAACTGACGATAGAAGCCAACCCCGATGACCTTACTACACAAAAAATACGCAAAATGGAAACACTCAAAGCCTTTGGCTTGAACCGCCTCAGCATTGGAGTGCAATCATTTTTCGATGCCGATTTGCAATACATGAACCGCGCCCACAACCGCAACGAAGCTATTGACGCTATCAAAAAAACTCAAGATGCCGGTTTTGACCTGCTCACCATTGATCTGATTTATGGAACCCCTACCACAACCAATGAGCAGTGGCAACAAAACCTCGAAACCGCTTTTAGTTTACACATACCTCACCTTTCGTGTTACGCGCTAACGGTAGAACCTAAAACTACTTTACACCAAAAAATTCAAAAACAGCAATTGCCGCCAATAGATGAAAATGTTGCAGCCACACAATTCGACATTTTAAAAACACAAGCACAACAAAAAGGTTTCGAACATTACGAAATATCAAATTTTGCGCTGCCCGGCAAATATGCTTTGCACAACACCAACTATTGGCGGGGCGTGTCATACATCGGCATTGGCCCCTCGGCACATTCATTTAATGGCAATGAGCGAAAATGGAATGTTAGCAACAACCTTAGCTACATAGAGGGCATTAAGCATGGCAAGCCAAACTGCGAAACCGAAACGCTTACAGCAGCACAGCAAGCCAACGAATACATTATGACCTCGCTGCGCACTATGTGGGGCATGAACTTAAATCACAACAAAATTGCCGATTACAAACTTTTGATTTTGCAAGCACTTCAAAGCGTAGATTCCAGTTTGTATGTTACACAAAACGAAGTGGTAACCTTAACCAACGAAGGCAAACATTTTGCCGATGGTGTGGCCGCAAGTTTGTTTGTAGATTAAGCAACATTTGCTTTAAGGCAACTCAAAACCTATGCACTGCCTTGTTGTTAAATGAACTAAACAATCTATTGGCAAAAAGACCAATAAGCAGCCAATAAGCCGAAATAATTACATTCGCCATTCAAAATTTTGAATTGATATGACTAAGTTTTCATCGTTAGAATACAAGCGCCCCGATTTCGATACCATCTCCGATAACTTTACTGCACTGATTGAGCAATTTCAAAAAGCAGATTCAGCCGAGGTACAAAGTAAGGTTTTAGACGATATAAATGTGCTGCGCAACGAGTTTCAAACCTATGCCTCTATTGCATCGGTGCGCAATTCTATTGATACCAACAATCCTTATTACGAAGTAGAAAAGCAATTTTATGACGATCACGAGCCTTTGTTTCGCGATTTAACTATTCGCTTTTACAAAGCATTGGGCAACACACCCTACAAAGCCGATTTGAAAAAGAAATTTGGCAATCAATTATTCAATATTGCTGAGGTATCTTTAAAAAGTTTCGACCCAAGTATTATCAACGACTTGAAAGAAGAAAACCGCTTGGGAACAGAATATACCAAACTGATTGCCACCGCAACTGTTGAGTTCAATGGAGAAAAATTAAACTTATCGCAGTTAGATCCTTACGAGCAAAGTTTAGACCGCACAGTACGCGAAAAAGCAGTGCGCACCAAATACGCATACTTTGAAAAGCACGCTGCAGAATTAGACCGAATTTTTGACCGATTGGTGAAAGTGCGCACCAGCATAGCACACAAACTTGGTTATAAAAACTTTGTAGAATTGGCATACAGCCGTTTGCTGCGTACCGACTACAACGCTGCCGATGTAGCAGTTTTTCGCAAGCAGGTATTGGAGCACATTGTGCCGCTTACCAACAAATTGCGCGAGCGCCAAGCAAAACGAATTGGTGTTGAAGAATTTACCATATTGGATATGGGCTTAACCTTTGCAACAGGCAATGCGCAACCAAAAGGCTCGCCCGAGTGGATTATCGAAAACGGCAAAAAAATGTACAGCGAGCTTTCGCCCGAAACAAAAGAGTTTTTCGATTTTATGGTAAACAACGAGCTTTTGGATTTGGTTACCAAGCAAGGCAAAGCAGCCGGGGGATATTGCACACACTTTTCTAAATTCAAAGCACCATTTATTTTTTCAAACTTCAATGGCACTTCGCATGATATTGACGTATTGACTCACGAGGCTGGTCACGCCTTTCAGTGTTTCCAAAGCCGTCATTTCGATTTAGACGAATATGCTTTCCCAACTTACGAAGCCTGCGAAATTCACTCTATGAGTATGGAGTATTTCAGCTGGCCTTGGATGGAGTTGTTTTTTAAAGAAGATGCAGAGAAATATAAATTTGCGCACCTATCGGGCGCAGTTATTTTCTTATCGTATGGCTGTGCAGTAGATGAGTTTCAGCACATTATTTACGAACAACCCGATTTAACACCCGAAGCCCGCAGAAAAGTGTGGTTAGATATGGAAAAGAAATATCGCCCATACATTAACTATGCCGGCATTCCGTTTTTAGAAAGCGGTGCTTTGTGGCAAAGACAATTGCATATTTATCGCTCGCCATTTTATTACATTGATTATTGCTTGGCTCAAATTTGCGCATTCCAGTTTTGGAGCAAATCGCAAAAAGATTTCAAAGCTGCTTGGGCAGATTATTTAGACTTGTGCAAAGCCGGTGGCAGCAAAAACTTCTTAGGCTTGGTGCAAGATGCCAAACTAATTTCTCCGTTTGACGAAAACTGCATTCGCTCTATTGTAGGCGAGGTGCAGGCTTGGTTAGATGGCGTGGATGACACAAAACTGTAAGCGCGTTTTCGAACAACTGAAATGAAGAATTTATATCTGTTTCTTTTGGTTGTAGCTACCTTACACAGTTTTGCTGCAAAGAAAAAGTATGCAGTAGCCGGAACGATAACACAAACAGCAGATTATTGTGGTGGCATTGCGCCTTCCGAAGCTATGCTGCAAATGCTGCGCAGCCCACAGCCGCTCGAAGGCAAAAAAATTTTTGTACGCAAAGGCAATGCAAACTATGCATCGAAAAAAATAATAGCTGAAACCGCAAGCGATGCAGATGGCAACTTCAAATTGCATTTACGCCCGGGAGTTTATTGCATTGTTTTTGAAGACAAACTTTCGCCACTCAACATTCCACAAAACGACAACCACACCACTTGGAACAAAGCCTGTATGAAAACCGCACACGCCAAATGCGAATACACTTTTACACTTAAAAAAGAGCCGCTTGCAGCTATAAAAATCAACTACCACAAACATTGTTCGTTTAAAGCGCCATGCAGCAATTACCAAGGACCAACTCCACCTTGATAAATACATTAAGTTTGAATCATTGAAACAAAAGTTGAATGTCAGTAATCGTAAACCAACTTAGCAAAATATACGGCACACAAAAGGCGGTAGATGCCATTTCGTTTGAGGTAAAAAAAGGGGAAGTGCTTGGCTTTTTAGGGCCCAACGGAGCAGGCAAAAGCACCACCATGAAGATACTTACCTGCTTTTTGCCACAAACAACCGGCAATGCAAAAGTGTGCGGAATAGACACCGCAGAAAACCCTTTGGAAGTGCGCAAACACATCGGCTATCTACCCGAAAGCAATCCGCTTTATCAAGATATGTATGTAAAAGAATATCTTGAGTTTGCAGCTTCGGTTTATCAATTGCCCAATGCGCAAAAACGCATAGCCGAAATGATAGAAGCAACCGGATTAACAGCCGAGCGCAACAAAAAAATAGCGCAGCTTTCAAAAGGGTACAAGCAGCGCGTGGGTTTGGCACAAGCCATGCTGCACAACCCCGAAGTACTGATTTTAGATGAACCTACAAGTGGTTTAGATCCCAATCAATTAGTAGAAATTCGCGCATTGATAAAACAATTGGGCAAAGACAAAACCGTACTTTTTTCATCGCACATTATGCAAGAAGTACAAGCCGTAGCCAACCGCGTAGTCATTATCAATAAAGGAAAAATTGTAGCCGATGATACTGCCGAACAATTGCAATCGCGCCTAAACAATGAAATGGTAGCGCTTGTTGAATTCAAGCAGCCTATACATCACGAAACACTACTGAAAATAAAAGGCGTGAAACAAGCCGTGCAACAAGATAATCTTTGGCAACTCACTGCGGCTGGCAACGAAGATATTCGCGAAAACATTTTTGAATTTGCTAAGCAACAGAACCTTACTCTATTGCAACTCTACCGCGATAAATACTCGCTGGAAGAAGTGTTTAAACTGCTTACAAAATAGCATAACAACCAGTTAAACCAAACTTTTTATTCCTTTCACCAATATATCCAATTCATCTGTTGAAGTATAAACATTGGGCGAAATGCGCACACCATTTAGACCTTCGTGTAAAACAGTTGTGGCATGAATTTTTTGGTTAGCAAAAAGTTTGGTAACAATATCTTCTGCTTTCATGCCTTCAATGGCAAAGGTTGCTAAGCAACAACTGTATTCATCTTTAAGTGATGTATAAAATGATACTCCTTTCAAATTTTTCACCTTCTCGCACCAATAGTTTTTCAAAAACCTCAAGCGGTTTTCTTTGCGCTTGCTACCAATTTTTAAATGAAAATCTAATGCTGCATGTACCGCCATTTCGGCCGCAAACGAGCGCGTACCAAGCGACTCGAACTTTCTAATATCTCCTCCATCCGGTTCATAAGACGAAAGCAAAGCCCACACATTTTTAATCTTTTCTTTTTTAATAAACATAAAACCTGTGCCAAATGGCGCACACAGCCATTTGTGAAAAGAGGCTGCATAGTAATCGCAGTTCAGGTCGCTTACTTTATAATCGAGGTGCGCAAACGAGTGCGAAGCATCTACAATTACTTCGCAGCCCCTCGCTTTGGCAGCATCGGCAATTTTGCGCACGGGCAGAATCTGCCCCGTCCAATTTATGATGTGTGTAAGGTGTGCAATTTTTGTTTGCGGTGTAATGGCGGCAAGATATTTGGCAACAATGGCTTCATCATTTTCTTCCGGAAAACTCAATTCTACCCAATTCAACTTTATGCCATCGCGTTTTTCGCGTTGCTTCCACGCATTCATCATGTTTGGATAATCAAATTTGCACAACACCACTTCATCGCCCGCATTCAAATTCAAGCCAAAAATAATGGTGTTTAAACCCTCGGTAGTGTTTCTATTAAAAGCAATTTCATCTGCATTTACTCCACAAAACTCCGCCACTCTATTCCGCAATGGTTCGCGTTGCTCATCCAATTTTCGCCACATAAAATAGCTGGGGCCGCGATTGGCAAATTGATAGTTTTCGATGTGTGCCTGCTGAACCGCAAAAGGTTGTGGGCTTACCGCGCCATTGTTTAAATTGATAATTTCATTGGAAATAAAATATTGTTCGCGCACATGTTTCCAAAAAGCATTTTCATCTTTTATGCCTTCGGGGTTGAAACCATTTTGTTGCTCATTGCTGCACGCCTGCAAGGCAACCACGCCTGCCGATAATGTTGCAAGAGCCGATTGTTGTATGAATTGTTTGCGATTGAGCATTTGTTTTTAATTGCGAGGTGAAGCTATGCAAATGATGCAACACAAAATATTTTTAGTTACTTAACTCAAACTGTTTCTAATTTGCCAACTTCAAACTTATTATTCATGTTTTCACTGCGCATTGCACTGCGTTATTTGTTTTCAAAAAAAAGCACGAATGCCATCAACATCATTTCGTACATCAGCATGGCAGGCATGGGTGTGGGCGCATTTGCATTGATTGTTGTGTTGAGTGTGTTTAATGGTTTTGAAGGTTTGATAAAAGATCTTTACAATGCTTTTTATCCCGAGTTAATTGTAACGCCAGCGCAGGGCAAAATTTTCGATAACAATGCTTTTGTTGAGCAAAAAATAAAAGCCGATAAAAGCATTGTTGCATACACAAAGGTGCTTGAAGAAAATGCCTATTTGGAATACGAAGGCAAGGCTACAATTGCAACTATAAAAGGTGTGGACAGCAACTACACCAACACCACCGATGTAGCAGACTATGTGCGTCAAGGAAGTTTTTATTTAAGCGACAGCACAAAAGAATATGCAGTGCTTGGCGCAAACATCAATCTGGCATTAAACACCAGTATAGAAAATAATTTTGCATCCATGAGTATTCGCGTTCCAAAGCTCACTACTGCAAGCGTGTTTATTCCCGAAGATGCTTTTAACTCAGCACATGTAGTTCCTGCGGGTATATTTTCTATTCAACAGGAATTCGACTCTAAATATGTACTTGTTTCGTTGCCGCTTGCACAGCAATTGATAGGAATAGAAAATGCAGTATCGGCATTTGAGGTAAAATTAAAAAGCGGCATTGATGCCGAAAAACAGAAAAAGTCTATTCAAGCAGTGTTGGGCAAAGCGTATAAAGTACAAACCCGCGAAGAGTTGAATGAAGTATTGTACCGTGTTGTAAAAATGGAACGATGGGCAGTGTTCGCCATTTTGAGTTTTATATTGGTAATTATCTCATTCAATATTGTTGGTTCGCTCACCATGCTTGCCATTGAAAAAACAAAAGACATTTCGATACTAAAAGCTATGGGTGCAAACCCAAGCCAAATAAGCACAATATTTTTGCTCGAAGGTGTTTTTGTAGCCATGCTGGGCGCAGGCATTGGTTTGCTTTTGGGTTTATTGTTATGCTTTGTACAAATCAACTATGGCATTGTAAAACTTGCCGAGGGGGGAGCTTCGTTTGTGGTAGATGCCTACCCGGTTAAAGTAATCGCATCCGATATTTTACTTACATTTTTTACCGTTGCCGGCATCAGCCTGTTAGCAGCGCTTGTGCCGGCAATAAAAGCAGCAAAACAAAAACTTAGCTTTGCTTAAAGCACATTGCTTGTTTGCTCTTTTATTTTTTCCAATTCATCTTTCATATTCACTACAATTTTTTGCATTGCAGCATCATTGGCCTTTGAGCCTATGGTGTTTATTTCTCTTCCAATTTCTTGCGAAATAAAATTCAACTTCCTGCCTTTCATTTCCTCTTTATCTTCCTCCGTTGCTTGCTTAAAGTGGTCGCAATGGGCGCGCAGGCGCGTAAGCTCTTCGGTAATATCTAATTTCTCTATGTAGTAAACCACCTCTTGCTCAAATCGGTTTTGGTCAATTTTATCTTTTGGAATAAACAAATCTAAGTTGTTGTATAGGCGCTGTCTTATCTCGCCTACTCTGCGCTTATCCTGCTCGCGCAAATGGGTAATAAAGTACTCAATAATTTTTATCCTACCCAGCAAATCTTCTTTTAATGCCTTGCCTTCGTGTTCGCGAAATTTCTCTAACTCTTCAATAGCGGCAAAAACAGTGGCCTCTATCAGTTGCCATTCTTCTGTTCCAATTTCTGGTTGAGTATCTTCATATACATCGGGCAATCGCAAAATTGCAGGAAGAATATCTGTTGATGCAATGTTTAGTTCAGATGCCACAGCAATCAACTCGTTAAAATGCGTTTTTAAAACTCCTTTATTCAAGCGAATGGCAGCTTGCTCGCGATCGCTCAAAACGTTTACATACACATCTACTTTGCCGCGTTGCAAACGCGCAGAAATTTGCTGGCGCAGTTGATATTCTTGTTCGCGATAGCGCGAAGGAAGTTTTGTACCCAAATCCATTCCCTTGCTACTGTTCAGCGAGCGTACTTCTACATTTACTGTTGTTTCGTTTATACTTTGCGAGGCTTTTCCAAAGCCTGTCATTGATTTCAGCATGGTGCTAATATGAGGATTGTTGATGGCAAATGAAAATTCATCTATTCTCTGCAACACGTTTCGAAAACACCGAGCGCAAATTTGCAATTACGAAATATCTGTTAGCTTCATTATACAAAACGAAATTTATGATAAGAAAAATTGCGCTCGCAACAGTCATCATCACTACCATTTTCATTCAATTTTCATCTGCTCAATATTGCGGAAATTCTGGTACTGCTATTTGCGTTCCAGGCTCAGGCTTAACATATTTAGATGGATTTAAACCGCCTTACGATTCGTTGCCTTGTGCTCAAAAAGGCATTCCGTTCGACCAAACAATTCGGTTTGTGGTGCCACCTACTGTTACCAGTGGAAATTCAACCTACGATTTGAACTGGTTAGAAATTGCCACCATCAGCAATTTGCCTTGCGGTTTATGTTGGTCAACAAACAAATCAACCAATAGATTCAATAAAAACGAACAAGCCTGTATAAGAGTAACCGGCACTACCTACGATAATCCGGGGCAGTTCAAACTGAACATTTTTGTAAACGTAAATGTTACTGTTCCATTTTTGGGCAGCTTTACTCAAAACAACCAAAATGCAAGCCAAGCGGGGTTGAAATATTACCTACGTGTAGAACAAAACAACGGCTCTTGTATAGTTGTAGATACGTTTGCCGCGGGTAACACAGCAACATCATTGGGGGCCGACTTTACAGCTACTGTTGCTGCCGGAGGTGCAACAACATTTTGCGATGGAGGTTCGGTATTGCTTACTGCGGCACCAGCCGCCTCTACAAGCTACCAGTGGTACAATGGCTCTACGGCTATTCAAGGCGCTACTTCGCCAACCTACTCGGCTACAACATCGGGCAACTACAATGTAAAAGTTGTAAAAGGCTGCAAAGGATTTACATCTGCCAGCACAACAGTTTCTGTAACACCGCGCCCGGCAGCAACAATTACACCTGCGGGGCCAATACAGTTATGCAACGGCAACTCTCAATTGCTTACCGCTTCGCCTGCCAATGCAAGCTACGTGTGGTTAGAAAATGGTTCACCAATTGGGGCAACAGGGCAAACATACACAGCTACTGCCTCGGGCAACTACTCGGTAAGTGTTACCGAAAATGGCTGCAGCAGTATTTCTAATATAGTTACTGCATCTACAGGCGGTAGCACTGTTACTGTTACGCCTACTGCTTCATCGCAAACTATTTGTTCCGGGCAAACAGTTACCTTAGATGCAGGAGCCGGATTTTCTTCATACGCATGGTCGGGCGGTGGCAGTGGTCGCACTAAGGATGTAACTTCAGCATCTACTTACACAGTTACAGTTACACTTTCATCGGGTGGCTGCACCAGCACAGGCAACGGTTCGGTAACTATCACCAACGGGCAAAATGTTCCGGCAATTACTTCGCTGCCGGCTACTACTGCGGGCTGTGTTGGCACAGCAGTAATATTAGATGCCGATACCGGTTACACAACTTACAGCTGGACCGGGGGCGGAGCAACACAAACTATTACACCTGTAAATTCCGGACCTTATTCAGTAACGGTAACAAAAACCGGTTTTTGCGGCAATGCAACTGCAACTACAACACTTACCATAAACCCTTTGCCACAAATTACGCTATCGGTTTCGCCAAATCCTGCAACCGCTTGCCCCAATTTACCTGCCACTTTAGATGCAGGTGCGGGATACGATACTTACGATTGGTCT
The DNA here is from genome assembly GCA_964650845.1 of uncultured Chitinophagaceae bacterium. GTDB lineage: Bacteria > Bacteroidota > Bacteroidia > Chitinophagales > LD1 > UBA7692. Next base: position 19,246 of record CAZYXR010000027.1, read on the forward strand.
AATGGCGCTACCTCTCCAACTATTCAAGGCGAAATGGATAGTTCATATACCGTAACGGTTACTAAAACCGAATTGGGCTGCACAGCATCAGAGTTTTTGCAAGTAGATGTTGCTAATGCCGGTGCGCCAAATGCACCAAATCTAAGTCCTACCTACGCATTCTGCACGGGCGACTCGGCATATTTAGCAACGGGCGTTGGCTTTAATTCTTACAATTGGTCCACAGGCGACACTGTTGATTTTGTATGGGTAAAAACCAGCAATACATATTCCGTTACCGTTACCCAAGCTGGAAGATGCGGAACCACAGTAGCCACAACTACCGTTACCGAAAACTCGCGTCCCGATGCTTCTTTCACTAATAATGGTGGTGTGTTAACAGCCAATGCAACTTCGGGCGTTTCCTACACATGGCTCAAAAACAATGCCCCCATCAGCAATGCCAATTCATCAACCTATACCCCAACCGAATCTGGCAATTACTCGCTGCAAGTAAATGATGGCAATTGCACCAATCGCTCTTCGGCAGTAAACATTTCAGTTGGCATAAATGAAATTGGTCAATCTATTCAACTGATGGCTGTTCCTAATCCTTCGTCAGGTGTATTCTCTATAAATTTCAATTTGCCCCACACAACCGAAATGAACATTAAGCTGATGGACATGGCTGGCAGGGTGATACTTGAAAACAATAATGTTTTTGCTGCCGGCCAAAACCAATTACCCTTAGATATTTCAAACTTTAATAACGGCTTGTATCTACTGAACCTTCAAAGCAAAGAAGGCAATGCAACATTGATAGTAATCAAGCAATAAATTCTGCAAAATATTGCTTGACAAAAACGTCCGAAACATCAAAATTTCGGGCGTTTTTTTATGTTCATTTTTGCCATAGTTTATCATGCACAAAAATCAGGTTCGTAACTTCCAAAAACTCCCTATTGATTTTCTAATTTTGCTCCATGTCAGCAAGAGAACAATCAATATCCATTCCATTGCCACCAATAGGCAATCAATTAAACTGTAAAGGCTGGGTGCAGGAAGCTGCATTAAGAATGTTGCTCAACAATCTGCATCCCGATGTAGCCGAAAAGCCCGAAGAATTAGTAGTGTATGGCGGCATTGGCAAGGCTGCGCGTAACCACGAATCGCTTCAAAAAATAATGGCTTGTTTAAAAACACTGGAAGACGATGAAACCCTGCTGATTCAAAGTGGCAAACCCGTAGGCGTTTTGCGTTCGCATAAAGATGCACCTCGTGTGCTGATAGCCAACTCTAACCTTGTGGGCAAATGGGCCACTTGGGAACATTTTTGCGAGCTGGAAGCCAAAGGGCTAATAATGTATGGACAAATGACTGCCGGCAGTTGGATTTATATCGGCACCCAAGGCATAGTGCAAGGCACTTACGAAACTTATCTTTCGTTGGCTTCGCAGCATTTTAATGGCACGCTGAAAGGAACATTGAATGTTACCGCAGGCCTAGGCGGCATGGGTGGTGCACAACCTCTTGCCATTACCATGAATGAAGGGGTAGCACTAATTGCCGAAATGGAAGAGTGGCGCATTCGCAAGCGTATAGAAACAAGGTATTTAGATGAATGGGATGCAGATATTGACAAAGCCATTGACCGCGCCCTGCAAGCCAAAACCAATGGCGAAGCGGTTTCTATTGGTGTGTTGTGCAATATTATTGATTTGCTGAAACGCTTGATAGAGCGCAACATTGCACCCGATACCCTTACCGACCAAACAAGCGCACACGATGAACTGATTGGCTATTTTCCCGAAAATTTAAGTGTAGAACAAGCCAAAACACTGCGCGAAGCAAACCCCGAAGATTACCGCAATCGCTCGTTAGATTCGATGGCACATCATGTAAAACTGATGTTGGAATTGCAAAAGCGCGGAGCTGTTACTTTCGATTATGGCAACAATCTGCGCGGGCAAGCAAAAGATAAGCGCAATGTTGAAAATGCTTTTGATTTTCCGGGTTTTGTGCCGGCATATATTCGTCCGCTTTTTTGCGAAGGCAAAGGACCGTTTAGGTTTGTAGCTTTGAGTGGCGACCCGCACGATATTGAAGTTTGCGATGAAAAACTAAAAGAACTTTTTCCCGAAAACAAAGGTCTATTGCGTTGGTTGAATATGGCAAAAGAGCGTATTGCCTTTCAAGGTTTGCCGGCCCGCATTTGCTGGCTTGGCATGGGCGATAGAGAAAAAGCCGGGCTTGCATTTAACCAATTGGTAAAAGAAGGCAAATTAAAGGCGCCAATAGTTATTGGTCGCGACCATTTAGATACTGGAAGTGTTGCCTCGCCCAACCGCGAAACCGAAGCCATGAAAGACGGCAGCGATGCCATTGCCGATTGGGCAATTTTAAATGCACTCATCAACACAGCCGGTGGTGCAAGCTGGGTAAGCTTTCATCACGGTGGTGGCGTAGGCATGGGCTATTCGCTACATGCGGGCATGGTAATTGTTGCCGATGGCACCGATGATGCTGCCAAACGCCTTTCGCGCGTGTTGCACAACGACCCCGCCATGGGTGTTATCCGCCATGCCGATGCAGGCTATGAAATTGCCGAAAACGTAGCAGAAAAATTTGGATTGAAACTGTAAGAAGGTGCTTAATTTTTTGCACAGATAAATGGTAAAAACCAAGTTGATACTACTCGAGCAGCACTAAATGTAAACAGTTACTGTGCACCAAAGTTATCAATCAACTGATGTGTGAAGATGTATAATCCAATTTTTTTCAAAACCTTCCTTTTAAACTTCTACATTCGCGCTGCGCGATTTTGAACTAAGAATATTCAACCATGCCAAAAGTTACGATAGACGGAGTTACTGTTGAGGTGGAGCCGGGAACAACCATACTGAATGCCGCCCGCAAAATAGGTGGCGAATTGGTGCCGCCAGCCATGTGTTATTATAGCAAATTAAAAGGTAGCGGAGGTAAGTGTCGCGTATGTTTGGTAGAAATTTCCAAAGGCAGCGAAGCCAACCCAAACCCCATGCCTAAACTGCAAGCAAGCTGCTGCACACCCATTGCCGATGGTATGGAAGTAAAAAACCTTACCAGTGCCAAAGTGCAAGATATGCGCAAAGGCGTTGTGGAGTTTTTGCTTATCAACCATCCGCTCGATTGCCCTATTTGCGACCAAGCCGGAGAATGCGACCTGCAAAATTTGGGCTACAACTACGGTGCGCAAGGCACGCGCTACCAAGAAGGTAGAAGAACTTTTGATAAAATAGATATTGGCGACAAAATTCAGTTGCACATGACGCGCTGCATTCTGTGCTACCGATGCACTTACGTTGCCGATCAACTAACCGACAACCGTGTTCACGGTGTTATGGGCCGAGGCGATGCAGCCGAGATTTCAACATATATTCAAGGTGCCATTACCAATGAAATGAGCGGCAACATGATAGATGTATGCCCGGTAGGTGCTTTAACAGATAAAACTTTCCGTTTTAAAAGCCGTGTGTGGTTTTTAAAACCATTCGATGCGCACCGCAATTGCGATAAATGTTCGGGCAAAACAACGGCATGGATGTTTGGCAAAGAAATTTACAGAATCACAGCTCGCAAAGATGAGTTTCACGAAGTGGAAAATGACGCAAATGGCAACCCTGCATGGATTTGCAACACTTGCCGCTTTGAAAAGAAAAACCCTAGCGACTGGGTAATTGAAGGACCGCGCAAAATGGAGAAATGGAGTGTAATCAACCAAAACAACTACACTCGCGAGATGGACCAAATTGAAATTGATGCCGACTCAAGATTATTGACCGGCAGAAAAGAAGATCGCAAAGCGATTAGCATGACGGGAAGCTATACCGAAGAGCAAATTTTAAGTGACGGGAAATAAAGGAACAGCAACAAATGGAAACATCATTTTTAATAGAAAAGGGCGTAATTATCTTGGTTATATGGGGCATAACAATGTTGATTGCATTGTATTCCACTTTTGCCGAGCGTGTGTTTGCAGGATACTTTCAAGATAGAGTGGGACCAAACCGTGCGGGTCCCTTGGGTTTGTTGCAGCCATTGGCCGATGGCGTAAAAATGTTTACTAAAGAAGATTTTATTCCAAACACGCCAAACAAAGCCTTGTTCATTTTTGGTCCGGCCATGTTTATGACCACCGCACTCATTACCAGCTCGGTGATTCCGTGGGGCAATAAACTTACACTGTTTGGCTATGAAGTGAACCTCTTTATTGCCGACATCAATGTTGCATTGCTATTTGTATTTGGCGTGATTTCTATAGGTGTTTACGGCATCATGATTGGCGGCTGGGCTTCAAACAATAAGTTTGCTTTGTTGGGTGCAGTGCGCGCTTCATCGCAAATGATTTCTTATGAAGTGGCAATGGGCTTATCGGTAATTGCGTTGTTGATGCTTGCCGGCACATTGAGCTTGCGCGAATTGGTAAACCAACAAGGAGGCGAGCTTTTTGGCATCACTGGCATGAGTTGGAATATTTTTTACCAACCGCTGGGCTTTTTGATTTTTCTTGTTTGCGCATTTGCCGAAACCAACCGCACACCATTCGATTTACCCGAGTGTGAGGCCGAATTGATAGGTGGGTATCACACAGAGTACTCTTCTATGAAGCTCGGGTTTTTCCTTTTTGCCGAGTATATCAATATGTTTATTTCGAGCGCATTGTTGGCTACGCTTTACTTTGGCGGCTACAACTACCCGGGTATGGGTTGGGTAAGCGATGCCTTGGGAGGCAACACAGCCACTATTATTGGCGTGGTAGTTTTGTTTGCCAAAATATTGTTTTTCATTTTCTTCTATATGTGGGTTCGTTGGACCTTGCCTCGTTTTCGCTACGACCAGTTGATGAACTTAGGGTGGAAAGTATTAATACCCTTGGCAATAGCTAATATTCTAATTACAGGAACAGTAATTTTAGCCGTAAATTGATACACTAATTTTATTGAATTTATTAAGGGATAAAAAATAATATTGCAACCGTTTTAGGAAGGCGAAAAACATGGCAACTTCTATAAAAGATATTTCACTTAGTGGCAGAAAACAGGATGTTTCCAACAAGGAAATGACTTTTACTGAGCGCATTTACCTTCCTGGTATATTAAAAGGGATGGGAATTACGCTCAAGCATTTTTTTCGCCCAAAAGCTACCATTCAATATCCCGAGCAGAAACGCGAATTTTCTCCGGTGTATCGCGGTCGCCATATTTTAATGCGTGATGAAAATGGTGCGGAGCGTTGTACAGCTTGTGGTTTGTGTGCGCTTTCGTGCCCTGCCGAAGCAATTACAATGACCTCGGCCGAGCGCAAACCGGGCGAAGAAAAATTGTATCGCGAAGAAAAGTATGCCAGCACTTATGAGATTAACTTTTTGCGTTGCATTTTTTGTGGCTTGTGCGAAGAGGCTTGCCCGAAAGAAGCAATTTTTCTTACCCAAGATATTGCCCCTGCCGATTATGCCCGCGAAGGTTTTATCTACGGAAAAGATAAACTGGTAATGAGTTTAGAAGAAGAGACAACTAAAAAATAATAGACAAGGCGTGACTTTCTACATATTTCTATTTCTTGCGGCAATAGCTGTTTTTTGCGGTTTAATGACCGTAACATCGCGCAATCCTGTACACTCGGTGCTTTATCTCATCGGTTGTTTCTTTGCTATTTCTGGTCATTACTTATTATTGAATGCGCAGTTTTTGGCTGTTGTTCATATCATAGTGTATGCAGGTGCTATCATGGTTTTGTTCTTATTTACCTTGATGATGATGAACCTAAACGAAGAAAGCGAAGCACATAAACCTGCATTGGCAAGAATTGCCGCAGTTGTTTCCAGCGGCTTGTTGCTTTTTGTGTTGATAGCTGCATTAAAAAAGACTGAAGCTTTTGTTCCACCGGTACATATTGATGGATCTATAGGCTTGGTAAAAACATTAGGCAATGTATTGCTGAATGAGTACTTGTTGCCATTTGAATTTGCAAGTATTTTGCTGTTGAGCGCAATGATTGGCGCAGTATTGATTGCAAAAAAAGATGCATCACCTAAAACCGAATTGAGATGAGCTTGCTGTTGAATATTTTTCATGCAGTGCCGATGCACAACTACCTTTTTCTAAGTGCTGTTTTGTTCAGTATAGGGGTGTTTGGGGTTTTGCTGCGCAGAAATGCAATTATCATTTTTATGAGTATTGAATTGATGTTGAATGCCGTAAACTTGTTATTGGTAGCTTTTTCAACTTATCACAACGATACCAGCGGGCAAGTTTTTGTGTTTTTTATTATGGCTGTGGCTGCTGCCGAAGTAGCAGTGGGCTTAGCAATTTTGGTAACAATTTACCGCAACCTGCACAGTGTAGATATTGATGAATTGAAAATGCTTAAATGGTAAAAACGAATAGTTGAGTAAAGAAGTTTGAATTGAAAAATCGCACTTCTAAAATTTAAAATCTATAATGACATTAATATACTTGCTTATTCTCCTTCCGCTTATCGGCTTTTTGATAAACGGTTTGTTTGGAAAAAAACTCCCTAAGAATGTTTCCGGATGGATTGGTTCGTTGGCGGTGTTGGGCTCTTTTGCCATTTCCTTCATGTACTTTGGTAGTTTTTGGAACGGGCACAAACAAGCCATTGATGTAAATATTTTCAACTGGATTTCGTTTGGCGATGTTACCATTTCGTTTGGTGTTTTAATTGACCAGCTTTCGGTATTGTGGTTGATGATTGTAACCGGAATCGGATTCTTGATTCATGTATATTCTATCAGCTACATGCACGATGATGAGAACTTCAGCCGCTTTTTTGCCTACTTGAACTTGTTCATATTTTTTATGTTGCTTTTGGTGTTGGGCAACAATCTTTTAGTAACGTTTATTGGATGGGAAGGTGTTGGTTTATGCTCTTATTTACTAATAGGTTTTTGGTACAAAAATCAAAACTACAACGATGCAGCTAAGAAAGCTTTTGTAATGAACCGTATTGGCGATTTAGGCTTTTTAATGGGCATGTTTGTGTTGTTGTTTTATACAAATACGCTTCACTTTGGCGAGTTGAAAGTGCTTGCTCTTGGTGGCAGCATCGAAACAAGTATTGCGCTGCTTGCAACACTTTTTCTTTTTATTGGCGCTATGGGAAAAAGTGCGCAAATCCCTTTGTTTACATGGCTGCCCGATGCTATGGCCGGACCAACACCTGTTTCGGCATTGATACATGCAGCTACAATGGTAACAGCGGGTATTTACATGGTAGTGCGCACCAATTTTTTATACGATTTAGCTCCCGAAACTTTGCATTTTACTGCAGTGGTTGGCGTAGCAACAGCTCTGTTTGCGGCCACCATTGGCGTGTTTCAAAATGATATTAAAAAGGTATTGGCTTACTCTACCGTTTCGCAGTTGGGTTTAATGTTTTTAGCCTTGGGCTTGGGGGCATACACATCGGCTGTGTTTCATGTAATTACACATGCCTTTTTCAAAGCTTGTTTATTCTTGGGAAGCGGCTCGGTAATTCACGCTTTGCATGGCGAACAAGACATTCGCAATATGGGCGGTTTGAAAAAATGGATGCCTATAACTTTTGCTACTTTCCTGCTTTCTTCATTAGCTATTTCGGGCATCCCGCCATTCAGTGGTTTCTTTTCAAAAGATGAAATTTTGGCTTCGGCATTTGAACACAGCAAAGTGCTGTGGGTAACTGCTACGGTGGCTTCTTTGCTTACAGCTTTTTATATGTTCCGTTTGGTATTTCTTACTTTCAACAAAGACTTTAGAGGCACCGATGAACAAAAACATCATTTACACGAAAGCCCAGCTTTAATAACTGTGCCATTAGTTATACTTGCTACACTGGCAGTTGTTGGCGGTGCGATGGGCGTTCCTGAAGTTTTGGGTGGCTCGCATTGGCTAAAGCATTTTCTTGCTCCTGTAATTGGGCAAGGTGCCCATGGCGGACACGCCATTTCGCATAACACAGAATTGGCTTTGATGACTGGTGCAGTGTTAGGTGCAGTTGCAAGTATTCTATTCGCCTATTTCCGCTTTGTTAAAGGTGGCGCATTGCCAGCAAAAGAAGGTGATGAAAAAGGTCTGCAAAAAGTAATTTACAACAAGTATTACATTGATGAAATTTACAATGTCGTATTTGTAAAGCCTATTGTTGCGGTTTCGGCATTGGCTTATGAAATTTTTGATTTGCTGGTGATTGATGGTTTTGTAAACCTGACGGGGAAAATGGCATTTTGGAAAGGCAAACAATTGCGCGTTGTACAAAGTGGAAATATTGGTTTTTATATGATTGTGATGGTATTGAGCGTGTGTGCAATTTTGGGCTGTTTGGTGTGGCAACTATAATAGCAAACTGTGGCATTGAAATGAATTTCTAAAATCTAATATAAATCACCCCCGAAAAAAGAAATTATGTTACTCATCATACTTTTGGTAATTGCACTTGCGGGCGCAGTTCTCACTAAGCTTTCGGGCGATAAACTGGCATCGAAAGTTGCCTTGGTATTTGCTGTTGTGAATGCAGTATTTTCAGCCTATGCCCTCAAGTTGGCTTCGCTGGGCGAGTTTTCTTCCTTAAACTTTTCGGCAGCTTGGATTGCTGCTCCGAAAATTGATTTCGCCTTAGCTGCCGATGGCTTAAGCATTTTGCTAATCGGCTTAACTAATGTGCTTGTGCCGTTGATAGTTTTAGCCGCCTCTTCGCGTAAGTTAGAAGGCGAAAGCAGCTTTTATTCGCTTATTCTTTTTATGCAATTTGCCTTGATTGGTGTTTTTGCTGCCACTGATGGTTTCTTGTATTATATTTTTTGGGAGTTGGCATTGATTCCAATTTACTTCATTGCATTGCTGTGGGGCGATGGCGATAAACAATATCGTAGCAAAGTAGTTTTGAAGTTTTTCATTTACACTTTAGCTGGTTCGCTATTTATGTTGGTTGGGTTTATCTACTTGTATCAGCACACCGGCTCTTTTCTTATCTCCGATTTGTATAAACTTAGTTTATCTGCCACAGAGCAACACTTTATATTTTGGGCATTCTTTGTTGCATTTGCCATTAAAATTCCGGTGTTTCCGTTTCACACTTGGCAGCCCGAAACTTACACCGAATCGCCCACTGCCGGCTCTATGCTGCTAAGTGGTATTATGTTGAAAATGGGCTTGTATTCTTTGTTGCGTTGGCTATTGCCGATTGTGCCAATTGGCGCTGCATTTTGGACACCAGTAGTTATTGTGCTTTGCATTATTGGCGTGGTTTATGGCTCGGTGATTGCTATTCGCCAAGACAACATTAAACGGTTAATCGCTTATTCATCTTTTGCTCACGTTGGTTTAATAGCAGCGGGTATTTTTACTTTTTCAAAAGCTGGTTTTCAGGGTAGTGTAGTGCAAATGATTGCACATGGATTTAATGTGGTAGGCTTGTTTTTTGCAGGCGAAATTATTTACCGCAGAATAGGCAGCTACGACATCAATAAAATGGGCGGCATCCGCAATGTTGCGCCAAAGTTTACTACAATGTTCATCATTATTGTATTGGCTTCGGTAGCATTGCCTACTACCAATGCTTTCATTGGTGAGTTTATGTTGTTGTTCAGTATGTATGAGTACAATACCATTCTGGCAATTGTTGCCGGGCTTACTATCATTTTAGGAGCGGTGTATATGTTGCGTATGTATCAGCGCGTAATGCTTGGCGAGGTAAAGCCTTTAACCAAGAACTTTAGCGATGTAAGCTTAAGCGAAATGATGGTGTTGGTGCCAATCGTGTTGGTGATTTTTGCTTGTGGTGTTTACCCTTATTATATTTTAAAATTAGCGGAACCTGCATTAGATAATATTTTAAATGCTGCTTTAAGATAAACTGAGTTTTGCACTATGGTTTCAAGCAATTATTGCATGGCTCGAAACAGATTGCTACTACTCGCAATTAAATAAAATGAACGCACTTATTTATACATCAGCGCTTGGAATACTTTGCTTATTAGCAGAGATTTTCAATTTGCGTAAAGTTATTTTGCCAATAGCTATTGCGGGCTTATTGGTAATTTTAGGATTGGTAGTAAACGATTGGAATGCCGACAATAGCGTACGCGAAGCAGCATTATTCAACATGCTGCGTGCCGATGGTTTTTCTATGGCATTTTCGGGCTTGTTGATTGCACTTACAGTTTTGTTATTGTTGCTGAGTAGCGAGTTCTATAAAAACGAAAAAGCTAAGATTTCCGATTACGTGGCTCTTATTGTTTTCATTCTTGCCGGTGGTTTAGCAATGGTGAGTTTTGGAAATATCGCCATGCTGTTTTTAGGTATCGAAGTGCTTTCAATTTCATTGTACGTAATGGCTGGCGCAAATAAACGCGACAAGCGCAGCAATGAAGCCGGCATGAAATACTTTTTGATGGGATCTTTTGCTTCGGGCTTATTGTTATTTGGTATTGCGCTTTTGTATGGCGAAACGGGAACTTTTGATGTGGCAGGTATCCGCGATTACATTCTTGCCAACACTCCATCGTCAATGCTATACACTGGTGTAGCTTTGATAATGATGGCTTTATTGTTTAAAGTTAGTGCAGTGCCATTTCACTTTTGGGCTCCCGATGTGTATGATGGGGCACCAACTTTACACACCACCATAATGGCTACAGTAGCAAAAATTGCTGCTTTTGCTGCATTCTATCGTTTATTTTCTGTGTGTTTTGTTCCTGTGATGTTGCCTTTTGGTTGGATATTGAGCGCGGTAGTTATGCTAACCATCACCGTTGGAAATCTGATGGCTTTGCAGCAAGATTCTTTCAAGCGAATGTTGGCATTTTCGGGTGTAACCAATGCCGGATATTTAATGATGGCTATAGTAACTCTTTATGGCAAAACCGACAGTGCAGTATTCTACTACTCATTGGCATATGGTGTTGCGTCTATTGCGGCATTTGCCATAACAATTATAGTAGGTAAACACACAGGCAGCGAAAAGTATAACAGTTTCAACGGCTTGGCAAAACAACGCCCGTGGTTAGCTGCCGGTTTAACTATTGCCATGTTATCATTAGCCGGCATTCCGCCATTGGCGGGCTTTTTTGGCAAGTATTACATATTTAGCGAAGCAATAAGAAACGGACGTTTGTTTTTAGTACTTATTGCCGTGGTAAATTCCATTGTAGCGATTTATTATTACTTCCGCGTGATATTAGCAATGTACACTAAAGATGCTGCCGAAAACGCTACCGCTCCCGCAATACCATTAGCTTATGCATTTGTTATTTTCATCTGCATTGCTGTTGCTTTAGTGGTGGGTTTATTTCCATCATTGGTAGTAAGCTTGTTGTAACCAACAATCACCTTTTTCTGCACTTGAACGTAGCCGGAAAAAAAAACTAGCAATAACATATAGAATATTTTACTATATCTTCGGTTGAAACAAAATGTTTCAGCTATGAACCCGTTGAGGGAGTTTTTATACTTTACTAAGTCTCAATTGCGCGGTGTACTCGCTTTGTTGATGCTGATATTGATTGCAGCAATTGCCCCCCGAGTTTACAATTGGTTTTACCCGCCCGGTTTTGCAGATGGAAAAGATTTTACGGAAGATGTAGTAGCTTTTCAAAAAAAAATTGACGCAGCAAAACTGCACGATTCACTACAAAAAATTGAAGTGCCGGAGTTTAATCCTTATGCAGAAAACAACTTCTCAACACAAAAGAAATATTCATCAAAAACGGTAATGCTTTTCCATTTCAATCCAAACACGATTGGCGTAGAAGAATGGAAAAAATTGGGCATGAGCAAAAAGCAAGCAGAAGCAATAGAACGGGCAAAAGCAAAAGGATTTAAGTTCCGCAAACCCGAGGACATTGCAAAAATTTATGTGATTGGCGAAGACGGCTATGAACGCTTGAAAAGTTATGTGGTGATACCAGAGGAAAAGAGAGAATTTACGCAACAAAAAGCTGAACCGAAAGAAGAAAAGAAAGCATTTGTAAAACCACTTATCAACCTCAACCTTGCCGACACAACCGAACTGGTAAAACTGAATGGAATAGGACCGAGTTATGCACGTAGAATTTACAAATACAGAATGTTGCTGGGCGGCTTTTACGAGATAGCGCAACTACGCGAAGTTTGGAATCTACCCGACTCTATCATTCAAAAGATTGAACCATTTGTAACCATTAATCCAAATGACATTGCTACCCTTTCGATAAACAACGATGAGGTGGAAACCGTTGGCAAACATCCGTACATAAAATTTACCGCTGCAAGATTACTGGTTGCATACCGCGAACAGCACGGCAAATTTACTACAATAGAAACCTCGAAAAGAGCAATGATGCAAAACGACAGTATGTTCAACAAAGTAAAACCATACTTGAGGTTAGAATAAATTTACTCGACAGTTACTTTTAGAATTTCAACACGCCTTTCGCGCGCAGCATCGGGACTATACACGCTGTTGCGTACATCATCAAGTCTGTCACTCACACTCTCGGCTGTTTTGTCTTCGCCTGCCGATACCCTTTCAAACAATAATTTACCTTCATTAAAATAGGGCAGCAAAGCTGCTTCGCGATAAGCGAAAAAGAAGTTTAACAAACTACTTACTCTTCGGTTTCCTAAATGTAAATTGTACTCATTGAAATTGAGCGGTGAACAATATCCTGTTATGGTGATGCTTACTTTTTTGCCTTGTTGCAATTCATTAAAAAGCAAAGTGCTGAAATGAATCAACTGCCGAAAGTTATACTCTACAGTATCTGCAAACCACGATTGAAGATGTTTTTGGGCAGCAGACTTTTCGTTTGTTTTTAGACCTCTTAAAAACTCAGCTTCATATTCATTTGTAAGACTGATGTACGACTGATAGGCATCAACATAACTCAATGCAGTGGTGTCGCGCATAGTTTTTTCATCGGGTTGATCGTTATGGAAATAAAGCTGTATCGGAAGATTGAAATTGGTGAGTGATGAAATTGAGTGATGAGTTGTAAGTGATGGGTTGTGAGTATTCTGAGTTTCAACTATATCTTCTTTTCCGTTTTCATTTTGGTTTTCGCGCAACTCGTTACTTGCAACCGGCAACTCTTCGCTTACCGTATCTCTTACGTCAATTATCTTACGTCTTGCATCTATTCTGTAAATATCATTACAGCAAGTTTCTGCTTCTATAAATTTCGAACCTTTTCTATTGCTCGAAAAATAAGCAACAGAATCGTTCATAACGTAATACAAATCATTTGCCGAGGAGTTGATTGGCAAACCTAAATTCTTAGGCTTTTCAAACGAAGCAGATGAAATGGAATTTACATGAGTTGTAAAAACATCGAAACCCCCAAAACCATAATGCCAGTTTGATGAAAAGTACAGCGCTTTTTCTGTTTGAAAAAAACATGGCGTTACCTCATCATCTATTGTATTGATGGCGGCACCTGCATTGCGAGGATAATCCCATTCAAATTTTGCTTGCCGCTTGCTTAACCAAATATCCATTTTGCCTTTACCCCCAGGGCGATTAGCAGCAAAAATCAACCATTGATTTCCTGCTTCATCAATGGCAACAGATGGATGAGTTGCGGTGTGCCCCGGCAGGTTCACATTTACCGGAAGTGGCTTTGCACCTTGCCACTTATTGTTTTCAAATTTCGAAACAAAAATCTCGCAGCGAGAATTGCCGTTTTCTATGCCGCATTGTGTAAAGAAAATTTCTTTGCCATAAGTTTTATGATTTGAAAAACTGCCATTGGCAATATGCTTTGCGCTTGCTTCATCCATGCCGGGCATAAAAATATCATTGGTAGCAGCATTGTAAATTCTTGTGCGAAACACTCTACCCGAAGCTGTTTTTGTAAAAGAAAAATATAGCCCTTCATCAGAAATTATCGGATTGATTTCCGAAAAAGTAGTGTTGATGCTATCGCTTTCGTGAATCACTTCAACACTGTCGTTTACGGTTTGATTTGCCAAAGCCCAGGCGCAACTTTCTATCAACTGCTGTACTTTAAAAGCATAAAAATCTTTTTTTCGATAACGGGTTTTAAACTCGGTTAAAGTTTCTTTTGCCGCATCATATTCTCCATTGCTTTGTTGCATCACACCCTGCCAAAACAATGCAAGCGGAAAGGTTTTTTCCTTATCGCGTTTTATACATTCTTCATATCCTTTTGCAGCATTGGTGTAATCATTAAACTGCCGGCTCGCTTCGGCATAGTTGAACCATACTTCTGCTTGTTCATCATCCTTTTCGAGCGACTGTTTCAGATACTTTGATGCAGCATAAAACTCGCCTTTGTTTAAACTTTCTGTTCCGGCTTTAAAAAGTTGGGCGGGGGTTTGAGCACTGCCATAAAACGGAATCAAAACAACGAAGCAGAAAAACAAGAGCCTACTTTTATAAGCAAGCGCATTGTTTATTCTCTTCTTGCCATCAATACTTTTGTTTTTAATAATTCGTATCATTTTCCTTCCGCTCCATTACAAAAACACCGGACAAATCGCATTGCTCTTTTTGAACTTTTTCACCCTCGAAAATTCATAAATCAAACTCACCTCCACACCACCGTTGTTGCGCGTAGCAGGTGTAAAACTCGAAAGGTTAATATCATAAGTAATATTGGCTTTTAGTGTGTTGTATTCTAAACCTACAAGAGGCCAAAACGCATCAACACGAATATTGTTTTTAGAAACGTCTGCCCTTCGTGGATTCATTCTGCAATAAACACCAAGATTTACAGCAACCCGCTTTCTTGGTGTGTTTTCAAGATAGGTTCTCAGGTAAGTTCCTATCATGTGTTCCTGTAAGTTTACATCACCCAAAAATGCCGATGCACCTTGAAAACGATAAAAATATTCCGGTACAATATCTAAGCGTTCACTCAGCTTGGCAGTGCCTTTTAAATGAAATGAAACCACAGCACCCATGCGTACGCTTCCATCATTAAAAAACGACATAGACGGTTGGTTGATGTGACCATAATTAAAACCAAATTGAAATCCGTTGCGTGCATTTTTTGCATATTGATATGCCACACCCATTCCAATATCGAAAGCAAAAGTGCTAATGCGATTGAAGCTTTCGTTGGGTGCAATTGTAGAGTCGAATGCATCGCCATTGTATTGATTATCGAACTGCAAAGCGCGTGTATCAAAATTGCGATGTAAAAAACCGGGCTGAACTCCTAACGAAAGAAAATGCCTTTTGCCCAACTGAATTGCTGCGCTCAACGGCACCGAAACTTGCATGTAGGTAAAGCGCGAATCGCCTGCGAGGTCGTATTGAAACTGAATGCCGCCACCCAAGCGCGTACCTTTATCGAATTGAAAAAAATTCATTTCGGCAGATGCGCTTACCGAATTATAATTCACCGGCACATTCGCCCATTGATTTCTATAAACAACATTGAAACGATAATCGCCATCCATTAAATTGGTGTAAGCAGCAGAGGCATAAAGAGGATTAAAACCGAATTGCGAAAAGTGGATAGTTTGCGACTGCGATAAAAAATAGGAGATATGAGATATGAGAATAAGCAACGACCAACGACCGACCCCGCTTACTAAGTACCGCCTACCTGTTATCTCCCTTCTCATCTCAACAAAGTTATGTTTCCTTCTTTACTAACTACTTCGCCTTCCTCGCACACTGCTTTTAAATAATATCCAAAAACACCGGCATCCAAGAGCTTGCCTCCATAAGTTCCATCCCAACCTTTTTTGATGTCGCTGGTTTCAAACATCAACTGCCCCCAACGGTCATAGATTGCAAGAAACACCTCGGTAATTCTGATTCCTCTAACATACAACACATCGTTTTTGCCATCGCCATTTGGTGTAAAAGCATTGGGCAGAAAAACGCCACCAGTTGCACATGGTGTTTTGAACACACGCACAATAACTGTGTCGCTAGCAAAACAGCCATTGGTGTCGGTTGCCAAAACATAATACACTGTTGTTTCTAAAGGATAAGCTACTGGCGTAAAGATGGATGTATCGCTAAGTGTTTCATCACTCCTCCACGCTACCGAAGCTACACCCTGTGTTGTAATAGAAAGTTGCGAAGTGTCGCCATAGGCAATATCATACGGTGTTGCAATAGCTTCTAATGATGGCAATAAAGATTTCACATCTACATCTACCGACCCTGAAAAAGTACATCCCAATTGATTGGTTACGCGCACAGTAAATGTAGTATCGCGTGTTGGGCTTACTATGGGAGATGCCGTGCCTTGTCCACTAATAATAAGTGCCGCAGGCAACCACTCAAATGCGAGGGTTTGCCCGGGTTGCTTTGTAGTTGCTAAAAGCTGCACTGTATCGCCAGCACAGGTAGCTACCGATGCTGCCACATCTACTGCATCGCTAAACACAACCACAGTTTGTTTCAAAGTATCGGTACACGCACCTTTGGAAACATAAAGTGTGTAAGTAGTGGTAGAGTCGGGCGATACAAATGGGTTGGGCACATTCAATTCATTTAAAGAAGGATGCGGAGCCCAAGCATAAGTTACATTGCCAAATTGCCCGGGCGATACACCTATTTGAGTAATTTCTGTTTTGCAGATGGTACGGGTTGGCAGTGTTGTAGAATCAACCGTATTGGAAAGAATCAATATCTTTTTTTCGATAGAATCGGTACCATTGCAGCTTGCGGTATCAATTGCAATTAAAGTGATGGTGTATAAGCCGGGCTGCGAAAACACACGAGTAAAGTTGCTATCGGTAGAAGTTACTCCATCGCTGAACTTCCAAACAAAATCTGCATTGCCAACTACGGTACTTTTGTTGGTAAACGTTCCAGAAAATGGTATTTGACATGGAATTTCCGGAACATCAAAATCGGCCAAAACATTCTTAATTGTAAAATCGAATTTATACACCCCATTGTTGCAATTTGGGCTATTGTTTGTGGTAGAAACAGCACCCGGTGTAGTAGGAAAATCATTAACCCCACCGCATCCGGCACAAACACTTTGATACAAAATTCCTTTCTTGCTATAGCGCGAAGTGCCACCATCAACATGGTCGGCAGCAGATGGGCTGCCAAAGAAAGTGCCATAAGCTAATGCAGACGCATCATCATTCAACACCATCATATAAATATCATTATTGTCGGTGGTTGGGCTATAAGCATCCGTAGTTACCGGCATACCTTGAGTGGATAAAACCGTTGTGCCACCAACATTTGCGCCCCAACCGGTCAAATAA